>DASPXM010000092.1:0-15273 GCA_035637295.1 Verrucomicrobiia bacterium
GGTGCTGGAATTCCCCGCGGCGCCAGAAACCGGATGTATTGGCGCTGTAGGAAACCAAACTCGAGGATGCTAAGTTTTTGCTGTCGGATCTTAACACGGCCGGCACGCGCACCGGTGCTGGTCGAAATAGAGATTTGACAATCTTAACCGCAAAGAGGTGTTCGAATGATTGTTGTTTCGAATCGGCTCCAAGTCGCCAAGGGACGTGAAAAAGAGTTCGAAGAGCGCTTTGAGGGACGGGCGAGGCTGGTGGAAAACATGCCGGGATTCGTGCGCTTGGAGATTTTACGGCCAGTTAAGAGTGACTACTATGTGGTATTGACTCATTGGCAGGACGAAGCATCGTTCCACGCATGGACGGAGAGCGCGGAGTTCAAAGAAGCGCATCGAAACCGGCCTCGGGCAGAGATATTTGCCGGTCCCAATGTTTTTGAGATGCATGAAATTATTCAACACGCCGAGAAGAGCTAAAAATCCTGGCTGTCAACGCTCTGGCTTTTCGCATCAACTAAAATTATACAGCCGCGCGCAGTTGTCCCACAGATACTTCCTTTTGCTCTGGTCGGAGAACGGCAGCTTCAGAAAAGTATCGATGGCGTGCGGATATTTAACATCCAGGTGTGGATAGTCGGTCGAGAAGACCATATTGTCTTCAAGTCCATATTCGGGGATATGCTTTGCCGTGATCTCGTCGCATTCCACCGCGCCGTAGCACTGGCGTTGAAAGTATTCGAGCGGCGTCAGCTTTAGATACGGGTATTCCGCTTGGCCCGTTGTCTCGGCGTACTCACCCATGCGCCAGAGGAGCCAGGGCGCCCAGGAACAATTTCCTTCCAAGAAGGCCACTTTCAATTTCGGAAAGCGCTCCATAACTCCGCCGAAGATCATGTCGCCGCAGGCGAGCATGTTGGCAAAAGGAAAACCGAAGGTATTGAACATCGAAAAGGTCGAGCAGATGTGGAAAAACGCCGGCTGCGGCAAGTAAACTCTGCCGGCTTCGTGAAAGCCGACGGGCAAATTCAATTTTTCGCACTCCGCCCACAGCGGATCGTAGTACGGGTCGCTCCATTTTTTATTATTCACATGATTGGGACGGATGAAGATGCCGCGGAAACCGTAATCTTTGACCGTGCGGCGGATCTCTTCGATCGACCCGCTGATGTCGTGCGGCGCGACCATGGTAACGCCGAACATGCGCTTGGGATTCGTTTCGGCGAAGTCGTGCAGCCAGTCGTTGTAAGCGCGCGCGATGGCCGTGGCGAAATCCGGATCGAGGTCATCGATGCCAAGGGCCGTGAGGCCGCGCGTCGGAAACAAAACGGCTACGTCGAGACCTTCTTTGTCCATAGCCTGCAGTTGCGACACGCCGTCGAAATTTCTTTTGGCGGCATCACCATACTTGTCTTCGAAAAACTCCTGGCGATATTTCGCCAGGGCGGGATTCTCCGGATTGCGCGGAATCGGCAAAGTCTTGCCCTCGACTTCGATGCCGAGATCTCTAAACGACCGATTGAGACCCTTGGGCGCGCGGTCGGCGTACTTGGGGTCGATATAGCGTTGCCATAGATCGGCCGGTTCGAAGACGTGCATGTCAGAATCCATCACTTTAAATCCGTTCTTAGCCATCCTCTTTCTCCTTAATTCGTGCTCGCTCAGTTTATTGCACGGGTGATAAGTACTTTAGCTCTTCTTTCATCCTGGGCGAGATCGAAAGAACCTCGCCGACCCACTTTTCGCTTTCTTCACCTGAAACATGGTTGATGTCGAGTTTCAGTTTGTTGGCCTGGGATAGAAAATCGCTGTCGGCCAACGTCGTCTTAAACGCCCGGCGAAGAATATCGAGCCGATCTTTTGGTGTGCCTGGAGCGACGGTTAAAGGTCGCGAGTATTCCATCTGTGCCATGTAGACGCGATAGGCGCGCAGATTGGCTTCGTCTTTGACCGCTTCGCTAACCAGCGTCACATTCCTGGCATCAGGATCGTCGATACGTGAATGGATAATGAAAGGAATCATGCGCTCGTCGCCTTTAGCGTCGAGCAGTTCCTTCTGTGTCGCCAGCACCGAGTCCCAGTTGGTGCAGAGACCATCGACCTCGCGGCGTTGTAAGGCGATTCTGATGTGCGCCGTGCCTTGGTAACCAGAGACGACGGTGAACTTCGTGCCGACCATCTTATTCAGCATTAAGGGCATGTCGATGCTATGTGAGCCCGGCCCGGTGCCGCCCATGCGCAGCGCCTTTCCTGACTTGACAATTTCGTCGAGCGTCTTGACGCCGGTATATCCCATGATCAAGCAAACCGGCACGCTTTTGGTTGGCGCGCCGATCCAGCCAAATTTACGCGCGTCGAATTTTACATTGACATCGCCCATCGCCTGATTGAACACCAGCGCGCTGTTCCAGTTTCCGATCGTTAAGCCGTCGGGCTTGGCGTTATTGTAAAGATAATTCGCCGCGACCAAGCTGCCAGCGCCGGTCATGTTGTCGACGACCGTGGTCGGACTGCCGGGAATATATTTGCCCATGTAGCGGGCGATGGTGCGCGTGTAGGTGTCGTAACCGCCGCCGGCCGCCTGGCCGACGATGAATCGAATGGTTTTGTCTTTGTAAAAATCTTGAGCGAGAGCGGGATGGTAATTTGCTAGCACTAGGTTCAGGCCGTGCAACATCGCAACGAAGGCGAAAAGGTGCAATAGGCACCTGCTTTTTGAAACGTGCGGTCCGGATATCACAAATGGCCACCGTGACTTCATTAAGATCTCACACGAAATCTGGGAGTCCTAATAGACGCGTTCGGCATGACGTTTCAGTGTATTGTCATTCCGAGTGGAACGAGGAATCTTTCTCTATTCTCGAAATCGACACTAGCGGATAAGGCGCCGTTGTTGCAACTCAGCGCGGAAGCTTGGTTGACATTGCATCATGGCTGGCATAGAAGGTGCCTCGATGTTCTTTTGGAGGGCCAGAAAGGGAGGGCACTTCTCGTTTATTATACATACGTTTGTTCTGGGCTTGTTCCTTTGTGCCTTACACCCCAAAATTTTCGCTCCAACTGCAGATTCTCTTCCCGTTCAGCAAAATACAATCCTTGCACCTAAAGATTTCGTGCAGAGTGCCCTAAGCCGGGCGTTCAGAAGCGACAAAGGTCAGAATTCCCCCGCATTCTTGATAATCGGAGTTTTGGATGATGCTGTCGTTCGATCTGCTTCATTCCTCAGTACAAATTACAGTCAGAGACCTCACCGAAATATTGTTGTTGCGTGTCTTTGTATCCGCTCTCCTCCTCACAGCTGCAGTGTTTAGCCGAATACTCAAAGACTATTCCGGGATCGCTCTGTAATCATCAAGCCGAATTTCGCGCTAAACCGGGTGCGATCAAACGCAGGCCTGGTTGCATCGATAGCCATTCGATAGGCGCGGTTATTTATTCAGAGGTAAACGATGCTGAACGAATTGTCGAAGCACATGGAGACTCTCATTCTTGGGTTTTTCTTGATTGCCGCGATCCGGTTCATTATTTGGGTCAACAGGAAAAGACTAAGATGACGAATGCAACCAAAACAAACAAATTGAACTTTATACATGAGGAATTACGATGGCTACCTTTGATGTTGCGCACATAACAGAAAGCGGAGTTAACTTTATAATCGTCCCGATGCATTCAAATTTCGGGTTTAAAACCGCACACGAGCAAAACGCAGTCGTATCGAAACTCCAGTTACATGCCAATGCCGCTGGCTTGACGGGCACAGTGGTGCCGGTCTGGGACTCGGGGAATGGCCGGCTTGCGTTCGTTGCGCCTCCCGATCGCCAGTTGCTTTTACGGCATATCGACCTCGGATACGTAGCTCAGAAAATCAACAAAGAGCTTAGCTGGGAGGGTGATTAAGTCTTTTCTTCGCCCGATTTCGCGCGTGCATGCACGGGTCGCACTCGTCATAGACGTGCGCCTTGCCCGGCAATCGCGGATGGAGCGCTAGCGTCCCGATGGTGGTCAGTCAGAAGGGTAAACGTTTGTGCTGCCGCCAAGTAGTTTGCTCGGCGCACAACCGGAACGGCCGAGGTGTCGAATCGCGGCGGTTCTTCAATTCAGGTTTCAAATGGGAGAATAGAGCGTGCCGCATAGCGTAAGCCTGATCACCACGATCGCCGCCGCCTTGGGCCTCGCTTTGATCCTGGGCTTTATCGCTGCTCGCCTGAAATTGCCGCCGTTGGTTGGCTATTTGATCGCCGGCATCATCATTGGTCCCGCCACACCCGGCTTTGTCGCCGATGTCGACCTCTCGCACCAGCTCGCCGAAATCGGCGTGATGCTGTTGATGTTCGGCGTCGGCTTGCATTTTTCGGTGGAAGATCTTTTAGCTGTGCGCCGCATCGCGTTGCCGGGCGCCGTCGTCCAGATCGCCGTTGCAACTTTACTCGGCACCGCCGTCGCCTCGACGTGGGGCTGGAGCGTCGCCGGAAGCATCGTTTTCGGCCTGGGTCTTTCGGTCGCGAGCACAGTCGTGCTTCTCCGGGCGCTGGAAAGTCGCGGTATTTTAGAAACGCTCAATGGCCGTATCGCCGTCGGCTGGCTTGTGGTCGAGGACTTGGCCATGGTCCTGGTGCTGGTGCTACTGCCGCCGCTTTCGGCATGGCTCGGGGGGAACGCGCCGGTACCCGCCGCGGGAGCCAGCGATCGGAGTCTACTGACGACTCTTGCGCTCACGCTCGGCCAAGTCACGGTCTTTATTGGCCTCATGCTGGTTGTCGGCCGACGCGTTTTCCCGTGGTTGCTCTGGCAGGTTGCCGGCACGGGTTCGCGCGAGCTGTTTACCCTGTGCGTTGTCGCTGCCGCTGTCGGCATCGCCTACGGCTCGGCCGCGTTGTTCGGTGTATCCTTCGCGCTCGGCGCTTTTTTTGCCGGTATGGTCATGCGCGAGTCGCCCTTGAGCTATCGGGCTGCCGAAGAATCGTTGCCTCTAAGAGACGCTTTTTCAGTGCTGTTTTTCGTTTCGGTAGGCATGCTCTTCGAACCGCAGGTGTTAGTCCGGGAGCCGCTCCACGTGCTCGTGGTCATTGCGATCATCATCGTCGGCAAATCCTTGGCGGCTTTTTTTCTCGTCCTGCTTTTTCGTTATCCGCTCAACACGGCGCTCACCGTCTCGGCGAGCTTGGCCCAGATCGGCGAATTTTCTTTCATCCTCGCCAGGCTGGGAATTTCCCTCGGCCTTATGCCGGCTGAAGGCCAGAGCCTGATTCTCGCGGGCGCGATCATCTCAATCGCCGTCAATCCGCTGGTGTTTCGCGCCGTCGAGCCCGCACAAAACTGGATTCGCGAGCGCTCGAAGCTGGCTCAATCGCTGGAGCGTTCTGACGATCCGCTCGCGGCACTGCCGATGACCGTCGATCTCAAGCGGCTTACCGGGCAAGTTGTCTTAGTCGGCTACGGCCGAGTGGGCAGGCGCATCGGAGAAGCTTTGACCGCGCAGGGTATACCCTTTGTCGTGGCCGAGGAGAATCGCGAGATCGTTGAGAAACTGCGCGCAAAAGACATACCGGCGGTCTCCGGCGACGCCTCCGACCCTGCCGTGCTCATCCAGGCGCATATCCAACGCGCGCGCATGCTGGTGATTGCCACGCCGGACACACTTAACGTGCGGCGCATGATTGAAACCGCGCGCGCGGTCAATCCCCGAGTTGAAATCATCGTGCGCACACACAGCGAGGAAGAGGCGGCGCTACTGGAGAAGGAAAAAGCCGGAACAGTTTTTTTCGGCGAGCACGAGCTCGCCCGCAACATGATCCAGCACGTCTTGGAGCACTACGCTGGTACAACGGAGCGACATCACTAACCGTGCTCACGCGGCCATTTTGACGATCCTTGACAGGGTCAGATAAGTCAACAAAGGTAGTCAAGTTATCAAGGACCGTCGAAGCTGTCGAAGCTTGACCCGCGAAGCTTGCACTCAGGCTTTTCCATCGATCGAAAGAAAAATTTCGGCTCTCATATTTCCTTTCGCCGAATTGCTCACATTTTACCGTTCTCCCGGCAAAGGTCCAAAGCTTGCCGGTGGGCGGCGATGATGCGTGAATCTTTCATACGCGGATGCGATTTCCAAGAGTCTCGCTTCCGCAAACGGGCGGCCGACGAACTCCATAGCGACCGGCAGCTGTGCCGGCGTGGGACCGACGAGCTTGCTTCCGTTGGGGTCGGTCGGATCTGGTACGCGATCATAAACGACTCTGGTAAATCCGGCGGGAACAACAATGGAAGGAAATCCGCTTTCCGGGCTCAGGTTGACGCCCCAACTCCCGCCGGCGCCCCGGAATACATCCAAATCGGTTTTCAGAACCGGCTCACCCGGGAGCAGCATCGGGTCTGACAGAGCGGTCCCAGCCTTGAGCACTCTTGGCTCCGTCCGTGTGTCATATGCCGCCGGCAGCCGACTCGGTAAGACAACCGGGGGAGGTATCGTCGTGTTCACGAAAACCAGGGCATCGAGGTTATTGTCTGCCATTACCTTGAGCAGAACCTGTCGCAGGGTTTGCATTCGTAAAAGATGATCCGTCTGTGTCGGCGTGTCCAGAGTCTTGGCGCTCTCGCCAAAGGTCGCCTTCAAAACGCCCATGTGACCCGCAAAGGTCGGGGTCGTGAACATATCCGCGGTGCTCTTGAACTTTATATCACCCCGCGCTTGTAAGTAGCGGTTCATTGAGTATCTGCCCTCTTCGCCGCGCCGCTGCGCCGCAAGCATACGCAGGTTAGCGCCGCGGAGCCCGGATGGAAACAGTTTGTGATCGAAGAACATCGTAACGATATGATCGATGGGCTCGGGAGGAGCCTTGGGGAAAACCGATGGAAAATTCTTAGCGAGCAAGCTCGGCTCAAGATAAGGAACCAGCTCTGCGATCGCGTCCTGAACATTGACCGGATCGATAATCGTTGCGCCCGCCTTCTTCATGTCGGCGATGGCTTCGTTGGCGACGCGAATCGAGTCTCGATCGGCGAGACTGACCTCGATCATTAAATCGCGCAGCACGCCCAGTCTTTTGCCGGCAAGGCCCTTCTCGTTTACGAAGCGCCGGTAGGACACCCTGGGCTCGGTAGCAGCTGCTGTTACGGCATCCCTGGCGTCGTACCCCGCGAGCGTCTCCAGGACGACCGCGACGTCTTGCACCGTGCGGCAAAGAGGACCGGCTCGATCTCTTGTGAACGTCAGCGGAAAAATACCGTCACGGCTAACCAAGCCCTGAGTCGCAACGATGCCGACGATATTGTTGTAGGCAGCTGGATTTCGAACCGACCCCGACGTGTCCGTTCCCAATGCGCACATAGCCAGATTCGCCGCCACGGCTGCTGCGGAGCCTCCGCTCGAGCCTCCCGGAATTCGCGTCGTGTCATACGGATTACAGGTCTGGCCGCCGAATGTGCTGCGGCCGATGCCTGCCGGCGCGTATTCGTCCAAGTTCGTCTTTCCGAGGATGATCGCTCCCGCCATCCGAAGTTTCGCAATCACGGTTGCGTCGCGGGGTGGTTTATCATTCGCGTATGCCGCGGCAGCGCCGGCCGTCGTGCGCATGTCGGAGGTGTCAAAAAGATCTTTTATGGCGAACGGAATACCATGAAGAGGTCCGACCAGTTTGCCGGTGCGGGCAAACTCGGCGTCGAGTTCCCGAGCGCGGTCGAGAGCATCCGGAATCTTTGGATCATCGGTACCGGTGTGGGTGCGCTTCATCCTGTCGGGGAGACCCAACGCAATCCGTTTATCCTCTTTTAGGTTCACGGTGATAAAGGCGTTAACCTGCCCGGCGTTTGCTATCGGCGTGATATCGCCAAGCTGCAATCCGGAAGCAGGATCAGCATCGCCCTGCACGCAAGTCCCGCTATACGCTTTAATGCGTCTGAGGTAGAAGTTCACCAGCTGCGTGGCGGTGGTTTGCTTTGACCTGATAGCTCGGTGGACAGCGGCGATGGTTGCTTCCTCAAGCCGGATTCTTCGGCCCTCCGCGGCGCTGGCCTGCGATGAGAATTTTGTTCTTTCCCGAGTCATTGGGTTATCGAGAATGGGCAAGCACAACAGAAGTCCAATGTTTAGCACCGCGATGACACGAAAATTTGTTTTCCTGTTCACCGTCCGATCCTCCTGATGTCATTTTAGTTCAGAACTTACTCCAAACGATTTTGAGCGGGAGAGTAGCCGATAAGCTGCCGTCATTTCAACTTCGACACGGGTAAGGACAGGGGAGTTAGAGCCTTGACTCTTCTAGTATTCTGTTCTTTATGCTTCAAGAAAACTGTAATAAGAGGTTTTGGAGAATGGCAAACGATCTAGCGATGCGGTGTTATCCCGTACCGGGCGCGATCGTGAAAGAATGGATCATCCCGGCTAAGGAGTATTCTGCTTTCACGATCCGACGAGGGCAGACGCTGCGGTTCGTGGACATGGAAGGCAAACAGGTTCCGGATCTGGTTTGCTTCAACGAGCGTGATCTGACGGAACACCTCAACATGGGCAACAGTCTGCTTCTGAACAAGCGGCGCGAGCTGCGCCAGGGGGACGTGCTTTACTCCGTCATCTGTAATCCGATGATGACCATCGTCGGCTACTCCAATGATGAAAGCTACGCCTACGGCCCCATGTGCAGCGAGGAGCTGAATCGGATCCGTTACGGGGTGCCCGGTACGCGCAACTGCCGTGACAACTTCGCCATGGCGCTGGCCCCACACGGCTTTAACCAGCGACAAATTCCCAACGCCTTTGTTCCGTTCATGCGGGTGGAGGTCGGGCCGGACGGGTCCATGGAGATCAAAGAGCCGACAAGTCGTGCGGGCGACTTCTACGATCTGAGGGCCGAAATGGACCTGCTTGTGGCAGTGTCTAACTGCCCGCAGGAGCGCAACCCATGCAACGGTTTCAAGCCCACGCCGATGGGCATGATCATCTATGAATCCGGTTAAGGAGACGCAAAAACTCATGGGGGAGACAATCATGAAACTCGCGGGTCTCACGCGGTCAAAGACAGCATCTCTGTTAGCCGCGCTTAGTGTCGTTGGCAATCTGAGTTTTTCTCCCGTCTATCTGAGAGCCGCTGAGAAAGCGAAAGAGACTCCGGTTACTATCCGGCTGGATTTCATCGTCGGGGGAAATCATGCGCCGTGGTTTGTCGCCTCGGAGAAAGGCTTCTACTCAAAACGGGGACTGAATGTCACCATCCAGCCTGGGACAGGTTCGGCGGATACGATCCGCGCCATCGCTTCGGGCGGGGCTGATGTGGGCTTCGCCAATGTCTCAACCGCCGTAGTCGGCCGATCCAGGGGAACGCCCATCGTCTCGGTTGCTCAGCTCGGTTACATAGCCGTCACGGTTCTTTGGCGTGAGGAGACTGACATCAAGACTCTCAAAGACCTCGAAGGCAAGTCGTGGGCTATCAGCCCAGGACAGGCGCAATGGTTTCTGCTCCCCGCTCTTGCAAAGATCAACAACGTGGATTTCGCATCCATTAAGATTCAGGAGACCGCGCCGCCGCTTCAGCCGGCGGCTTTGCTTGCTAAGAAGGCCGATTTTATCACCATGTTTCGTGCCTCGAACGATGAGGTAGCGGATATGGCTGCAGCTAAACAAGGAATTCGAATAAAGCGAATCCACATGCGGGATGCCGGACTCGATATCTACGGCAGCGCCCTTATAGCCAAGGAAGAGGATATCAAACGCCGTCCGGAAATGATTCGTGCCTATGTGGAGGGAACGATGGACGGTCTGAGATACACTCGTGACCATCAGGAAGAAGCGCTCGGAATCTTATTGAAACTCAAACCTGAGCTGGATAGGGAGCTAACAAGAATTCAAATCAAGAACGGCGTGGAAGAAGTCTTCATTCCGGCAGAATCGGTGGCGTCCGGATATGGCTACATGAAGCCTGACGTAATGGAAAAGACCGTGAAAATCACAAATGAGTTCTTCGACGTGGCCGGGAAGGTCCCAGCCGCCGGCGTCTACACGAACCAGTTTATCCGAAAGTAAGCAGACCCATCATCCACGTCATCCGTAACGAATTAAACGCCTTGAGCATTTGAGCCTTGAACGCAGAACCGCTCCAGCTTTGAACTCTTGAACGGACCGATCGCCCTGACCGATTGAAACTCTTGGACGACTATAGAACTCAATCGCTTGAACGCTTTGAACGTGGCCCGGGTAATCCTAGAGGCCTGCAGGGCTCATGTATTTTTTCCGCAGTTCTTTCCACCCTTTGGCACGAAGGTCCGCCTGCCTTTTCCAGTTCTCGGGAAGATCGCTGATTCGGTAGGGCGCTCTACACGGTCCGCCTTTAATATATCCGGCAGCGTTGGTCAGATACTTGTTGCTTTGGGCGTTGTATTTGGCAAAACCGGTGGCGAACTCACCGGGCGGCGCGCCCGCCGGAACCGAGCGAATATCCTCCCATATCTGATCCACCCGTTTTTCATCATCCTTGAGAATGGCATTGGCCAGGGCAACCACGGGCTCCGGCCCCATGCACGTCATGCCCGATGACCAGATCGCAGTTATCCTCGGACGCGCCATCCTGTAAGCGGCGTAAATGGCACTCTCACCCGGCATGAAGTTAATCTGCCGTCCGGCAACCCGGAGATCGTCCAACAAGTTGGCATGACTGTAAGACATCTTGGTCACAATAACGGTGCGCGCCTTGTGCGCCAACCTTTCCCAGAATGCGGTAGGAAAATCTGACTTGAAGACTCTCGCGTTGGCGTAAACCAGGATCGGCATATCAGGAGCGGCCTCGCCCAAGTCAGCGTAAAACTGAACGGCGTTTTCGATGGTCGGTGTCTGCCAGAGGGGAAGACCGACAAATGCTCCGTCGGCTCCCACATCCTTGAGACCGCGCATCTGTTGGATCGTCTCTTTCGTCCCTAAGGCAGTAGCCCCCGCAAAAACCGGGACGCGCTTTCGATTAATCTGAACAATGGCATCTACGAAGGCCCTCTTCTCTTCCCATAGGAGAGCAGCACATTCGCCCGTAGTGCCACATGCTGCGATAACGCCTATGCCGTCGCGAATATAATTCTCGGTCATCCGGGCCGTCTCATCCAGGTTCACTGAGTTGGTGGCGTCCCATCCTTCGCCGTTTTCTTTGCAAGGAGTAGGCACCATCGCGGCCACGCCTTTGATGTCATCCTTTGTGAGCACTGTGATCTCCCTTCTGGTGAAATCTCCTTACTCCAAGGCAGAAAAAAAGTCTATTGAATGGCGGCGCAGAGCCGATGATTCGCTTTTCAGCAGCGGTCTGGAAAGCGGGTTGATTTTCACTGGTGGACTAAATAAATAGAAAGCGAACAAAAAGCCATCGACGATGAACGCAAACGAAATTTCCGAATTGGTCCCCGGCGTGCCGAAAGGTTTGGAGGTCGGTTTGCGCAACTATTGGTACCCGATCCTGCAATCCGACGAGCTTGGCCGGGAAAAGCCTGTCGGCATCCAATGCCTGGGCGAACACCTGGTTGTCTGGCGAGACGAGCGCGGTTCTCCGGCTGTATTGTCTGACCGTTGTCCCCATCGGTCCGCGAAGCTCTCCCTAGGTCGTGTTCTGGAAGGGAATCTGCAATGCGCGTTGCACGGTTTGCGCTTTGACAGCGGCGGAAAGTGCGTGCTGATACCATGGGAGGCCGACGATAGTCCGAGCCGGCATGAAGTCCATGCGCGGTACTACCCGGCACAGGAGTTGGGCGGATACGTCTGGGCTTACGTTGGTGATCCAGCGAAGTTTCCGCCACCGCCGCTGAGCAACGAGCTGCCGGAAGAGCTTAGTCACGACGACGAGTTTTTGTGGTTTCGAATGCCGACCGAGGTGTGGCGGACAAATTGGCTGCTGGCGATCGACGGCGGGGACGGATTTCATGCGGTGACCCTGCATGCCGAAACCCAGGCTGTGAAGGACGGCACTTGGCAGGGTGGGAGCCCTCAAGCGGCAACAGCCCCTCTGGCCGAGCGACGCCTAAAAATCGTTCAGACCTCATACGGCGTCCGCGGTGTCGCCACAGATCGTGAAGGCAAGCCCATTCATCATGGGCACCTGCTTGATGTCAAAGGGGACCGCTTCTTGTTCCCCTGCATCTCAACCAACGTGATCCGTCCCGTGCCTGGGGTAGACCCCTACGTTTCACGGTTGTGGCAGTTCCCGATAGACGATAGCCGGTCAATCATCCAGCGGTTCGCCGTGCAAAGGGCGGCCACCACTGAAGCACGCGAGCGCTGGGAGAAGCTTTATACGGAGGTGGTTGGACCGCGCTTCAAGAGCATATCCAGGGAGGACGCCATGATCGCCGAATCTCAGGGCGATCTTGTGACCGCCAGGACCAACGAACACCTCTTCGAGCCGGACATCAGCATGTATGAAGTGCGCCAAAACATCAGAGACGCCTTTTTAGCGCAGCTAAGCGGGAATCGAATGGCGCCCAGCAAAAACTCACTTGTTTGGCCGATACCATAAATACTTGTTGGAGTAATGGAGTCTTGGAGTATTGGGTTTTAAACGCATCACTCCATTACTCCACCACTCCAGTACTCCAGTGCTTCGTCAACAAAGATTGGGTGCAACGAAGACATTAGCATTTCACCACACTGAAATTTTATGGCGGGACGACTGCACGGCAAAATAGCAGTGATAACCGGAGGGGGAGGCGGCATAGGAGCCGCTACGGCCCGTCTTTTTTGTCGCGAAGGCGCCAAAGTTGCGCTGGTCGATATCGATAAAAAAAAAGTTGAGCAGCAGGCGGCGCAGCTGTCTCAGGAAATCGTCTCAGCACGGATCTTGCCGCTGATTGCTGATGTATCCAGACGTGAGCAGATCGGCGACGCGGTTTCGCGAGCGGTTGGCGAATTCGGCGGACTGGACGTGCTGGTCAACAATGCCGTAGCGCGTGAGTATTTTCCATTAGCAGAGGCGCCGGAAGAGTCGTGGCAACGGATTATCGCCACGAATATTCTCGGCGTGGCAAACTGCTGCCAGGCTGCCCTTCCCGCGCTCCGTAGGGCGAGCGGCGCCAGCATCGTCAACCTGTCATCGGTATTCGGAGTCGTCGGACGGAAGGGTATGGGACAGTACGATGCCACCAAGGCGGCTATTTTAGGTCTCACCCGTGCATTGGCTGCCGAAGAGGCGCAGCATGGAGTCCGCGTGAATGCCGTCTGTCCAGGCTCTACGTTGACACCGTTTACGTTGGGGCGGGCGAAAGCGCGCGGCATGACGGAAGGGGAGCTGAGAGAAAAAGGCTTCGCTCCATCGCTTCTGAATCGTTGGGCGACACCCGAGGAGATCGGCTATCCTGTCTTGTGGCTCGCTTCCGACGAGGCTTCATTCATCACCGGCGCTGTGCTCATGGCGGACGGTGGTTTATCCGCCATTTGATCGTGCGCAATTCATTTCAATCCCAATTCCGCTTGTATTTCTCTCAACAGGCGAAAATCCGCCACCTCGTCGACCGAGATCTCTTTCTTTAGACCGAGTGCTGCACCAGCAGAGCGATCTCAACCTGCAAGCCTTCTCTGCTGATGGATCCATTTGGGCTGTAGTAGTCTTTGGATTGGGCGTAGATCAACTCCGAGTCACCCCGCGAGAGATTCAAAAATTGGGCGAAGAAGTCCGCCGCTTCCGCCTTATTTCTATCCGACCTGATATACTGAAGGCTCCTAATAGTCCCGCGCAGGAAGCGCTTGATAGTATCAGAGCGGTTTTTCAAAGTGTCGACGCTCGCTGACATTCCCCCCAGTCCCAACGGGACATAATCGCTGGCCCGCGCTATGACATGAAATCCCTTCGCCTCAGCCTTGATGCCCATCTCAGTGCCAACCAGAGCAGCATCGACCTGCCGCGCGAGCAGGGCTAACGTGCTGCTTTGCATGCTGTCCGTGGGGAACATCTCCGCGTCCTTGCCAAAACCGCCTAGTCCGTGTTTTTCGAGCATCATCTGCGATATGTAGGTTACATTACCGCCGACATCGGTCACGGCAATCACTTTACCCTTCAAATCCTCCACTCGCTTGATCTCAGGCTTCGCATAGAGATGCCAGTTCAGCCTATCCACCATGTAGCCGATCATGCGGATGGGTCTGCCCGCGACGGGCGCTCTAATTGCGGAGCTATGAAAATCCACGGTGACATCGCCTGTGATCATTCCGGTAATGGCCGGAGTGGAGCCCATCTGTACTATGTCAATTTCCAGACCCTCTTGCCGATAGAAGCCCTTCTTGACTCCCACCAACAAAGGCACGTTCGGCAAAGCTCGAACTGGAATCGCAGCAGCGATTCGCTCGACTTTGGTTGGCTTCTGCTCCTGTGTCTTTTGCACCAGCAGAATTTGCTCCGAAGATGGCGCAGGGCGACCAAGCCCAGCTACGGCGGAGCCGTTCACAATGACACTCGTTAAGATCAAAAAGAACGCACTGAGAAATGATCTTGCTGCGCTCAACGTCATTTGAAGTTCCCTTCGGCTTTTGGTTCGTCTTTACTTTCGGCGATGGTTAGTGAAATAGCTTTTAAGGCGGCCATCCAGGATCGGGTTTTCCTTCCATGGCGTGACGGATATCCGCGCCGGGAGGGCCGGCCGTTCCCCAGCGGTCGATAAGCTCAGGAGTCCTTGGCCATATTTTTGGCTCATGCGAGGCCTCGTCCTGGATGTAATCGATGTCGGATGTGTATTCCACGACGTAGTCTGCGGGTTCTTTAAAGTAGCAGAAAATATTGTTTCCCGGGCCGTGCCGTCCCGGACCCCAGCCGGGCTCGAAGCCGTGCTTGCGCATATTCACCATGCCGCGCATCACCTCATCGACGTTGGCGACGAGGTAAGCGATATGGTTAAGCGAAGCGTGAGGGGCGCGACTGAGCGCGATTGAATGGTGTTTATTATTACAACGCAGGAAAACCATCTGCTGTTCACTCCAATCGGAGATCCGAAAGCCAAGTACTTTTGTGTAAAACTCGATCATCGCATCAATTTGCGTTGTGTTAAGGACAACATGACAAATGGAATGGGGCTGCACGCTCTTGGTCTGCCACCCGCCTCGATGCTGGACGACGCCGGCGCTCAACTCAATGCAGCGGCCCTCCGGATCAATGAATCGAAAGCCGTATCCTCCTCCAGGCTCGTTCAGGGTTTGCGGCTCCGATACTAACCGGATACCGCGAGACCGCAATTCCAGGGCAGTTCGATCCACATCATCCTCGTTGCTCACGCCAAAAGCGATATGATGCAGGCCACAACGCTGGGCTGAATGAAGGCTCAACAGATGATGCTCGG
>DASPXM010000093.1:0-3549 GCA_035637295.1 Verrucomicrobiia bacterium
GGAAAGAATTAACTGCGGTGCAACGGAAAGGAGAACAAAATGGCAACAGTCAATAGCAGTCAAGTCGACGAGGTGCAGATCTTCGATGTCGCTGAGGCGATGAAGCAGCGCGACCATCTAAGTGGTCGAGTGGATATGGCCAGGTCGCCCAACAGCTTCATCGCGGTGTTTCAGACGCGGCCCCGGGGCGGCGAAACGCATATCCATCAGCACCCGGATTCCGACCAGATTCTTTATATCCTCGACGGCGAGCTCACCGTGGAAGGGCTTTCGGGAAAATTTGTGCTTAAAGCCAACCAGGGCGTCTTGATCCCGGCGGGAGTTCACTACGGGTTTACCAATACGACCGAGCGGGATGTGGTCTTTTTGACCATGAGAACCGAGTCGAGCGGCGGGCGACGCGTCGCTTATGTTGCCAACGTCCCGTCGGATATCCACGTCAGGATTCCGGCCGATGAAATCGGCGCCAAAGGATTTGGCCGGCATATTTACGTCTATGCGATGGACCGCAGCACCATAGGGATATCTCCACTGCTGAAGGACGAGTGGAACAAAGCGTGCCTGTTGCGCATGAATTGCGAATACGAAAAGCAGGACGGCTTCATCATCGCGAAGTTGCCGCAAAGAATGACGCAATGGTACAAAATCGACAAGCTTGCGGAATCCGACTATCGGCTATTGACCGAGCCCGAGAAGGTCCGGGTACGAATGGATCTAACGCCGCTCGTGGAAAAATCATTGTAGAAGCCGCGAAGCTGGAGAGGTAACCAATGAAGAAGCTGGTTTTGCTTGGAGGGCTAGCGAGCCTTTCCGTTATGTCGCTTTCTTTGGTTGGTGCCCAAGATATCGAGAAGATCGCGGAGGGCGCGAAAAAAGAAGGGCGGGTCAAGGTGGGACTTACGGTGAGGTGGGAGGAGGCGGGCAAACCCGGGGCAAAGAAATTCGTGGAAGTTTTTCAAACCCGCTATCCGTTTATCAAGGTCGAGTATGAGCGGGTGGGAGGTTCGCGCGAGCGGGAAAGAGTTTTGTCCGAGCTCGCCGCCGGAAAAGTTTCCTATGACGTCACGGTGCTGAGCGAAACCCAGGTACCCACCGCTCTGCGCGCGAACGTAGTGGAAAAGGTCGATTGGAAATCTCTTGGCGTAAATCCCCAGCACGTCCACCCCGACGGCTTCGGTGTCAACTATCGCTCGCAGCTCTACGGCATCGCCTATAACCGCAAGCTCGTTCCCGATGAGGTCGGCAAGAAACTCACGTGGGAAGATTGCACGGCTCCGAAGTGGAAGAAAAAAGTGGCGATGGATTCCAGACCGCGTCACTTAGAAATACTTTGGCAGCCCAACGTATGGGGCCGAGAAAAGACGCTGGCTCATGCGCGCCAATTGGCCGCGAACGAGACGATCTTCGAGCGTGACCGAACCGGCGCCATGACCAAGCTAGCGCTGGGCGAGTACGCCATCGACTGCGGCAGTTTTTATTCGACCTATTACGAGCAGACGAGGTCGGGTAAGGGAGAGCATATCGGCTTTACTTTAGCGGAGCCCATCCCGGTCAACTTGGGCGACGTGGTTTTCATCCCGCGCGGGGCGGCGCATCTCAATAGCGCGAAGCTCTGGACCGTCTGGTCGCTTTCCGAGGAGGGCCAGAAGTTATTGGACGAGGTCGAGGGAAACGGCAGCCCGCTGATCCCGGGCACTCAATCGGCCAAACTCATCAAGGGGAAAAAAGCTGCCTGGTATGAGCCGCAGTATCGGGCGAAAGCGGAGGAGATTCTCAAAGAGATATTAGAAGCCGTCGGACTTCCCATCGTGCGTTGACCATGAAGGAAAGGCTGCCGAGCGGCTCGATTTACTTTTTCATCCTCGTCGTCGGAATTCTTCTCTGGCTCATTCTAATTCCATTGGGCCAAATGGTGATCAGCAGCTTTCGCTCCGGTCACCCGGCCGCGCCCGGACCGTTTACCTTCAATAATTACCTCGTCGCCTACACGAATCCGCTGACCTATCGGATGATTTTCAACACGCTCGTTTTCGCCGGCGGAGGCACTGCGATTACGGTCTTCATCGCCGTGTTTTTTACCTGGCTGCTCGAGCGCACCGATATGCCGCTGCGCAACTTGTGCTGGACTCTGCTGCTCATCCCGTTGGCGATGCCCGGACTCCTCTTCTCGATGTCCTACGTGCTTCTCTTTATGCCTCGAAGCGGCATCATCAATGTTTTCATCCGTGACCTGGTCGCCAGCTTCGGCGTGGAGCTTTCTGAAGGGCCGATCAACATCTATTCCCTGGGCGGCATGATTTTTCTGGACGGGATGCGCGGAGTAACGACGGTATTTCTTCTTATCACTGGAGCTTTTCGCATGATGGACCCCGGTCTCGAGGAGGCGTCTTTCGCGGCGGGAGCAAGGAACTGGACCACGGTTCGGCGCGTTACCCTGCCGGTGCTGCGACCGGCGCTCCTCGCCGCCGTCTTATATGAGTTTACCTCTTCGATGGAATCCTTCGAAGCTCCGCTGGTCGTCGGCCTTCCCGGTCGCGTCTTTGTTTACAGCACGATGATTTATATCTCCACTCGTGACGCGATTCCCAATTACGGGTTGGGCGCGGCCTTTGCCGGAAGCTATTTTCTGATGGCGCTTGTGCTGGTTTATTTTTACCAACGCGCCACTCTTTCGCAGACCGAGCGCTTTACGACTGTGACAGGGAAGGGATTTCGGCCTCACACCCTGGCGTTGGGCCGTTGGCGCTACCCGGCCCTCGGTCTCTTCGTGCTCTATTTTATCTTGGCGGTTGCTCTCCCTCTCGGCGTGTTGATCTGGACCTCGCTCCTGCCGGTCTATCAGCCGCCATCGATGAAGGTGCTCTCCGAATTGTCCTCGACTCACTATCGCGGGATACTTTCCGGGCCGGTGATTCTGCATGCGATGTGGAACACTGTAATCATCACTCTGTTCGCGGCCACGGCAACAGTGCTGCTGGCGTTCGCGGTCTCCTGGCTGGTGGTTCGGACCAAAGTCAAGGGACGATATGCTCTGGACAGCCTGTTGTTTGCGTCTCATGCCGTGCCCGGAATCGTCGTGGCGCTCTCTTTTATCTTTCTGTATCTCGAGCCGCCGTTTCGCTCCCTCGGCCTCTACGGCACGGTATGGATCGTCTCCCTCGCGTTGATTACGCAGTACATCGCGTTTGCGACAAGAACCACTAACGCCGCGATCACCCAAATTCACAAGGAGTTGGAAGAAGCCGGGGAAGTCAGCGGCGCAAGTCAACTGCGCGTCGCATGGCAAATCACATTTCCGCTTATCCGCCCTGCCTTTGTCGCGGCGTGGCTCTGGGTGGCGGCGCACGCCATCCGGGCGTTTTCTGTGCCGCTGATGCTCGCCAGCAGGGACAGCTGGCCCGTGTCGGTCATGCTCTGGCATCTTTGGGACGAAGAGCAAAATCTGCCGGCAGCCGCCGCGTTGGGAGTGGTATTGATCCTGGTGCTGACGGTTTTGACTTTGCTTGCGAGGGTTGTGGTAGCCAGAGGATTCGAGCAAACGTAGAGACG
>DASPXM010000094.1:0-23725 GCA_035637295.1 Verrucomicrobiia bacterium
TCGGCGATCACTTGCCCCCAAGGATCAACGATTATTGAGTGACCGTGCGTCTCGAAACTCCTGGCGCTCTTACCGAACTGGTCCGGCGCGATAATGTAGACTTGATTTTCGATGGCGCGCGAGCGCAGCAAAGTTTCCCAGTGCGCCTCGCCGGTGTACGCCGTGAAGGCCGAGGGAACAAAAATCAATTCGGCGCCTTGGCTAGCCAGTCCGCGGTAGAGCTCCGGGAAACGAAGATCGTAGCAAACGCTCAATCCCATCGAACATAGATCGGTCTTGATCACCGCCATGGCTTCGCCGTGAGCGCGCGTCTCTGATTCGCGCAGCGAAACGCCATTGGCAAGATCGACGTCGAAGAGATGAATCTTTCGGTAGGACGCGAGAACTTTGCCTGCCGGATCGAAAAGCAAGCTTGTGTTGTAAGCTTTCTCACTGCCGGGAATCTCTTCGAGAATTGACCCAGCCAGAAGATAGATGCCGAGCTCGCTCGCCAACTCGGCCATCGCCGTGGACGATGGACCGGGGATCGGTTCGGCGTATTTTCTTTCTAGTTTCTTGCTGCCACGCCAAATGAAAACTTCCGGGAGCGCGACCACGCGCGCCCCTTCTGCCGCCGCATGGCGCACCCAGTGTTTCGCTTCCTTGAGATTTGCCGCCTTGTCATCGGAAGCGAGCATCTGAACTGCAGCTGCGAGGAATTTCATAGGCGCAGATCCCAAAAATCTTTGAAGGATAAAATCCTTCGAAACTAACGCTTCAAAAATACCGGGCAGGGGGCGCTGCGCAGCACATATTCGGTCGTACTGCCGAGCACCATTTTGATGATGCGCCGATGGCCGTGCGCCCCGATGAAGAGTAAATCGTGATTCATATTCACCAGGTATTCGACGATCTTTTGCTCGGGGTAGCCGCGCGTAAGTTCATATTTGACGTCGATCGCGTAGGAGCTAAGGTAAGACTTTGCCTGCTGTAAATTGGTCTGTGCCAGGGATTCTTCCTTCGCGATCGTCAGCACAGTCAAGGGCAAATGCAGCACCGTGCAGAATTCCGCGGCCGTCTCCATCGCGGAGCTGGCGCGCTGGCTGCCGTCGTAAGCCAACAAGGGTTTCTCGACCGGCTTGAATTGTTTCGTCGAGACAAAGACCGGGCGGGGGCATTTGCGTGTGATCGATTCGGCCGTAGTGCCCAAAAGTCCGGTTGAAAATTCTTCATTGACGCCACGATGGCCGATCACCACGAGGTCGGCGATCTTGGAGCGTTCGCAGATTTCGTTGGCGATCAAACCCATATCCAATAAAGTGGTATAGCGAATGTGCTTTTTTTCGCAGCGCGCCGCGAAATCGTCGAGAATAATCTTGCCGCGCTCTTCGAGAATTTCCCGCATCTTGCTGGAAAAATCCAAATACGGTTCGAAACCCAGGGAACCGGAGATGTCGTGAAAGAAAGTCCCCTCGATCGAGATGGTATCGATGATGTGTTGGCCGAAGAGCGTGCCGTCGAATTTTTCGGTTATCCAGATAGCATAGTCGAGCGCCGCCTTCGAATGTTCCGAACCATCGAGAGGAACAAGGATGTTTTTGATCATGCATCCCTCCTGGGTCACGAGAGATCGCTCAAAACACAAAAGCCGCGAGAATGCCTAACGGACCGCGGTCCTGGCCAATTTGCTGGAGGTACGATAACAAGGCGGAGTTTTTTTGCAAATAGAAAATTCGTTGAGGGATTTACAAGACTTCGGCTTTGAGAGATAATTAAGTTCTCACCGCAATGACGCAAGCGAAAAGCAAACAAGAGGCCCGGCTGCAAGAGCTCATTGCCGCGGCAAAGGCAATGAATCTCGATGTGCGCACGGAAAAGCTGTTGCGTGATGCGGGTTACCGCGCCCGTAGCGGCCGGTGCCGCGTCAACGGCCAGGAGCTTATCCTTATCGATCGTGAGGTTTCGATCGCCGAGCAGATTGAATTTCTCGCGGCAGAGTTGGCCGGCTTGCAGCAGCAAAACAACGCTCCATCGACCGAAACGCCTGCCGAACTAACCAAAGACTGACACTTGTCCGCACCTGTGCGACTTGTCAGTGGACACGGATTTTTTTCGCCGCCTCAATACCCAACGAGAACTGGTCGGCGCCCACCTTTAGCGTCATAATGCCGAGCGAGGGCGCCACGTCGAGCACCTGAACTTTAGCGCCAGGGACCAACTGGTGTTCCTGAAGGAAACCCAATAGGCGAGCATCGCGCTCGCCTCCTTCGGTAATGTAATCGAGTTCCACTTCTTTTCCCGCCGTGATGCTATGCAGCGGAGTCTTTGGCCCCTTCTTCGTCCGCACTGATTCCTTACTGGGAATGGGATTTCCATGAGGGCAAGTCGTCGGGTGGCCGAGCAGCTTTGCGAGCCGGTCCTCGACGTCTTGCGATAGCGCATGCTCGAGTCGATGCGCTTCTTGGTGGGCTTTGCCCCAGTCCAATCCCAGTAAATCCGTTAGGAAACGTTCCAGGAGAAAATGGCGCCGAAGAATTCTCTCGGCGACCTGTTTTCCCTCGGTCGTCAGGTGAATTTCTTTGCGCCGCAGAACCTTGAGATAGCCCTCTCCTTCCAGACGGCGCAGCGTACTCACCATGGTCGAAGGCGTGACTCCAACCTCCTCCGCCACACGAGCCGCGATTACCGGCTGGACCTCTTCTTCAAGAGCATAGATGGTCCTGAGATAGTCCTCGGTCGCGGGAGTGATCTTGGCGGGAGTCATAGTTGACAAAGTTCTTTTATTTCAATATAGGAACTTTGAAAGTTAGATGTTACTAACTTTTTGGTGTAGGTGCAATCAAGAAAGGTGACCTTCTCTGCATATAGTCATGGCGGAGAGAAACTTCAAGCACCGAGGGATTTAATTATGCGAAGAATAGTCGGCCAAGTGTCGCTTCTGATAACGCTGATCGCGCTCGCGAGCTTGATCTTCGCCCAATCGGGCTGGGCCCAGGCAAAGCTCGTCGTTGCCATCCAACCGACGGTGGCGAGCGACGAGATCTTAGCCAAAGCAAAACCGCTCCAGGACTTCTTGGAGAAGAACATCTCGCCCCGGCCAAAGGTAGAAATCTATGTGCCGAGTAGTTATGCCGCAGTGGTGGAATCGCTGCGTTTTGGCCATGCGCACGTTGCTCTGATGTCTGCTTGGCCGGCGCAACTGGCAGTGCGTCTAGGTGGCGCCCAAGTCGCTCTGGCCGAGGTGCGACAGGTAATCCATGGGAAGGAAAAAGTCGATGCGCCGCATTATTACTCCTATTGGGTTGTGCTGCCTGATTCGCCTCACAAAGATCTGCCGGCGATGAAAGGCAAGAGCGTTTGTTTTTCCAGCCCGATCTCGACGTCGGGATACGTGGCGCCGATGGGACGGCTCGCGGAGCTCAACCTCATTCAAACTTCAGCAGGTAAAGAAGCCGACCCGAAAAGCTTCTTCAAAGAAGTGCTGTTCGGCGGCGGTTACGGGCAATGCTGGCAGGCACTCAAGCAGGGTCAGGTGGACACGACGATCATCGCCGGCGACGTGCCGGAAAAGCTCTATAAGGAAGTGTTGGACTCGACCCGGATCATCGAACAGCAAGGGCCGATTCCATCCCATGCCGTGGTTTTGAGCAAAGAACTCAAGGATCCTCTACGCGCGCGAACCGTTCAAGCGATCAGCAAACTTGGCGCGCCGGAGCACCGTGATCTGATGCGCTCGTTTATCTCGAGCATCTTCGTCGGTTTTAAACCGACGACGGCCGAGGAACATCTGGGACCGCTCGATCGCTACCTGAAGCTGGTCGGACTCAAATACACGGAGCGCCTGTGACCGACAACGGCAGCGCGCCGGCCGCCCTGCACGCAGAGCGAGTCTGGTTTTCATTTCGCAACCACGACTGGGTGCTCAAAGATGTTTCGCTGGCGATTCCGGCCAGCAAGCATACCGTGATCATGGGACCTTCAGGGGTCGGCAAGACCACGCTGTTGCGGGTACTCGCCGGCCTGTTGAAGCCGAATCAAGGCCAAGTGTGGGTCTTTGGTCAGCCCACCGAGGAACTCAAGCCGCGCGAACTAAGCGCGCTGGTCGGCTATATTCCCCAACAACTGGGCCTGGTGAGAAACCTGTCCGCGCTCGAAAACGTCTTGATGGGCGCACTGGGGAGGCTCGCGGACAGCAGAGCGCTTCTCGGTCTTTTCCCACGGGATGAAATAGAGAAAGCCCGGGCAGCGCTCGAAATGATGGGCATCGGCCACAAAAGTTCCGAACAGGTCTTTCGCCTGAGCGGCGGTGAGCGCCAGCGCGTCGCCATCGCACGTACCCTGCTCCAACATCCCCGCATTGTCGTCGCCGACGAATTCGCATCGGACCTCGATCTCGCTTTGGCCTCCGAGATCCTCACGCGCATCCGGCGCGCCGCTGAACAAGAGCAGATTACTTTCATCATGAGCATGCATCGAATGGGCCTGGCGCGACAGTTCGGCGACGCGGTGCTCGCGCTTAAGAACGGCGAATTGGTTCCGGGTTTCATCGGCAACGAAATCCTCGAGACTCCCTCCATTGAGGCATCCCTGTGAGATCACCCTTTGTTGTGCCGGTTGTCACCACGTTTTTCCTACTGGCGGTTCTTGCCCACCTTGGCTTCTTCGATTGGGCCCGGCTGTCCCGCGGCTTTCGCAACTTGAGTATTCTCGGCGCCGACATGGTGCCGCCGGATCTGGGTATACTGCCGGTCGCCAGTGCGGCTCTGTGGGAAACCGTCGAGATGTCTTTTGCGGGTACCCTGCTTGGTTTCCTCGCCTCGCTGCCGTTGAGCATCCTCGGCACCCGACGTCTCTTTTCGACTTGGGTTTCCAGTCTGGCCCGTTTCATCGCGGCGGGAATTCGCACGATTCCCGTGCTTCTCTGGGCCATTGTTTTCGTCATCCTCGTCGGCCTAGGACCGCTCGCCGGCACGCTCGGCATCGCCGCTTACACAGTCGGATATCTCGCGAAGATTTACGCGGATCTCTTCGAAGGCACGGACCCAGAAATCATGGAGGCCGTGCAAAGCACCGGGGCCTCCAAGCTGCAGCTGGTTCGGTTTGTCGTCATCCCCGAGGCCGCCAACGCCGTGCTCGCCCAAGTTCTCTTCATGCTTGAGTACAACATCCGGGCCTCATCGATTCTCGGTTTTGTCGGCGCCGGCGGTCTCGGATTCGTCATCCAAATTTACCTCCAGAGCCTCGATTATCGCCGCCTGGCAACCGTGCTGTTGCTCGTCCTGGTCATTGTCCTGCTCATGGATGGAATTAGCGCCTGGCTGAGAAAACGTTTTCTCTTATCGGCCAACGCTGGATAAAAGAAATGAGCGACCCGGTCAACACGCCGATCCGCAGCTTCAAGCGATTCCCAATCCTCCGTCGTTGGCCGATCGGCCATGTGCCTATTACCAAGCTTAACATCGTGCCTTGGCTCGCTCTGGTTGTTCTTTTACTGACTACCTACCCTGCTATCGCGCAGGATAACGCCAAACGGCTGGTCGCGTTGCTGGATTATCTCGGCAGTGATTACAAGAACGCGGTGCAAGGCGGCAAGATCCTCAGCCCAGACGAATACGGCGAAATGCAGGAATTCGCCAAGCGTAGCCTAGACCTTTTCACTCAACTCAAAGAAGTCGACAAGGCCGACAAGGCCGGAGTCGAGTCGAGCTTAAAATCGTTGGCGAGCCAAGTCGACAGCAAAGCCGACCCGAAGGTGATCGCCGAGCTGGCCAAGACGGCGAAAGATAAGCTGATCGCCGCCTACAACATCGTCCCCTATCCGCGCCGGCTGCCGTCTTTCGCCAGCGGCAAAAAGATCTACGACGAGAACTGCGCGCAATGCCACGGCGTCAGCGGCAAAGGCGACGGGCCGGGACGCGAGTCGATGAATCCGAAAACCCCGCCGCCGGCTAACTTCACCGATCCGGAACGGATCGGTGGTCTCTCACCCTTCAAAGCTTTTAATGCCGCAAGCTTCGGTATCGAAGGTACGGCGATGGCATCGTTCGCGGCGCTGAGCGAAGAGCAACGCTGGCAGGTCGCATTTTATATCCTTTCGCTGCGCTTCTCGGAAGACGCGGCGAAGTCAGGCACGCAGTTGGTTAAGACCAAGAAGCTACCGCCCGAGCTTCAAACCGTCGCTACGCTGGCAACCAACTCGGACGAACAACTGTTGGAAAAGCTCAAAGCATTCGGGAACGGATCCGAAGCTATGGACATGCTCGCCTATCTGCGCCGCGGCGTGGTCGAGACCAAAACCTCAGACCCGTTAGCGATCGCGCGCGAATATTTACGCGAGTCCGTCGAGTTCTACGAACAGGGAAACAAAGAAAAGGCGTACCAAAAAGCCGTGGACGCTTATATCGATGGCTATGATCTAGCGGAGCCGGCGATATTCGCTAAAGACATGACGTTCGGCCGAAATCTCGAAACGCAATTCACGGAATTTCGTAACGCGATAAAACAGGGAGTTTCCATAGACGAAATTCAAAAGCGCCATGTCGATATGGAGGCCAAGCTCGAACAAGCCGAGCAAATCCTGACGCGCCAAGACAACATCTCCGATTACTACACTTTCATCAACTCGGCGCTCATCATTCTTCGAGAAGGACTCGAGGCCTCGCTTATCCTTGCGGCAATTTTAGCGATGCTCAAAGTGATGGGCGCAAAAGACGCCGTCCGCTACGTCCATCTGGGTTGGATTATGGCTCTGGTCATGGGAGGGCTTACCTGGCTCATTACGCAAACCGTTCTGACATTGAGCGGTCAGCATCGCGAGAGCATGGAAGGATTCATTTCAATCTTCGCCGCACTCGCGTTGTTCTACGTCGGCTATTGGCTCCATACCCGCTCCGAGACCAAAAAGTGGCAGGCGTTCATACAAAACAAGGTCAAGAGCAGTCTCTCCAGCAAAAGCATCTTCGGACTGATGGGGATTTCTTTTTTTGCGGTCTACCGCGAGGCTTTTGAGGTCGTCCTGTTTTACCAAGCGCTCTGGCTGCAGAACGAGAATAGCCATCACGCGGTTCTGTGGGGATTTTTCGCCGGATTGGCGGCCCTGATAGTTTTAACGCTTGTCATTTTGAAGCTCGGCCTTAGGGTTCCGTTGAAATATTTTTTCGGCGTCACCGGAACATTGCTCTACATCGTCGCGTTTATCTTCGCCGGCGTCGGCATCAAAGAGTTACAAGCGGCCGGTTGGGTCCCAACAACACCCATAGATCTTCCGCTGCAAGTGCCGATACTCGGCATCTATCCCACGGTGCAAACATTAACGGCCCAAGCAATCATGCTCTGCGCCTTCGTCGTGACCTTGCTGCGAATGGCGAAAGAACGAAAGAAAGCGTAAATGCAGTCTCGTTCCGAGCTTCAACAAAAAAAGACCGTCGATGCGGCAAAATCAGAAACGCCGCTGCGATGCTGCTGCGGCAGTTTGCTGGCGCGGATGGTCGCCGAAGGCGTCGAAATTAAATGCCGGCGCTGCAAACGCCAAGTAATTTTACCAGTCCACCTAAAAGGAGTCGTGCGCATGAACTTGTAAGACCAGTTTAAATATTTCAGAAACAAAAAGAGCGGCCAGAGGTCGAGAATCCAGAGCCCGGTATCCTGCCATTCCATGGCGGGAATCGGGCTTTTTGCGTTTTGAGAGATTTTTATACTTCGCAAACAACTAATTGCTTCGGGAAGGTGCCACATGGAGATGACCAAGAAACTATTGAGGCGTTTGACGCCAATCGCAGTCGCTATGACAGCAGCCATTTGTACGGTCGCGGCCGGATTCACACGAGCAGTACTTGGGGACTCCTTGTCTCCGGAGCAGATCCATTCCGCGACCACACAGCTAAATGAAGAACAAGTGGCCGCGGAAGCGAAGGAAGAGGCCGATCCGGCCGAGGTCGCTATCGGTGAGCGACTTTTTCTCGAGACCAGGTTCGCGCAATTTTTCTTCGCGAATTCCAGCGGCAACGCCAACGCCGTCCTTGCTACGGGCGATCCAACGATGGACTTCACGGCAACTACAAGTAATCCCCTGCCGGGGCCGTTTGCCGGTACTTCGATGAACTGTCGAAGCTGTCATCTAGTCGACGAGCAGAAAGGTATCACTGGAGGCGGCAACCGCACTTACGCTGATTTCGCGCGACGCAGCCCGCTCCCGCCGAGAGCGGACGGCAAGTTAACCACGCCTCGTAACTCGCCACCGCTGGTGAACGCTTCCCTGTCGCGCCGCAATTTTCTACTGCACTTCGACGGCGAGTTCACGACCCTGGAAGATCTGGTCCGGGAAACCCTGGCGGGGAGAAATTATGGTTGGTTACCGAATGAACGGGCTCAAGCGATCGCCCACATTGCGCACATTATTCGCAATGACGCCGGTAACGCCGCACTCGCCCAGGACTTTGGCGGCGCCTATCGGAAGGTTCTTACAGCCAAGGATCTGAGCGTCCCAGAGGAGCTTCGTCTTCCCGCGCGTTTTCGCATAAACGTCGACCGCGCCACAGACCAACAAATTTTCGATGGACTGGCAAAACTGATAAGCGCATACGTCCGGTCGCTGGTCTTCGCCCAGGATTTTGCCGGTGCATTTTCCGGCTCCACTTACGATAAATTCCTGCGCAAGAACGTCCTTCCGGTGGCGCCTGACGTGGGCGAATCCGATCTTGATTACTCACGTCGATTGCGATCACTGCTCGACAAATTGACGAATCCCCAGTTTGTCACCGCCGATGACGGGACTCTGACACTTCACGATCAATCATTCATTTTCGGCCCGCTGGAATTGCAGGGACTCAAGATTTTTCTACGCGAACCCGCTTCAGTTCCATTATCCATTGATGTGATAGCTCAGGGGGGAATCGGCAATTGCATTGCCTGCCATGCCGCTCCAAAGTTCACCGACTTCAGTTTTCATAACACCGGCGCCGCGCAGGATGAGTACGATGCGATCCACGCGAGCGGCGCCTTTGTCGGCATCAACATTCCCGACCTCGCTACACGTCAGAGCAATTTCGATGCATTCTTACCTCCGACGCCAAATCATCCCAATGCCGCCGGACCGTTTCGGGAGGTTCCATCGGGTGGCCAGCCTGGACTCACAGATT
Source organism: Verrucomicrobiia bacterium (assembly GCA_035637295.1). Classification (GTDB taxonomy): domain Bacteria; phylum Desulfobacterota; class Binatia; order UBA9968; family UBA9968; genus DP-20. Next base: position 9,117 of record DASPXM010000094.1, read on the forward strand.
TGGGACTTTGGAACGTCTTCGCCAATCCTGATTTTCCTCGACCCCAGGCTGTTCTTCGAAAAATTCTTTGTGACTTGCGTCCCTGTACGGCCGATGTGCTCCTCGGCAGAGCGGTGGCTCGCTTTAAGACTCCCGGATTGAGAGATCTCGGACACTCCGGGCCGTATCTTCATACGGGCCGCGCGGACACATTGGAGAGCGTGATCAACCTGTACGGGAAATTTTCCAACTTCGCCCGAGCCGGGACGATGCGCAACCCGGATGCTCTCCTCAATGGCATCGCACTGCAACCAAGCGATGTGGCTGCAGTTGTCGCGTTTCTTAAAGCACTCAACGAGGACTACGAGTAGATGGTTTTGAAAAAAATCTTCTGGACAACCTCAATAACCACAGTCAGAGGCAAGAAGGAGAAACAAATGAAAACCATTATCGTCATTCTGGCGTCACTGCTTATCTTACCAGCTGTCTGCTCAGCACAGGAAGGTGATCTCGCAGCCGAGGTTAGAGAGCTTAGGGCCAAGCTAGAACGGCTGGAGAAAAAAATGACGGATGAAGAAGCCCAGAAAATGAAAAGGGCCGAGGCTGAAAGGGCCGCGCTTACCGAACAGGTCAAGAAGGACGTGATGACCGACGTTGCCGCCAAGAGCCAGAGCTATTTTGGAAAACTAGTCGAGCAAACCAAAGTCGGAGCCTACGGTTCCATGCGCTATGGCACTTCGAGCTTGGACGATTTGCACAACACGTTCACATTCAGGCGATTGGTCTTGACGGTAGATTCCCCGATCGCCGAGCGCTTAAAAGCCAATCTGGAATTGGAATTTGAGCGTTTCACGGAGCTTGAAGTGGAAAAAAGGCTCTTCTCATCGAGAGGCGTTGGACTCCAACAGGCGGTTGAAGGCACGAATCATTCGGAAATTTCTTTAGAGCAAGCCTGGATGCAGTACGATATCGCCGACTGGCTCAAGTTCCGGGCTGGCGCCCTTCTGGTTCCACTGGGACGCTTCAACATCAACCACGACGATAATCGTTGGGATTTGCCGCGCCGTTCGTTAATAGATCGAGGCGTTCCGGTCTTGCCTTCGACTGCGGCGTGGCCGGAGCTTGGCGCTGGTTTCTTGGGAGACTTTTCCGCCGGCACCACCGGAAAGGTCAGTTATCAGTGGTATGTCATGAACGGCGTGGCTTTGGATGCCGAGCTTGAACAGATCTCTCAAACCCGCGCCGGGGATACAACCAAATTCGCTCAAGAGGTCGAGTTACGTCCTTCGCGCGGTACGTTCGCGGACGACATCAAGAGCGGCAAGGCGTTAGCGACCCGTTGGGCCTATAGCCCGTGGCTGGGTGATGAAATCGGGGTGTCTCTTTACTGGGGACGATACACTCCGGATTTTCTGCCGAGTCGGCCTGTCTTCTCTCTGGCTCTGGACGGGAAAAAGACTTGGGGTCCTTTTGAGATCGAGGGTCAATACGTGCATACTCGCTGGAGCGGCGTAAAAGATGTCGCGCTGCCTTTCGCACGAAAAGCCATAAACAGCGAAACGGAAGCCGAGATCGGAGACGTCGAGACCGAGGTCGAGTTCGAATTAGCCAACCTAGCCACAAGTAAACAGGGATACTGGGTTGATTTCCGCTACCGGTTCTGGCCTGAATTCTTAGGCAATACACTCCTGGGAAAGCACTTTGCCAATCCCCAGCTTATCGCCACGCTTCGTTTGGAACAGGTTTGGTTCAACCAATTGATAAAAGAAATGGCGTTCAGCAGTACATCGTTGACTCAATTCGAAAAGGAAAACCGGCTGCTCAATCGCGTGACGATGGGTTTGACCTACCGGCCGGTTCCTCTCGTGGCGCTGCAACTCGCTTACGAATATACACGCACCAACCGAGGCAAGAGTCTGTCTAGCGTGACCAATTTTCTTACCTCATCCAAGGATAGAGAATATTTTCAACATGCCGTTCTCATGGGGCTAGCGTTTGGATTCTAAAATCTCCCTCCGTCAGATTGGGATTTGGCTTGTTTGTCTCGCGCTCTCGTTGGGAAGCTCTCAGTTTGCGCTCGGCCAGGAGGGAGTCTTTCTCAAGGATGAGGAAGCTCCCAAGGCGGTTTTTCCTGAAGCGGACTCGTTTGAACGGAAGGTTGTTCGCTCCAACGAAGAAATCAAAGCAAAGATCCAGCAGCGTATGGGAAAAACCAAAACTTCCCTTTGGGAAGATTCTTACGTGACGTTCGTGGCGAAGAAAGGGGAAACAATTTTGGGTTACGCTGCGATCGTTGAAGAGATCGGTAAACATCGTCCCATCACATTTATTGTCGGCGTAGGTCCCGATCGCAAAATCAAGGATGCGGCGCTGATGGTCTATCGCGAAGCGTACGGCGGCGAAGTGAGAGACCGCCGCTTTCTTCAACAGTACAAAGGAAAGCAACTTAAGGATCCGCTTCTCCCCTATCGTGATATTCAAAACATCAGCGGCGCCACGATGTCTGTTGAAGCAATAGGACGGGGCAGTAAGAAGGCCCTGGCTTTGTTGGAAGTGGTTTACTTCGAAGGAACAGAGCGAAAGTGAAATCGATTAAAATATTGTTGCTTTTGCTTCTCATCGCGCTGGCGCCGGCGAAAACCGCGGCAGCCCTGCGCGAAGTGCGCGAAGTTCACTACCAAATGGGGACTTACCTCGAATTCACTTTATGGCACCACGAGCCGGAAACGGCGAAGCGGCTGATTCGCGACGCCGTACGCGAAGTGCATCGTCTTGATGAAATACTGTCGAACTACGATCCGGACAGTGCGTTGTCGCGCTTGAACCAGCACGCCGGCGCGGGAGCCATGTGCGTGCCGGCAGAGCTTTTTGCGCTGCTAAGCACGGCTCGCGAATTTAGTGAGAAAACTGGCGGCATCTTCGACGTCACCGTCGGCCCGTTGATGGAGCTATGGCGGAAGGCGGCGGCGGAAAATCGACTCCCGAGCGGGAAACAGCTGGCCCAAGCACTCGCGGCGGTCAGTTACCGGAATCTTGTGCTCTATCGACCGGATGAAGTGGAGCTCACACGCGGAGGCATGAGCGTCGACCTCGGCGGCATCGGCAAAGGCTACGCCGTCGACCGTGTCACGGACATCATGAGAGCCGCGGGAGTAACCGCAGCGCTCATCAATTTCGGTGGTAGCAGCATCAGCGCCATCGGCGCTCCTCCCGGAAAGCCTGGCTGGGAGATAGCCGTGCAAGATACCGATGAGCGTTTGCGCGGCGCGATCCATCTTCGCGATACAGCGCTGTCGACTTCCGGCAGTATGGGCCGCTGGTGGACTATTGACGGGAAGAAGTATGGTCACTTGATCCATCCGATTAGCGGCGCACCGATAACTGAAACCCGCACCGCTATTGTCATCGCGCGTAGCGCCACCCGAGCCGAGGCGCTGACAAAACCATTGGTGCTGCTCGGCAAAAATGCTCTGCCAACCATCGAAAATTTTTCCGACACTGAAGCGATCGTCCTCGCGCCAAGCGGAGAGCCAGCCTTTTCCCGGCAGTTTCGCAGCCGATCATCCTGGAAAGAAATTTCCAAAAAATGAAAAACTTCGCCACTCCATCTTTTCGGCTGCGCGACGCATCGTTTGAGATCCGTCTCGTCTATACTCTATTTCTCCTTCTGATATTGGGAGGATTGGCGACCACTTGGTTTTTTCAATTTCAGCGCATCGGCGTCAGCTATGAGCGCATTGTCGCCTACTATCTCGGCGGCGAGATCGGCGGTCAGATGTTCTTCGCCAAGAACCTCAATGCGTTGCTCGAAGAGACCCATTTTCATGCCTTCAGTATGAGCGTCGTGTTTTTGATTCTCGCCCATCTGTTCATGGCAACTTCGCTGTCTCGCGGAGCCAAGGTGTTTTTTATCTTGACGACGTTTTTCTCTCACGTCTTCGATATGGGAGGCAGCTGGCTAACGCGAATGCTATCGCCAATGTTTGCCTATCTGTTGATCTTTTCGTGGGTCGGTTTGTGGTTGGGCTACGCGGGAATGATTCTAGTGCCGCTTTACGAAATGTGGCTCACGCCCAAGTCAAAAACGGAATAGCTCGTGGACGTTGCTTGTCGTCGTGCTAGCCACTTCTTCCAAAGACACTGTCTTTACCTTGGCGACCATATCGGCAACGAGCCGTACATAGGCGGGCTCGTTGCGCTTGCCTCGGTGAGGCACGGGCGTGAGATAAGGCGAGTCGGTTTCGACGAACATACGTTCCAACGGCACTCTTCGCACCACCTCGCGCAGCGGTTCGGCATTCTTGAAAGTGATGATGCCGGTGAATGAGAGATAAAATCCTAAATCTAGATATTCCCGGGCCGCCTCGTAATTGCCGGTAAAGCAGTGAATCACTCCCCGAAGTTTTCCGCCACCTTCGCTCCGTAGCATTTCAACAACGTCGTGCGCCGCGTCCCGCTCATGAACCACGATAGGCAATGCTGTCTCGCGCGCCATGTGGATGAACTGGGTGAATACCCGGCGCTGAACATCGTGGGGTGAGTGATTGTAGTAGTAATCGAGCCCGGTTTCTCCTACCGCGATCACCTTCGAGTGTGGAGTTAATTCGCGAATTTTTCGTAGCTCATCGGCGGCGACATCTTTAGCGTCGTGTGGATGCATACCCACAGTTGCATAAACGTCGGCGCACGACTCTGCCAGAGCAACCGCCTCAGTATTGCTCGATATATCGCCGGCGCCGCCGACGACGATGATTTTTTCGACGCCCGCCTCGTGGGCGCGCGCGATCACGACTTCGACTTCACCGGCGTATTCCATGCCCTGAATATGAGCGTGGCTGTCGATCAGCATACTCGAGAGAGAATTACTTCTTGGCTTCGGTTTCGATGCGCGGAAATAGGACTTTCGGTGCGTTGATTTTGTGTCCCGCTTGAAAACCTTGTCCCCAGGGCGCGTTCAGAGTTTCTTTCCCATCGGGAAGAGCGAGCAACTCGCGCAACTCTCTTGCCGTGTCCGGTAGAAACGGCACAAGCACACGAGACAAAGTTCTTATGACTTCGAGCAAATGATGGAGCACTTCTCCGACTCGGCTTTGTTGTGCCGGATCTTTGATCATCGTAAACGGCGCCGTCTGAACGATATAGCGGTTGGCGTGATCGAGAGCTGACCAGATGGTTTCAAGAGCGCGGTGAAACTGCAGCTCCGCCATGTGACCGTGAAGATCATTCTCAGCTTGCGCGAACTTATCGTGGAGCTGTTTATCTTCCGTCGCCCATTCGGAACCGAGCGGCTGGACGACGCCGTTAAAATATTTCTGCTGCATCGCCAGCACGCGGCTGACCAGGTTGCCAAGGTTGTTGGCAAGATCGGTGTTGTACCGTGTTATAAGAGCCTCCTCACGGAAGTCGGGGTCTTGGCCAAAAACACTTTCGCGCAGCAAAAAGTAACGGAACGCATCCATGCCGATCCTGGCCCTGATTTCGAGGGGGGCAACCGTGTTGCCGAGACTCTTCGACATCTTCTGACCTTCGACCGTCCAGAAGCCATGAACATTGAGGTGCTTGTATAGCGGCAAGCCCGCCGCCATGAGCATGGTTGGCCAGAACACGCCATGCGGCTTGACGATGTCCTTTCCGATGAAATGCTGCGCCTCGGGCCAAAACTTCCGAAAGAATTCCTCGCCTCTTTGCTTTAGCGCGCTGGCATAGTTAATCAATGCATCGAACCACACGTAGGTGACATAGCGATCGTCGAAGGGGATCTCTATGCCCCAAGTAAGCCGACTTTTGGGCCGAGAGATGCAGAGATCGCCGATCGGTTCACGCAACATCCCGAGCACTTCGTTTCGATAGCCCTCCGGTCGAATGAAATCTGCATGAGTTTCGATATGTTCTCGGAGGCGATCCTGATACTTGCCCATCCGAAAAAAATAGTTTTCTTCCTCGATCAGCGTCGGTTTCACTAAATGGTCCGGACATTTGCCGTCGCGCAATTCCTTCTCAGTGTAAAATCGCTCGCAGCCAAAACAATACAGACCGCCGTATTTGCCGAAATAGATATCGCCCGATTCGTTCACCCGAGAGAGGATTTCTTGAACGAAACGAACGTGATCGGCGTCAGTGGTCCGGATAAAGTAGTCATAGGTGATCCCGCAGTCATCCCAGATGCTGCGAAAGGCAGCGCTTACACGATCGGTGAACTCTTTCGGGGGGACATTCGCCTCTGCTGCGACTTGCGCGATCTTGTCACCATGTTCGTCAGTGCCCGTGAGGTAAAACGTCTCATACCCTTGGGCGCGGTAGTACCTCGCAAGGGTATCCGTGATCACCATCGTATACGTGCTACCCAGATGTGGCTCGGCATTGACGTAAAACAGCGGCGTTGTAATGTATATTGGTTCCATCAACGCCCCCTCACCGCGCCAAACAAGAACTTCTCCAGCACCATGCGGCGGTTCAAATTACGCTGGATGCGCGCGGCAGCACCGGCGGTCTGTGAAAGGGCCGAAAGCTTGTGGCTGACACTGCTTTCAGCCGATTGCTGTGCGATGGACCCGAGCATATCCAGGTTCACCAACCCATCCGATTTTTGTGTCACGCTGTATATTAACAGGTCCCGATACCAGGTTTCCGCCCACTTGAGAAATTTAAGTGCCTCGTCGCGGCTTCCCGAGAGCGCTTCCGCGGCGATCATCGCTCCGTGGTAACCTTCCGCTTTCAAAGAATTCAACATATCCGACCAAATCCGTCTTTTCTCTACTAACTCAATCTTGTCCAGGTTGTCCGCCGCGCCAATACTGCCCATGCTCATAGCCGCTACAAACTCGGCTTCATCGGCCTTCATCCCATATTTTGACTGTAAAAAAGCTGCAACTTGCGCGCTCGGAAGAGGCGCAAAGGAGAGTCGCAGGCAGCGCGAGCGAACAGTCGGCAGCAGTCCGCCCCCGTTGGGAGCGATTAAGAAAATTAGCGAATCCACGGGGGGTTCCTCGAGCGTCTTCAGCAATGCATTTTGCGCGGACGTATTCATCAGGATGGCGGGATCGATGATGGCGGTCTTCCGCTTGCCGCTAAAGGAGCGATAATTCAACTCGCGCTGGAGCTCGCGGATTTGTTGGATGCTGATCTCCTTTTTGTCCGCTAGCGGTTCAATTAGCCTGACGTCCGGGTGGTTGCCGTCCGTTATACGCGCGCAGTTAACGCATCGACCGCAATAATCTTGGTCCGACTCGCTACAATGGATCGCTTTGGCCAGGGCCATCGCGATCATCCGTTTTCCTACCCCTTCAGGCCCGAGGAAAAGGTATGCGTGGTGCAGCCTCCCGCTGGTCATGGCCGAACGCAACGTCCCCAGTTGTCTTTGGTGCCAGACAATATCGGCAAAACCCATTAGAGCATTTCCTGATCGATTATTTTCCTGATCTCGAGCGTTACTTCTTCGACGGATCGCGTCGCATCGACGAGGCGAAACCGCCTGGGTTCCGCCCGTGCTATTTCGAGAAACCCGGCGCGCACTTTGTCATGAAATTCGAGCTTCTCTCGCTCAAACCGGTCCTCGTGACGCTGGCCCATTGCGCTCTGACGGCGGGCGGTTCGCGCTAATCCAATTTGCGCTGGACAGTCGAGTAAAAACGTCAGATCCGGGCGAACCCCATGATCGGCAATATCGTTCAGCTGCCTTAAAAGCGACAGATCAATGCCACGCCCGTATCCCTGATACGCCACCGTCGAGTCCGTGAAGCGGTCGCATAGCACGATGTTGCCGGCTTTGATTGCCGGCAAGATGACTTTACTTACGTGCTGCGCCCTGTCAGCCAAGTATAAGAAGAGTTCCGCCGACGAGGCGATCTCATGGCCGCCAACGTCCAGCAACATTTTGCGGATAAGATTTCCAAGAGCCGTGCCACCCGGCTCGCGGGTCACCACGCAGGAGTAAGCACGCCCGGCGAGATAATTCTCGAGGGCGCGTATTTGAGTGGACTTGCCGGTCCCGTCGCCCCCTTCGAACGTAATGAACCGAACCATGAATAACGAGAATGAAGAAAACGATCGGAAGATGCAAACAATGAGGTCGGGACCGAGCTAAAGTACTGCGAAGACGATAATCCGCCCTGGCATTCAGGTATGCTCAGGCTTTACCCTCACCTAAGAGCAGGTTGATGCCGTTCACGAGTTGCGTACTGGTAAACGGTTTGGTGATGTAATAGTCAGCGCCCAATTTATAGCCGCCGAGAACGTCCTCGTACTGAACCTTGGCGGTAAGCAAGATAACCGGGATCGTCGAGGTCTCCGTCTTACCCTTTAACCGGGTTAAAACTTCCAGACCATCCATTTCAGGCATCATAATATCTAATATTATCAAATCGGGCTTTTGGGTCGTCAGCATGTTGAGGAGTTCCGGGCCGCTGGAAGCACTGAAGACATTATACCCCCGCCCTTCCAAAATGGTTTTGACGATGGTGATAATGTCCGGGTTATCGTCAACCACCATAATGGTTTTCTTTGTGTCCATGCTCTCTCCCTCTCACGCCTCTGCCAAGCTCAATCGCAATAGAATGGAAAAAAGGCTCCTCAATTAACGGGGTGTTGCCATCGTTTGCGGGAATGCCAAAAAAACCTTACTTGCAACATCAAAACGTTGTAGATTCGCAATTTAGCATCTTACGGGCGCAATGTAAATTGTGTGTTTTTGAATAAAGCTATGGAGTGATGGTTCGCCAATATTGTTGTGAAATGACCGATGGCAAAGCTGCATAAGTGTTGCCGAGAATGGATGTTGGAATCAAAGCGGAAGCGCGTCCTAAGGTTTGGCGGCTAAATAACAGGCGAAGATTGCCCTGAATATCCAGAATTGCCGTAGCACTTCCAGGGCTAGCAGTTTCATTGACGATCATGGCGCCGAATATTTCTTTACTGCTCGATCCGATCACCCTGAGACCGACTTCCCCGCCGCTGATGATGATGAGCCCTTCCCAATGAAATGATCCCGTCAAGATCAGGTCCGCGTCCTTAATAATGAGAATACCGGCGCCGTTGGTAGTCCCATTTAGCGTAACCGCGTCGCCAGACATCGGCAAACCTTCGATACAGCGAAGCTGTGGTGAAGCTTGCGTCCCCCAGGCCTGGCTTTCTAACACTAAGCTCCCATCGTTGGTCACGGAGGTTACTGAAGCACCCGGGGAACCGCAAAGATCTGCAGCCAATTGGCTAATGGCAGTCGCTGGAAGAAAATTGCTGGTCCCAACGGGCGGGACGGCACTCCCGTTGTCGAGGATACCTGGTTGCGGGGGATCTCCAAGAGCCTGCGTTACCAATGAGCGTAGTGTGTCATCGGACGTCGATACAGCGCGACGTGCTTGTGCTCCTGGCACGGGGTTTCTCGTGGCCGGATCGTGGTCGACCCCGGAAATGAAAATAGAATTATCGCTGAAATTAACGCGGGAAGCATTACCCCTAACGCCGATAGCCGCATCGGCGAGATCATATGATTTGGTCAGCTGGGCTTGGAGAACATGGGAGGAACTGCCGATTGTCCCGACGGAGCGAACAACTACCTTCGCTGAGAGCGGCCCAAGGACAGTGGGAGAAAGAAACGAAACGGAGAAGTCGCCAGAAGCAAAATTTTTCGTCTGGTTTACCGGAGCGGGAGGAAAGCTCGCAGTTTGGGCGATTTCGTCCTTACTCCATTCTACCCCGGCCACCGAAACATAGAATGCTTCTGTGCCGCCTCGAAGATTCGCCAATACTCGGTAATCATTTTGCAGCATCACGCGGATGCCGATGCCGACGGCCAATAAAACCGCCAGGATCGCCAAGGAACTGAAAAGAACCATGCCTCGCTGGTTCTGTAGCAGCTCGCCGCCGTGTTCCATCCTCTCCTCGCTAGTTACGAAACTCGATTCCGCCCGAAATAACAGACGCTAGAGTGTCAGTAGCTCTCGGGTCGGGATTCTTCACTCGAACGGTAAAGCTGATTTTGACTCGCTTGATTGCATCTGGAGCGGGTGTGTTACCGAGGTCTGTACCATTAGCATCATAGTAACTGAACACTTTCCCCACCATTGTAGGTACGACGTTGGCAACCAGGCAATCGCCATTGCGCCGGATTATGTTGGGACCCGGGCATGTCGAGGTCGGTCCGGCCAACTCATAGTGAATATTTTCCCGTGGATCGTTGTCGGCGCAATTGCCGTTACCATTCAGATCCATTTGGACATGAATCATGCTGGCGCTGGCCGCGTACACGCGGTTGCAAACCGTATCGGCATCGTTGTTCGGGTCATCCACACTGCCAACCTCTGAGGGCACACTGCCACTTCCCCACGAGCCTGCATTCTTAAGATCACGAATCATGATATCCAACGCGCCGCGCGCATCTTCGAGCGTTGCGGTTTTCGCCTCGATGGCGAGAGAACGGTAGAGTTCGGCACGAAAATAACCATAGAGAGCGGTGATCAGCACCGATCCAATTAACAACGCCACCAGTTGCTCGATCAATGTAGCGCCGCGATCATCGTACAGCCGAGTCACGGTCGTTCACCTTCGAAAATAAGCGTTGAGAGAATTACTTGATGACTTTCGTGATCTTGCCACGAAACGGTCACATCAATCTGCTTGAGGTTAGTTCCGAGAAATGAGGGAGCGATTCGCCAACAACGGTCGAACGGCCCCGGTGTGGCGCCGGTTACCGAGATTCCATGATCGCCGCCGCTTGGGCAAAGGTCGCCCTCTGTCAGAGTCCGTTGTGCTTGCAACTCTTCAATCTTGTCTTGAGCCAAATGGATCGCCATTGTCGAATGACTGCTTATCGTTTGCCGTCGAATCATATTGGCGCTGCTTAGTGAATATCCCACGACTACCAAGACGACAATGCTCATGGAAACCAGGAGCTCGTTGAAAGTGAAGCCCGCTTGTTTTCCTCGATTAATTTGGGTGCCGACGGCCATGTCAACAATCCTCTGCGCAGTTGTTAGGCATGCAAATCCTGACTCTGCCCGTCTGGCTTACGACGACTTGCCTACAGGTGCCATTGGCGTTGCGAAGCCGCACCCTATTTCCGCTCGCGGTACCCCGCGGCGAAAACGAGATCGTGCCCTGCTCCGTGATGGTCGTTCCCTCCGCCAGCGGCTTGGTCACCAGAGTCTTAGAATCTCGCTGAATCGTGTAGCCGCTCGCTCCTTGCGTATACGCGAACTGAAAGCCAATGTTTTCCGCGGCGGCGCGCATCTTGATGCTGTGGAGTTCGGATTGAACCTGTCGCGTCGCGTTGTTCAACGCGTAGTTTGGCAGCAGGCTGTTCCAGTTCGGCAAAGCAATCGCAGCAGCGATGCCCATCACGGCCATGACGACGATCAGTTCGATCATCGAAAAACCATTACCGCGCAGGAGAATCCTCATGCCCCCTCCAAGACTCGCGGACAATACTGCCGACGACTCCGATATGTCAAGAGTGGACAAATCGACCAATAGAGCGAAGAAAAAACTTTGGCGAAACTTTAAGCCCGTGTTAGAATAGGGTTATATTCGGCTAGGAGTCCTGATGCGCAAAGGGTTGATATACGGAGTGGTTTTTGCCGCTTGCAGCACGGGGCTCGGGGGTGCCGACGCCGCCTACGTTATCAAACTCAAGAACGGCAACGAGTTTATCACCGGGCGTTATTGGCAGGCAGGGCAGCAATTATTTTTCGACAGCTATGACGGTGTTTTCGGCATTGACCGCAGTTTCGTCTTGAAAATTGAAAAGACGGATAAGGCTGTTAGATTGGCTACCGCCGCTCACAATCCATCGGATAAATCTGAAGCAATTTCTAAGGAGAGCGGCAATGATGTAACTAAAGAAGCGCCAGCCGCTGAGACAAAAGCGCCAGCCAAGAAAGATGAAAACGACCCCGTTTACAAAGAATTTGACGCTGTTAAAGCCCAGTCCGGCGAATTGACCACCATGTTAACCGACGAATTGGACGACTACCTGAAGAAAGTCGTCGCATTGATCTCGAAAATCCAAAGCGAGCGAAAAGTCAATCAGTATCTGCGCGAGTACAGCGAGTTGAGTGCGATGGCCAATGCCGCCGAGGCGGCGCTTAAATCGCGCCGTTAAAAAGTCTGTTTCCAGCTCAAGACTTTTAGCGGCGCCTGGGCTGTGGCGTTTTTAACGTAGCAGCTGTTATACGTGATGTTGTTAGACCCATTGAGGGAAATATCTGTCACCGTCGAAGTACCACTCAAAAGTTGTCCTGCGATATTGACCGCATTAGGCCCGCCGCCGCCATTCAAACGTACCGCCCCGGTGGCTAGGATGATACCGTTCCAATTAAAGCCGCCGTCCAATTCCAGGTCACCATCCACAAGCAGAATACCCCAGCCCGTAACGTTACTTAGATTGAGCCCGTTCACGTTATTTGGGCTGCTGGTGTTCGAATAAACGATTTGATAGTTGGTCGAGCTGCCATAGGTCTCGTTATGCGTGTCAGAGGTAAGCGTCACATTGGCCGAGGCTTTTAGCTTACTAATTATACCGGCAATATCAAGGTCGAGAGTTCCGTTCTCAGTCGGCGTGGCAGGATTACCGGTAAGAGTTGGGGTTCCGTTGGGATCCCAATCTCCCTTCGCGTAGATCGTCCCAAGGTTCGTGCCGCCATTACACGCGTCATTGCCGGAGACGGTTAAGCTGCTACCATTGCCTGTCACGTCACCCTTGGTGTAAATGGTCGCGGGACTGGATACCATGGGGAATACTTCGACTACCGTCCGCACGATGGCTCTGGAATTGTTCGGTCCCGTCGCGATCGAGGTAAGAAGCGCTCGCTTATTTGCGTCCGTAGTGCTCAACCAGCCATTGGAATCATTGCTATCGTTGGTTAAATACACGAGGTAAGAGACGGTCGAACTACCGACGGTCATACTGGCGCTGCTTGTGTTACCGGTAATGACATTAAGATCGTCCGTGGTTGACAAAGGGTCATTCAATTGGCCGTTCGACCCCACGCGGGCAGCTAACTCCTCGCTGAACGACGCGGTGTTTGCGCTTGTCGCATTCGCTTGCCTGAGGATTTCCCGGGCCCGTTCCACACCCGCCATCGCTACCTGCAGAGCCATTTGATTCGTCCTGAAGTTGCCGCCGACTTTAACATTAGTCGAAGCGACCAAGAACGCAGTCGCTCCGACTAAGATCAAGGCTGCCAACAGCGTGAGGGCCGCGATGAGAATAAAGCCATTTTGGTTCTTCAATGTTCCGATGCGTATGCGGTTTCTCAAAGTTTGGAAGAATTTCATACCTGGGTATCCTCTACAGCGGTAGATTCGGCGGCGTGATATGGGCGCTCAATTGATACGTACGGTATCCGCCGTTGCTCGTAAAGCTCGGGTCTGGTTTTGCTGTTCTCGCCGTGATGTCAATCGTTATCGTTCTGACTGACGTGTTCGTAGTCGTTGACGCGCCATTGGCGTCCGAATACGCAAACGTGAACGCGGTAATGTTGTCGGCAAGGATGGCGCTTGACCCGCTATTGTTAAGGGTTCTGGTGATTAGGCCGGTGGAACTATCGAACGTATAACTAATGTCGTCCGTCGTCCCGTCCGTTTCAACGCCGGTAGAATCCAGATCGAGCTTTATCCGTAATGTCGTCGATGTCGAAGTCTGAATACCGTTAAATGTCCCGGCTGCAGGTTTATATCCCGCCATCTGGATTTCGCGGAGCATTAAATCCAACGCGCCGCGGACGTTTTGCTGCATCTGAGCGATCTGTTCCTCGGCGTTGTTCTGTCTCGTTTGCGCCGTGAAAGTACCTGCGACTCCGGCGATCACCACCAAGCCGATTGCCATGGATACCAATAGCTCTATGAGCGTGAAGCCGGCCGTTTTCTTGTGTTTCAAGAGGGGCATTCCAATTCCGATCATGAAGCTGCCATGATCGTTACTAACGAAACTGACTTCGTCCCCACTGCGCCTTCGGACCAACTCACGGCAACGGTGAGAGTCTTAATGTTTGTTACTGAGGTATCGATCGTTAAGGTACGCGAGAAGGATACGCCGCCAGAAGTAACGGTCGCAGTTCCCGCGACGCAACTATTCGATCCGCTCGCAGGCGCTGCTCCCGCGCTTGAGTAACCCACTCGGCGATTTTCCTCTAAGCACGTCTGAGCGATCGCCGTGGCGGTCGTCATGTTTTTACTCGCTAGATTTCCGCGCACGACTCCAGTCGTTAACGCAGCCGTGCCCAACAAACCGATCGTAAGAAGAACGATGGTGATAAAGATCTCGATCAGTGTGAAACCTTCCTGGTTCCCGGCAGTTCGCAATGCTGGGGCAATAGGCATTCGCATCGGCATCAGCTGATACTCGCGGTTCCGGTAATTCTAAGCGTGACCGTCTTGCTCCCGCCGGAATTGGTTAGTGTAATCGTCGGTGCAACGTCGGCGGTACCTCTGGAGGAAAACGTGATGGTGGACGCCGAAGACGCTAACGTCACATCGGAATACTCGGTTTGAATGTTAACTGTTTTGGTCGTTGAGCCAGTTATCAACATCGTTTGATTGCTCGGAAAGGTCACCACGTACGAACTGTTATCATTGACAGCCTTGGACCGCGCCCACATTAACTCACTGTAAATTTGACGCGCGGCGCCATTGAGACG
>DASPXM010000095.1:0-3747 GCA_035637295.1 Verrucomicrobiia bacterium
CAAGCTGAAACCGGTCCGGTTGGCGCAGTTGTTTTCTGCTAATCCTCCTGCTTGCGGTCGCCATAAGAAATATTTGAATGCGAGCGGCTAACTAAAGCAACACCTTAACTCTGTCACAATTGGAGCTATTTTGTTTGTGAGCGGTTGGCCAATAAACCGGGGCTACTGCTTATACTTGAAGTCATCGGGGCCCATTTTCTCGAGAATCTCGCCCCATTTTTCTTTAGAAACGTTAGAGACGTTCTCGACGGAGCTTTCACTGCCTTCTTCGTTTTGTTGCAGCATGCTCGAAGCTTCAAGTACGGCTTTGGCCACATAGATCGGGCTCTTTGTTCGCAACGCCAGCGCGATCGCATCGCTCGGACGCGAGTCGATCATCAGTTGGCGGCCTGATACGTTGAGGTGCACGGAAGCGTAATAGGTATTTTCCTTAAGCTCGGTGATCTCCACGGATTCGACGGCGCAACCCACTTCACCTAGAATCGTTTTGAGAAGGTCATGCGTCATCGGCCGAGCCATTTTGATGCCTTCGATTTCTGTGGCCATGGCGGTGGCTTCCAAAAGACCGATCCAGATCGGTAAATTTAACTTGTTTTCGGTATCCTTGAGAATCACGATGGGAGTCTTTGTCACGGGGTCTAACGTCAACCCACCGACCGACATTTGGATGGTATCTTCCTTTTTCGTCATGCCAAGTCCCCTTCCAACTGCGAATTCGCACTACACTTATCCCACAAAACTTCGCCAAGCAATGAGTTTGCCGTCGCGCCGGTGATCCTTACCGGTAGTAGCTGTCCCATGACATTCTCTGAGCTGGTAACGTTGACGATTCGATTGTTGCGCGTGCGTCCCATGATCTGACCATTTTTCAGCTTCGACGACCCGTCCACCAATATTTCTTCGATCGCACCGATTCGTTCCCGGTTCTTTGCAAGTGAAATTTCCCGTTGAAATTTCTGAACCTTCGTCAGACGCTCTTTTTTGACGTGGCCGGAAACATCGTCTTCATAGATTTTTGCTGAAACGGTTTGCGGTCGAGGCGAATACATGAACGAGTAGATCTCATCATAGCCCACTCGTTCCAGCAATTCTAGCGTAGCATCGAATTCTTCGTCCGTTTCGCCTGGAAATCCGACAATGATGTCGGTGCTGAGCGCGACCTCGGGACAACGTTGCCGCAGACGTTGAATACGATCCAAATATTCTTGCCGCGTGTAGCCCCGGCGCATTCGCCCTAGGACGCTGTCGGAGCCTGACTGCACCGGCAAATGCAAGTGTTCACAAAGATTGTCTAGCCTCGCGAACGCTTCGGTCAGTTCGGGCGAAAGATCCTGCGGATGGGAAGTCGTAAAACGGATCCGCCTCAGTCCTTCAATTGAATCGACGCGGGCCAATAGCTCAGCAAAGCTCAGCTCGCCCGGAGTGAGCTTGCCGTATGAATTAACATTTTGTCCTAAAAGCATGACTTCAATAACGCCCTGGGCAACCAGTGATTCGATCTCGGCGATGATATTCGCGCTCGGCCGGCTGACTTCGCGTCCGCGCACATGGGGAACGATGCAAAAGCTGCAGACCTTGTTGCATCCCTGCATGATGGTGACGAAGGCTTTGACTCCATGGACTTGAGTCCGACCGTCGGCGGCTTCCATGTAGCTGGGATCGCGATAGAACGCGATCTCCACCGGTCGCGTGCGCGACGTTTGCGCTTGATCGACCATTTCCGGAAGCTTGTGAATGTTGTGTGTGCCAAAGACGAGATCGAGGTGCGGCACGCGCTTGAGAAGATTTTCTCCTTCCTGTTGGGCGACGCAGCCGCCGACCCCCATGATCACGCCTTCGCGAGCATCTTTGAACTCCTTCCAGCCGCCGAGCGCGCTGTAAACTTTCTGCTCGGCTTTATCCCGCACGGTGCAACTGTTGAGCAAAATCACATCTGCGGCATCGATGCGGTCGGTCTGAACATAACCCGCCCGGCTCATGACTTGTGCGATCCGTTCCGAATCATACTGATTCATCTGGCAGCCGTAGGTTTGAATATAGACCTTTTTCTTCATGGCACGATCAAATCGACGATCTTGTACAGCTGGTAGATGCTGCGGCACTCTTCGGCCGCGTGACAATAGGGCGTATAGCGCGGCATTTCGCTGTCACCGATTCCCCAGGTCATGCGGCTTTCGGGGTTGAGCCAAATCAATTGCTTGGCTTTCTGTTGGATCTCGCGCAGCACCCAGTCATTGGGGCGGTTGTAGTTATTTCGGCCATCGCCGATGATGAGCACTGTCGTCTTGCTATTCACCGCGGCAAAAAAGTTCTTGTAAAACTGTTCGAAGGCGCGGCCGAAGTTGGAGTGCGAAAAAACATCGATGACATCCCCTTTCAAGGCGGCCTCGACGGCGGTTTGAATATCGTTCTCTTCGAAGAGCTTGGTCACTTCACCGATTTCAGCGACAAACACAAAACTCCGCACTTTCGTATAAAGATCCTGAATCGAATAGACAAACTGCAGCATGAAGCGCGAGGCGTTCAGCACGGAATCGGAAATATCGCATAGCACCATCACCTGCGGTTTTGTTTTCTTGCGCCGGTCGAGTTGGATGTTAAACGGTACGCCGCCATATTGCAGGTTTTTGCGCAGGGTCTTCTTGACATCGAAGCGGCCGCGCGTCGCTTTTTTGCGCCTGACGGAAAGGCGGTTTTTCAGCCGCTGCGCCAGCCGCGCCACGGCATCGTTCATGCGCCGGATATCATCTTCGGTGTAGAATGCAAAGCTCTTATCCGCCAACGAACTTCGCTGCGAGGAATCCCTGGGCTCGAAGCCTTTCTTTCGCTGCTCTTGCTGGATGATTTCGCGGAGCAGGCGGTTTAGGTCTCGCATGCGCTCGTCAAGGTAGCGCATGACCTTTTGCAAGTCTTCGCTGGTTTCACCGAGCATCTGCAGCATCGCCTTGAAGCGCTCGATCTCGCTCTGCGTACGATCGAGCTGCAACCGCGCCGCCATGCGGGTATAGGGCGTAAAGCGAAAACTGTCCGGGGTGCGGTTTTCCATCTCTTTCTGAATGGCGTCCCTGAGCAACCGCTCGATCTCGCCTCGATTGTTGTTAAGCAGAGCCTTGGTCAGCTCCGAGAGGTCTCCTTCCATCTCCTTCAGCAGCCGTTGGATTTTCTCGAGCATTTCTTGGAACTGCTCCGGGGTGAGCCCGAGTTCTTCCATGATGCGGCGGTCGAGGGCGTCGAGCGCTTGGCCGATGCCCAGAAAATAAAAATCGAAAAGTTCGTCGAACGGCTTCAAGTCGCCGGCGCGTTTGACCAAAGTTGCGCGCAGAGCGTTGCGAAACAGCAAAGGATCGCCGATGCCGATCAACTCAAGGGCACGAAAAGCATCCATGTTTTCAGAGAGTGACACACGGATCCCATTCCGTCTCAAGACACCGGCAAACTCGATGATGCGCTCTTCCACGACGAATCCGTTCAGGGGAATTGTTTAGTGCAGGTGATCCTTTTCGCTGCCGCCGGCGGCTGCAGGTCGCTGCGCCTGCTTCTCTGCGAGGTAGGCTTTGAGCTCCTGATGGGCCTTGCGGATGTCGGCTTCGTATTTCATCAACGTGGAGAGAGTTTGTTCCACCAACTCGTTGTCCAACTGTTTGATATTGAGCAATGTCAGTGCCCGCACCCAATCGAGAGTTTCGCTGATACTCGGCGTTTTCTTTAAATCGAGCTTACGCATCCGATGAAGCAATCGAACCACTT
>DASPXM010000096.1:0-46359 GCA_035637295.1 Verrucomicrobiia bacterium
GCTTCAAAACTTGCTTTAATGCCTTCTTGTGCCCCCGCCTAAACTCCGCGATCGTCTTGTGGTCCGGCTTTAATCCCCCCATCAACCAGATAAACGAAAGATTGTGATGACATTCCCGCTCCAGTTTCCGTGAACCCTTCATTCCATAGGAGTACCCGTACACCAACAGTTTTAACATCGCTTTGGGATCGTACTCCGAGTTGCCCACTTGATGCTCATCGATGTCTATCCCTAACTGACCAAAATCCACACTCTCCACAAAAGCATCGTAGACTCTGACCGGATCTTCTTTCGAGACATAATCTTCAATGCTTTGGGGCAACAGCTCAAACTGTTCCCGATTGCCGTAGCGATACGCCATTTCTTCCCCTTTCTTTGCGCCGTACTTTATCATATCGTCACCATCGCTTGGCCGTTTATTCTTCTATGCAACGATCATTTCTGCCGCACCAATTGCGACACAGTCTCTCGACGGGGGAAGATTGAGATGGGGGTGCGAATGAAAATCGAATAGCATCCCTACCTTGGTCCTCCGTCGAGGGGGAGGAAAACCGGAAGGGCAACGGAGCGTATCCGGCAAGTTAGCGAGAATTTGAAAAATGGAAATTCGTCACGGTCTGATCAGCGCCGACTCCCACGTCGTCACCGAACCGAACGCTTTTCTTAGCCGAATGTCGAAAAGCAAATTCGGCGAGCGCATCCCGCAAATCAAGGAAGTCGACAACAAAGGCGCCAAAGTCGAGCGCTGGGTCGTCAACGGGCGAGCGCTACGCACCCGCGGCGTGTGCAACTGTCCGGCCGTGATGGGCGATCCATTGCGCAATGCCTATCCGCAACGTTGGGAAGAAGTTCCCGCGAAGGCTTACATTCCCAGTGAGCGCCTTAAAGCTCTCGATACCGACGGAATCGACGCCGAGGTTTTGTTTCCCAACGACCCGAGCTCTTTTCATCAATACAACGATCCTGAGTTCGAGCTCGCTTGCGTGCAAGCCTACAACGACTCGCTGGGCGAATTGACCCGCGCGAGCCAGCGCCTTATTTCCCTTGCCATGGTGCCCTTGCTCTGCGGCATGGAAACCATCGTCGCCGAAGTGAAACGCGCGGCCAGCAACGGCCACCGTGGTATCGTCATGTTCGCGTTGCCGAGCCTGATGGTCGAATCCTTGCCGCACATTAGCGAATCCTACTGGTATCCGCTGTGGGAAGTTTGCCAGGAGCTCGAAATGCCGGTTCACTTTCATGCATCAGCCGGGCTTGCGCGCAAGCTGACTTTTCCCGAGTGGGACGGCTACACACCGTATCAGCA
This sequence comes from Verrucomicrobiia bacterium, assembly GCA_035637295.1. Classification (GTDB taxonomy): domain Bacteria; phylum Desulfobacterota; class Binatia; order UBA9968; family UBA9968; genus DP-20. The sequence continues at coordinate 1,307 of DASPXM010000096.1, forward strand.
GCACGCGGCCTTCACCGTGCCGACCTCGGCGTGGCCGGCACAGATCGTTCCAAACCTGGTCTTCTCGGGGATTGCCTACAAGTTTCCGCGGTCGAAATGGGTCTTCGCCGAAACCGGCATCGGCTCAGTTAGCTGCGTCCAAACCGCCTGCGATCACGAATGGGAGCGGCGACAGCTCTGGCGCCACGGACTGGAGCAGCGCCCGAGCGAGCTGATCCGCCGGCAGGTCTACGTGAATTTCTGGTATGAGCAAGCCGGCATCGCGCTTAGACACAATGTCGGCTTGGAAAATATCATGTGGGAGTCCGACTACCCGCATATCGCATCGACTTATCCCGACTCGTGGAAGTTCGTCGAGCGATCTTTACAAGGTGTGCCCGAGGATGAGCGCAAGAAGATGTTGTATCAAAATGCCCAAGCGCTGTACCGGCTTTAATGATTTGCTGATGACAGGACTACCGAGAGAGGAACACCCTCACCTCAATCCCGTCTTATATTAACATCGTTGCAGATTGACATAGAGGAGTTCATGTTTATGTGACACCGATTTCAAGAGCTTGCTGGTTGAGGACCACCTTCATCCGATCCCATTTTCGAGGATCAGGGAGAGACTGTCCCGGCCAGTAAGAGAACGGAGCAAAAGGTTCAATAGAAAGTAGTCCCCTTCGGGAGGACCGATATAAGGCTAACTTTCCGTTCAGAGCTATTGGGATTGGAATCACATAATGGAGGAGCCATTGACAGTGAAACGATATTACATGGGAGTGGATTGGGGAGACCGGCTGCACCAGGTGTATGTCGGCGATCAGGAGGGCAAGAAGGTCAAAGAAATAAAAGTGCCAGAGACCGTCGAGGGGCTGACCGAGTTCGGGCGTTGGCTCGATGAGAAAAGAGCCGAGGGATTTGAGCTTTGGGCAGCTATAGAGAAACCGGCAGGACGGATTGTGGATTTTCTGCTCGACCACGGGGTGGAGGTTTATCCGGTAAACCCCAAGGCGGTGGACCGGGTGCGGGACCGCTATCGGATGAGCGGCTCGAAGAGCGATGCCTTTGATGCTTATGTCTTGGCGGAGTTTCTCAGAACCGATCAAGCGCATTTGAGAGTGCTGCGACCGAGCTCCGAGAAAGCCCAAGAGCTTAAGATGCTGTGTCGGGATCAGCGCCGGGTGGGGCGCCACAAGACACGCTTGCTCCATCAGCTCACCACCACGCTCAAAGAGTATTATGTTCGGCCGTTGGAAACCTTTGAGGACATCGAGACAGAAGTGGCTCTGGACTTTTTGACACGTTATCCGACCCCGGCGCATCTGCAGGCGCTCAAACCTAAAGAGTTCAAGCGCTTTGCCACAAAGCAGCATCATTTGAGCCAACAGCGCTGTGAGGAGTTGTGGGAAAAGCTTAGCCAACCGCAACTTAAGGTGCCCGAACATGTGGTGAGAGCCAAAGCCCAGTTGCTCGAGGTTCTCATCGATCAACTTAGAGCTGCGATTAAAGCGGTTAACACTTACAACCACAAGGTTGAGAGTTTTTTCGCCTCTAGCCCGGCCGCTCAAATTGCCAAGACGTTGCCGGGCGGAAAAAGCGGAACCCTGGTGGCCGCGATCTGGGCCGAGCTCGGCGATGCCCAGGGTCGCTGGGAATCTTTTCGCCACCTTCAAGCCGAGGCCGGAGCGGTGCCGGTGACTAAGGCCAGTGGCAAGAGTCGTGTGGTTCAGTTTCGTTTTGCCTGTAATAAACATCTGCGTTACGCGATGTACTGGTTTTCCTTTGTCTCGCTCAACCACAGTGAGTGGGCCAAGCTCTACTACCGACAACAGCGGGCCCAAGGGCATACCCATCCCGAGGCACTGCGCGCTCTGGGAGCCAAGTGGCTTAAGATTATCTTTGTGATGTGGCGAGACCATAAGCCTTATGATGAAAACTACCACTTGGCCAACATCGCCCGACAGAGGATGCGCCAAGCGGCATAAAAAAATAAACGAGGCACTTGACAACCCTCATAGAAAGTCTCCCCCGCGTCGCGGGGGAGGAAAGAGGTGGGGGAGATCATCTTAATCTACGAACAATCAGCTCTCAGCCTTAATGTACTTGCCCATTTCTTTCAAAGTCTCCGGCGTCTGATTGAGTAATGCGGTGAAATCTTTCTGAACCTGCTCGTGAGAAATGTACTGCATGTCGATCTTGGCCTTCTTTGCTTCCGCTATGAGTTCCGGATCCTTGATCGCCTTGGCAAGAGCATCGCGCAGCACCGCCACTCGATCCGCCGGCGTGCCTGGTGCGGCAGCGAAAGCGCGGCCGATCGCGAGCGGCAGTGCTTTGATCGACATCAGCGACTTGCCGAGCGGACTGGTCGCCAAATCTTCGTCGACGGGCAGGTTTTCGAAGCCTGGCACTGCTATCCGGCCGCGGACGAGCGGACGGACCGCGCCGCGATCGGCGGCGAGCTTGATCGTCGTTCCGAGCGCCGACCAGGCGTCGACTTCCTTGCGCTCAATGGCCAGCAGAACATCGCTGTTGGCCGGGTAGCCGGAGACCAGTTTTAGCTTGAGCCCGGCAAATTCCTTCAGGAGCAAAGGAAAATCGTGCGCGTTGGAGCCTGGCCCGGTCGTGCCGGCGACCAGCTCTTTGTCAGCTTTCTTGAGTTCATCGAAACTCTTGTAGGGCAGATCCGGGCGGATGGAGAACATCACGCCATCGGCGCCCGAAGAGCCGAGCCATTGAAACTTGCGTACGTCGAAGCGCACCTGTTCGACTTTGGAAAGCTGCGCGATGGCGACATTGGGATTTGCCGCGAGGATCGTCAAGCCATCCGGCTTGGAGATGTTGAAAACATTATTGGTCGCAAGCAGATGCGCGGCGCCGGGCACATGCTGCACGATGACAGCCGGTTTGCCTGGAAGATATTTTCCCAGGTGGTGCGCGACCACTTGCGCGGCAATTTCCAAACTGCCGCTTTTCGCTCCGATCATGATCGTGAGAGTTTTTCCTTCGTAAAAGTTGGCTTGTCCCCAAAGCGGTCCGACCGAAAAAATCATCCACGCTGCACCACCGAGTGCTTTAAACATCCACTTCTTTTTCATTTCTGCCTCCTGTTATAGATCTTTAGACGAACAAAAACCGTCCGCATGGCGCCCTGCGAGGTATTTCATCGTATGAGCGCCCGCGCAAAGGTAAATGATTGGGGGTAATAGAGTCAAGACGTCCGGTGCTGTGGTAACCGATTAGCCGCGGGCGCGGCGAGGCGTGATAGCAGACCATAGATTTGACAGCGGCGGGACCAATCAGTTACGGTTTTTGAAAATTTCGCAAACAAAGCAGAAAGGACTGAGCTATCGTCGCAAACACAATGAGTGACCTGATCAGACAGTATAAAATCGAAGAGTTCGTGGTTGAAAGAGAACCGTTTTACGTTGCAACGGCCGACGAGGTGGAAATATTCGAAGCGGCCTACCGTCAACGGATACCGGTATTATTAAAAGGCCCCACGGGCACCGGTAAAACTCGGTTCGTCGAGTACATGGCGTGGAAACTTGGCCAGCCCCTGACAGTGGTCAAGAATCAAGCCAAGCGGGATTCACGCGGGGTGCACCTCAATGGCGCGGTGCCGCTAGTGACCGTGGCTTGCCATGAAGATCTCACAGCGAGCGATTTAGTCGGACGCTACCTGCTCGATGCTAACGGCACGCACTGGATCGACGGCCCGCTTACGCGGGCGGTCAAAGCCGGCGGCATTTGCTATCTCGATGAAATCGTCGAAGCGCGCAAAGATACCACCGTCATCATCCACCCGCTGACCGATCACCGGCGTTTGCTTACGATCGACAAGCTTGGCGAAGTGGTCGAGGCCGCAGACACTTTTCTGCTTGTGGTGTCTTATAATCCCGGTTATCAGAACGTCCTCAAAGATCTCAAGCATAGCACGCGGCAGCGCTTCATCGCGCTCGAATTCCAGTTTCCGGAACCTGAACGCGAAGCCAAGATTATCGCCCACGAATCCGGGGTCGAAGAAGAGGTTGCTCGGCAGCTCGCCAAGATCGGCCATAAGGTGCGTAATCTGCGAGAGCACGGGCTCAAAGAAGGCGCCAGCACGCGCGTGCTGATTTACGCGGGACGGTTGATCAAGGAAGGCATTGCCCCGCGCCGCGCATGTCACGTCGCAGTCACCTGGGGAGTTACCGACGACCCGCAAGTGCAGGGAAGCCTGGACGAAGTCGTCTCGGCGATCTTTCCGTGAAATTCAGAGAGCAGGAACCACAAAGGACACAAAATAAAAGATCAGGATGATGTCGAAGGAAAAATATCTCGTGATTCTTATGTTCTCTGGGATCTATTTTCTTTATGCCTCCCGCTGATTCACCCGCCGTTGAACTGGCGCCAATACGCCAGATGCTGCGGCTTTATTGCCAAGCGCTGACCGGGCGGAGTGTCGATCTCCACGACGTCAAGCCACTGATCGACAAGAACATCGGTTGGTCGAAGAATGACGTGGCGACTAGCGACGGCGCGTCAATTTTTCTACCTGCGTTTGTAAGACGGTTCGAGGCTCCATCCGACAACTTCAACTTTTTGAAAGTGATGCTCACGCAGCAGGCGGGGCATCTGGAGTTTGGCAGCTTTGAGTTTCAGTTCGACCGGCGATCGGCTAGGTTCGATGATCTGCGGCCAAAACTGACTGCGCCGCCGGAGTATCACGAGCACGATCATGGTCACGAAGGTCACTACGATCGTCCGAGCATGACGGAACTGACGCGGTTTTTTCGGCTTTTTCCCAACAAACATTTGGCGCTGGATGTGTTTTCGATCATCGAAAGCAGCCGCGTGGAAGCGCGTATCATGAGCGAGTACCGCGGCATTGCGACGGCGTATCATGAAATGCGCGACCACGCTTTGAGACTGCGCCAAGAATTAGTTTTCCTGCCTGCGCGTGAGGCGCTGCTCGAGTTCATGATTCGCGTAAGTTTGGGCCAAAAAAGTGGGGTGAAAGTCCCGGTGAAACAGCAAAAGGTCGCTCGAGAGATTCGTAGGATGGTTCGATTGATCAGCGATTATGGCGCGACCGTGGAAGACGCCGCCGAGGCGACGCTGCGGATTTACGCTCGGCTGGCAAAAATCAAGAATGACTATCTCGATGAGAACGAGTTCGCACTCTTTGAAACCGACAGGGAAAGTTCAAGCCGTTCAAAACGTTCAACCAGGTCAAACCGTTGGGGCAATAACGACGCGGATGCCGCCGTTGACACGCTGCCGCGAGTCAATGGCCGGCAAATGGAGTACCTTTCGCCTCAAGGCGTGGACTATCGCGGCGAATTCAGGCCGGAGCTGGCGCAGCTGTTAACCCAAGCACAGATCAACGCGCGCGAGCAGCGCAAATCATTGACTCCCGAAGAACTCGCGGATCTGCTACGCAGCCAAAGAGCGCCAAAACCGCGTGATTCGGAAGAAGAGGGCGAACAACAGGACCCGCAATCCGAGCAGATGGTGCAGAATTTAATGCGCGAACTCGAGCGTCGTGATCCGCGGATGCAAAGGGTTCACCGGCGTCCGTCGGCGCAGGACGACGACGATACGGGCCCGCTGACGGCGTTGCAACCTGGCACGTTCGTTTATGACGAGTGGGATGTTTTCGTGAACCGATACCGCAGCCGCTGGTGCCGGGTGTACGAAAAAATCATGCCGGTGGGCGATCTGAATTTTTATCGGGAGACTTTGTCGAATTACATGCCCCTAGTGAAACGAATCCGCGGTGAATTTGAACTAGTCGCGCCCGAATTATACCACAAAGAAAAACGACTGCCGGATGGCGCGGAGCACGATTTAGACGCGGCCATCGAGGCGCTGACCGATTTGCGCGTCGGTGTAACCCCGGCAGAGAAAATCTTTTGGCGCCAGCGAAAGCTCGAGCGCGACGTGGCAGTGGCGTTTCTCCTCGATATGAGCGGCTCCACAGGCGAGGCCATTGGCAGATCAAGCGGGGCCGTGCTTCCGGCGCAGGACGTGCGGCAGCAGCGGCGCATCATCGATGTTGAAAAAGAGGCTATTGTGCTGATGATGGACGCAATCGAAGCGATCGGCGACCGCTACGGCGTTTACGGCTTTTCCGGTCACGGACGTGAAAACGTCGAATTTTACGTGATCAAGGATATCGAGGAAGAGTTTAATCCGGACATTGCGAAACGCTTTAGCCGGGTCGGCCCGCTGCACGCGACGCGAATGGGCGCGGCGATCCGTCATTCAACCGCGAGATTACGGCAGCAACAAACGCGCTCGAAGTTTCTTTTCCTAATCAGCGATGGGCGACCGCAGGACCGCGGGTATTCGCAAGAGAGCGCGGAGAAAGCGTACGCCGTGGAGGACACGCGCATGGCGTTTGTTGAAGCACGGCGCGAGGGCATCCATCCCTTTTGTCTGACGGTCGACAAGGAGGGGAATGATTATCTGCGTACCATGATGGATGACTTCAGTTACGAAGTGCTCGCCGACGTGAGTCTGTTGCCGCACCGATTGCCGCAGCTGTACAGAAGGTTGACGATGTAATTTACAATGAAGCGCGGTTCAAGCCGTTCAAATCGTTCAAGCAGTCAAGCCGTTCATTGAAGGGGAATCAATCTCTAGCATGTTATAGCGCGCGTCAAAGCGGCATCAATCTTCATGTCAGCAAAAAAGCTTACCCGTTCTCCTCCCGATCCAATCCCGTCATCTTCAGCAGCGGCCGATCGGTGACTGAAAATAGAATGGCCGGTTCGGTTTGCGAATTATTTCCATGGGCGTGCCAGCGCCAGGGCGGGAGGGTGAAACTGTCGTGTTCGGTCCAGTGGATCTCTTTCGTGTCCTTCTGATCGACGACGAACGTGCCGTTACCTTTGATGACATGGTAGTGGGTGATGCCGGTATGGCGATGAAACTTGGTTGTTTGACCGGGTGTTAGCATCTGGATGTAACAGGTCATCGTCCGGAAAGTCGAGCCGCCGTTGATGGGATTCTTATACTCCAACAACACTCCATCGTAGGGATCGTGGGTGCCTTCTCTGGCGGCGGTTTGGAGCGCTTCGAGAGTCTCGGCCCATTTATAATGATAGGGTACGCCGGAACCGAGCTCGATGTTCGGTTGACGGATCGAGCCGTACAATCGCCTCGATGTTCCGTCGGATTTCGTTAACGGTTGTTGGGTTCCTTCATCCCATTCGTCGCGAAACGATGCGGTTAGATAATTTACCAGGCTGCTATCGAGGGCGTCGATCCAGATGATCGGCTCTTTGGAATTGTTCGCGTGATCGTGCCATGCAAAATTTGGCTGAATGAGCAGATCTCCCGGCTGCATGTACATGGGCTCGCCATCCGAGGTCGTGTAAGCGCCGCCGCCGGAGACGACGAACCGCAACGCGCTGTTGGTGTGCCGATGCGCCGCGGCTTTTTCGCCGGGCAGAACAATTTGGAAGCCGAAAGAAACCGTCCGGCTCCCTGTCTCTAGCCCGACATTGCGCCGGAAAGAGTCGGGGCCGATGCGAATCACTTCGGTGGTTTCCATTAAGACCGGATAGAGTTCCTTCCAACGCCAGATTTTGGGCTCCATGCGGTGATCGTCGCGTTCGAGCTGCCAGTAGCCGCGCAGACCCATTGCGGCAAATTTTTTGTGGAGCTGTTCGCGGTCTCTAGATTGGTTGGTAGCTGGGCGGCTCATGATTCACCTCCGGGGGGCAATTCGTTCGAATAGTTAAAACCGATCATGTGGTTCCAATGGTTCGTCCATATCGTTTCTACCAAATTCGTAAAACCTTGCGCAAACGAGGATTGCGAAGGCTTTACAAGGGGAACTGTTTCCAGTTATGTCTCTATGAACTCTGAAACAAATCTTGAGGAGGTGCGTTATGGTTACGGCGAAAGACGTTCAAGGCGTAATGGCGATGATGCCGTCTTTTTCGACCAAGGATGCCGGCGATCTGAGTTCGAAGAACACGATCGACGTCGACAATCTCACAGCTGGGGTGGACCGGATGATCAACGATGGAATCGATGTGATTACCACCACGGGAAGTTTTGGCGAGTGCTACAACCTGCATTGGGACGAGTACAAGACTTTGGCCGTGGCAACCGTCGATGCGGTGAAGAAGCGCGTCCCTCTGTTCATCGGCGCAACCAGCCCGAATGCGCGTGAAGTTGTCGAGCGGCTGAAGTTCGTCCAAGACATCGGCGGCGATGGAACGCTGCTCGGTGTGCCCTATTACGACGCGCAGTCGCCCGAATACATGGCTGACTTTTACACTCAGATCGCGGAGATGTTTCCCAAGCTCGGCTTTCTGATCTATCACAATCCGGTCAACCACAAAGTGAAAATTCCGGTCTCGGTATTTCCACGGCTGGTCAAGTGTCCAAACATTATCGGCATGAAGGACAGCCATCGCGATACGCGGGAATTTGTCCGTTTGATGGAAATTATCCACGGCAAGATCAGTGTCATGACGAACCAGGCACAATACTTTCCGTTCTATAGGATGGGTTCGGCCGGCTGCTGGTCGATCGATGCCTGGATGGGCCCATGGCCGGTGTTGCATTTGAGAAACCTCTGTCGCGAGGGAAAAGATCAAGAAGCGTTGCAAGTCATCGCCGAAATCATGAACGCGGCTGGAGGCGAGCGGCCGGGAGGAAACGAAGGCGCGACGGCGAAGCTTCCCATTGAATTCGCCGGTTACGTTAACCCAGGGCCGGCGCGCACTCCAATCATCAATTTTTCCGACACCACCATCGAACGGGCGAAGAAAAAGGCCGAAGGATGGAAAGCGCTGTGCGCGAAATATCGGCCGTTGGTCGAGGCGGAGCGGACTAAAGTTAAGGCGGCGTCGTAGATTATTTGGGTCGCGTTCAGCTTCAACGTTCAAAGTTCAAGTTGTGGGAATCGAGTCCGGCATTGAACCTTTGAACCTGGAACTTTGAACTGAATTTGGACTGGAGGATGTCGTGAGTTCGATGCCACTAATCCCCAAACAGGCTGCGATTGCCGTCGCCGACATGATCGACAACTGCGCCAAGGTCAAGCCGGGTATGAACGTCCTGATCATCGCCGCCAACGACGGCCTCTACGGCGGCGTCAACATCGTCGATCAAGAGACCATTGCTTGGATTCAGTCGGCAGTAGTCCAGCGGCGCGCCGACGCCACGGTGATTTGGTGCGATATTCCTTTGCGACCGGCGATCCTCTGGGGCGAAGGCGCCGACCCGAGCAAGGCCTGGCGGGTGCCGCCCGTCGTCACCAACGCCATGCGCGCCGCCGACGTGGTGATCAGCAACGCCGTCGACCTCACCTACGAAGAAGAGTTGCGAGAGATTCCCGACATACTCGAAGAGCGCAAGACCCCTTTCGCCCGCAACATGGCGACGACAGCGTCGCTGCTTTCGAGCAACTGGGGCCTGACACCGTACGAGCTGGTTTCCGAGATACGCATTCAAGCCAACGCGCTCGCCAAGCCGGGCGCCAAGTGGGTGATGACTCATCCCAACGGTTCGCACATCGAAGGTTACGTAGTGAAACCGGAAGACATGGACGACTACGCGCATTACCGCGATATCGGTGTTTATTGTCCGTTTCCCGAGGGCGTCTGGTCGTCCATACGCGCCCGCGACGCCGAAGGTTTCGGGATCATCAATGAAGTCGGGGTGATCTGGGCGCGGCATATCGGCGTACCCTGTCCGTTCAAGCAGCCGGTCAAAGTTTTCATCGAAAAAGGTTACATCAAAAAATTTGAAGGCGGCGCCGAAGCCGAGACGCTAACACGCTTCTACCAATTTATTGCCAAATATCTCGGCGAAGCCGCTTACGAGGTGCGCGGATTTCACGGCGGCGTGCATCCGTCGGCAATCCTCGAACCGCACCAGTGTCCCAACGCGCCGTACCGCCACTTCATCGAGCATCACCACTGGAGCAGCTTTCACTTTCACATGGGTAACAGCCGGCGCAGCAAGACATTTCCCTATTTACTGCATGTTTCGGCGGAACTCCGCGGCGGCGATCTCAAGATCGGAGAAAATTACGTATACAAAGATGGCCACATCACCACTGCGGATCATCCAAAAGTGCGCGCCATTGCGGAGAAGTACAAAGATCGTCCGGGGCTGGAACCGGAGAAGTGGTTGCAGACGCCGAGGTAGGAAGAATGGGGTGAGGGAGTCTTGGAGTAATGGAGCGATGTCGTAGGAGGAAAAACTAACGGGCTTGGCGGGGCGCGGCAATATTTGTTATTTCCGTGGCGTCGCGTGAACGTCCAAGGAACCCGCCCTGTTCAATTAGCCATGCGTTGTCGCGATGCATTACTGATCGGCGCGTTTGTCGTGCTGTTACCACGGGCAGAGGCGTTTTACGCCGCCGCGCCGTTCTACGAGGGAAAAACGTTGACCATCATTCAAGGCCGCTCCGCCGGCGGCCTTGGCGACGTGCGAGTTCGCACGGCGATTCCTTACCTAAAAAAATATCTACCCGGTAATGCTCATATCATTTCCATTTACGTTGCCAGCGCCGGCGGCATCCAAGCCGGCAACATGATGGCGAAGACGATCAAAAACGATGGCCTGACCATCGCCAATATCGGCACGAGCATATTCGTCAGAGCCGCGTCCAAAGATCCCACGGTGCAGTACCGCTTGAGCGACTTTACGTATCTCGGGGCGCCGAGTGTCGGCGGTCCTTACGCGCTTTTGATGCATCGCCTGGGCATCGACTCATTGGCCAAGCTCAAAGCCCATAATAAATTGCGAATCGCGGAGCGAAGCGTCGGTCACACCATGTACAACGTCGGGCGCATCATGGCGTTTGTTCTCGAGCTCAAAGATCCGCAGTGGGTCGTCGGCTACGAAAGTCCTGAAGTGGACATCGCAGTCCAACGAGGGGAAGCCGATGGCAGAACCGAAGTGCTTTACGATCTCGTACACAACAAACCCAATTGGCGTCAAGAGGGTTTCACCGTGCCGGTTCTGCTCAAGAACATTAAAGGCCGCGGCGCGGAGGCGGTGCCGGGGTTTCCTAAAACAGAGACCGTTAATGACTACGCTGACACTCAGCTCAAGAAGGATGTGTTGCGCTTCTATCAAAACAGCCGACCCGGAAGTTCCGTTTACTTTACCCAGAAAGGTATACCCGAGGAGGCCGCTGTCGCGTTGCGGCAGGCGTTCAGGAGGCTATGGAGCGACCCGCAATTCGCCAAGGACTATGAGCGCATGACGGCGGAGCCTCTGGAGGCGATCTCGGGAGAAGAGATCGAAAAATTTCTCCAAGATGTCCCGGAGGATGCCAAGGTAAAATCAGTGATGCAGCAATTGCTCGGCGCCGGACCGATTCCACCGGCGAAGTGATGCGGTCGCGATTATGGATTCGAAGGGGCGCGAATCGTCTTCAGCGTGATTGCATTCAAGGGAGGACACAATGGCTTATTACAAAGACATTCGCGAGCTCATTGACGGCCTTGAACGCGAGCATTTGCTCGTGCGTATCGATCGTCAAATCAATAAAGACACGCAGCTCCATCCGCTGGTCCGCCTGCAGTTTCGTGGCCTGCCCGAATCGGAGCGCAAAGCCTTTTTTTTCACCAACGTCACCGATGTATCCGGCCGGCGCTACGATATCCCAGTGGTGATCGCTTGTCTCGCCGGCTCGCGACAGATCTACGGCGTGGGTTTGCAATGCGATCCGGACAGGATCAGCCAGCGTTGGACCGAGGCGCGCAACCATCCGATCGAGCCTGTCCTCGTCGACAACGCGCCGGTACAAGAGGTCGTGCAGTTGGGTGCCGATCTCGACAAGCCAGAAAAGGGGCTCGAAACATTTCCGATTCCGATCTCGACGCCCGGCTTCGACGCCGCGCCGTACACCAGCGCGAGTCATTTCATCACCTACGATCCCGAAACCGGAGTGCGCAACATCGGCAATTACCGCGGCATGGTCAAAGCGCGCACGCGGATCGGCATGAACGCCGGCGGGCAGCAGCATATTTCGCAGCACTGGCGCAAATGGCAGAAGATCGGAAAGCCCATGCCGGCGGCGATCGTGATCGGCGCGCCGCCGAGCGTGTCTTATGCTTCGGTTGTCAAGATTCCCTACGGTGTCGACGAATATGCGGTAGCGGGCGGCTTGGCGAGGGAAGCGGTGCCGGTAGTCAAAGCGAAGACCGTGGATCTGCTTGTCCCCGCCAATGCCGAGATCGTGATCGAAGGGCTGATCAATACGGAGTTGATGGAGCCCGAGGCGCCGTTCGGAGAATTCACCGGATACATGGATCCACAGCAATTAAACCCCTTCATGGACATTACCTGTATCACGCACCGAAAAAATCCGATTTTCGTCGCGATGCTGAGCCAATTTCCACCGTCGGAGTCGAGCAAGATTCGCGGCACGGGAGCGGAAGGCAACGTGCTCTCCTATTTGAAAAGCAAGTTCGACAATGTGAGGAAAGTCGCATTCCATGAATCGACGGGAAGCTGGGGACTATGCTGCGTGCAAGTCGACGACCCTAAACCGGGACAGGCCGTGGAAATTCTCGACGCTTGCCATGAGTCCCCCGCGGTGGGGGCCAAGATGATCATCGTTGTGGACGATGACATCGATCCGCGCGATGCCGAAGGAATTTTCTGGGCGATGACGTTTCGCATGCAACCCCATCGCGATGTCCGAATCAAACCATCGCGACTTCAGTCCGCCGATTGGTCGGCTTTTCCTCCGGGCACTGGAAATCCCGGCGGCGTGCACGCCGGAACTTCCGAGATTCAGTCGACGAGGATGCTGATCGACGCCACCCGGCCATGGCCTTATCCACCGGTATCGCTGCCGCGCAAGGAGATCATGGAAGACGCGCTTGGGTTGTGGAAGCAACTAGAGTTGCCGCCGCTCAACTTACGCGAGCCTTGGTACGGTTACGAGCTTGGCTGGTGGTCAGAGGAGAATCTCGAAGCGGGCAGGTTTGCCGTTCAAGGCCGTTACTACGAGACCGGTGAAAAAATGAAGCAGGCAAGAGTCCCGGTCAAGGGTGTGGAAAACGAATAAAACACAGTGCGGCTAAACCGCAACCAAAATCGAAACAGACATTGCACCACGAAGGTCGTTGCGCCGGAAATTCAACTACAGTCGTCAGGTCGCTTTGACCGTAAAGAGTAAAACGCGCCAAATAGGATATGGAGGTTTCGCCATGACCAGCAAGTATCGTCTTTTTTCCGCCGATTCTCATTTAGAAATATCTCCGCAGCGGTGGACGCACCGCGTTCCCGCCAAATATCGCGACCGGGCGCCGCGGTTAATCAAGCTCGCTAACGGTGGCGACGCTATCATCGTTGAGAACCGGCCGATGTATGTTCTGGGACTTGCGATTGCAGGCAAGCCCTATGAAAGGCACGAACTCACAGGTTTAACCTACGAAGGATCCGAGGGCGCTGGGACTCCTGATCAGCGGCTCAAAGAGCAGGGCCAGGACGGGATCGACGGCGAGGTGCTTTTCACCTCGGCCGGCAACCTCGGCTTTTGGCGGGGAATCCGCAACGATGATGCCTATCTGGCGATTATTCATGCATACAACGAATTTTTAGCGGAAGAATATTGCGCCGCAAACCGAGAGCGATTACTGGCGATGGGCGTGATTCCGAGCGCCTCTGTCGATGCGGCGGTAAAAGAGATGGAATATTGCAGGAAAGCAGGGCTTAAGGGAGTTGCGCTCAACACTTTTCCCAGCGGAAAACTCTATCCGACGCCCGACGACGATCGCTTCTGGGCGGCAGCGCTCGACTCGCAGATGCCCGTTACGGTCCACGTCGGTTTACAAAGGACCGACGGGCCGCTTTTCAAATACGACAAGGAACCCGGTGAGGTGGCATTCGGCGGCGATCCGATCCGCGTGCTGACGCGCTTCGGCGGCAACAGCGGACTCAACGCGGTGCAGTTGCTGCTGTCCGGCGTGTTCGATCGTTATCCGAAGTTACGGTTATACTGGGCGGAAACCCAGATCGGTTGGTTACCGTATTATTACGAGCAACTGGATGATGTTTACCAGCGTAGCCGGTTTTGGATGGAGCGCTATTTTGGCTTGCAGCAGCTCAAGCAAGAGCCGAGTCAAATTTTGCGCGAGCACTTTTACTGGGGATTCATTTACGACCGCATCGGCCTTCGCCTGCGCTACGATATCGGCGTGGACAGAATCATGTGGGGCAACGACTTCCCCCATTCCGCGGGAGATTGGCCGAATTCCCGCCGTGTCATTGATGATATGTTTTCTGGTGTGCCCGCGGATGAGAAGCAGAAGATTCTGGTCGACAATGCTGTCGAGTTTTTCCAATTGTGCTAATCGCGAACCCACACGGAGGCCAATATGCGCATACTGAAAATTAATGAGTTGCCTGAACAAGCGATGGACACCGCCACGCCGATTGCGGGATGGACCGGCGGACCGGTCAGCCGAACACGGCAAGCGATCATTGGCGAAGGCCAGTCGGATAACTTTCGCTGCAACGTGGTCAATTTTCGCGCCGGCGCGACGACCGGGTGGCATGTACACGATTGCGATCAGATTCTCGTGGTCACAGCCGGCAAGGGCATCGCAGCGAGCGAACAGGGGGAGCGAGAAATTACTGTCGGTGATGTCGTTCATATCAAAGCCGGTGAGCGTCACTGGCACGGAGCGAAGGCCGATTCGCCCATGTCGCATATCACTGTGACGACCGTGGGCAGTACTTCGAAGCACTGAGACCACTCTTAAACTAATGCAAGGAAAGTAGAAAATCCTTGCGAAAAAGTCGCTGAGCCGCGGGCATGCGCGGAATAACTCCTAGACGAGAGCAGGGAATGGCCGATCCGGTGTTGGCTTAAATGGTCCATGCCTTGGGAATGGAGACAGCGAGGCACTACACGGCCGCGACTCCCAAAATTCAGGCGTATCGCGATAGCTGGGTAAAGCTAGCGCCGTTTCGCGACGGCCCGATCAATCCGAAACGAACGGAGGTGAGCGATTCTGACGCGATGACGAAACAGATCAAAGCCAAAGGAACCGACCTCGGCGCCGACATGGTTGGCGTCTGCCGACTGCAGCCGCACATGATCGATCTGGGCGCGGACGTGCCGCACGAGTTTGTGATCGTCGCCTGCGTGGCGGAAGATTATGATAAGGTCGTCCAGGGCGCCAATGCCGTCGAAGAAGAAGCGATGCGCGTCTATGCGAGGTGCACCGAGATTGCGACCCAGCTTGCCGCTTATGTCCGCGACATGGGATATCCCGCGCGCGCCCACCATAACGGCGCCAGTGAAGTGCAGGCAATCCCGATTTTCTATCAGGTCGGCTTCGGCGAGCTTGGCCGTCACGGCAGTTTGATCAACGAAAAATACGGCGCCAGTTTTCGGCCGGGATTCGTGACGACGGACTTACCGCTCGCCGAAGACCAGCCGCGCGAATTCGGCGTCCAAGACTTTTGCATGAACTGCAATGTCTGCCAGTTAAACTGCCCGGGCGACGCGATTCCGCAGGATCATGTGATGACGCACGGCATCAAGCGCTGGTTGATCGATCTAGAAAAGTGCTACCCCTATTCGCGCCTGCGCGACGAATACTGCGATCTTTGCGTCGATGTCTGCCCGTACAACGTGAGATCTCATCCGGAGACGTACAAAGCGTTCATGAAGGAACGCAAGCAAGTCGGCTACAAGACTCCGAAGTCGTGCTAAAGCAATATGGATAAACTCTACGTCAATGAGATTCGCCCAGATGGTGAAGTTAGCACCGTCGGTTTGTTTTACTCGCGAGTTGAAGCGGAAAACATCGTCGCGCAGCTGCGCAGCATTTCCTGAGCGATGCGATAATTATTACGAGATCGTGCAAGCGACCCAAGGTTATCTCATGATGAGCGATTCTCAACGATCGGGCGGTACCGCCAAGGAGTAGCCTGTGCCTTTTATTCGAACTATCCCGCCGTCCCAGGCGACGGGAAAGGTAAAGGAGATTTATGAATCCGGGCGGGTCCCTCGGCGGCAGGGGGAAAGGTCTCAATGATTCGCCAGGTGCAAAGTCTCAATCCCGACGTTCTCGCCGCATGGCGCGCTCTCGACGTCGGCATTATGCGGGGGGAATCGTGCATCGCGCGGTGCCAACGCGAGATGATCGCCACGGTGGTATCCGCGACGAACAAATGCAGCTATTGAATGACCGCCCACGGAGAGGCTCTCCGTCTGGAATCGAACGATGATCAATTGGTAGAAGGAGTCAAGCAGGATTATACGAGTTTGAATTTATCGCCGGCTCAGCGGCCGATGCTCGATTATGCAGTGAAGCTTACGGTCGCGCCTTCTACCGGCAGCGAGGAGGATATCAACGAACTCAGAAAGCACGGCTTCGATGACCGGGACATTCTCGACATCATCTACGTGATCTGTCTCTACAATTTCAACGACCGACTGGCCGATGCCACGGGGATCTATGGCGACGATTTTCGTTATGGGTAAAAGGCTCGGTTCTGATACGTTGTAAATTTAAAGACCGAAAACACTCGGCGAAAAACAATGGGCGCGCGCGCACTTGCTATAAGAGGCGAGTACCATGAACAAGACTGACGGCAACCATCCGAGACAACTCCTCGTTGGACTCGACGCGATGGAATGGAGTCTGGTGGAGCGATGGGCTGCCGCAGGCAAGCTTCCCGCCTTCCGCCGCCTGATCGCGAACGGCACCCGCAGCGTGCTCGCCAGCACAGCCGAGCAACTGCCCGATACGATTTGGGCGTGCACTTTTACCGGCATGAACCCGGCCAAGTTAGAGAAGTATTTCTACGTTCAGTATGATCCGCGCACTCAGCACCTGCGGCACGTCACTGATGATGAGATCACGCGTCCGGCGTTCTGGGATTACTTGAGCGAGGCGGGAGTACGCGTTGGCGTGGCGGACGCGCCGAAGTTTAAGCTCAGTAAATGCATCAACGCAGGTGGCGGCTTTCAGCTCGCCAATTGGGGCGCGCACGCCACCAAGACAGCACGCGCCGCAGTGCCCTCCAACTTGCTGAACGAGGTGCAAGCGCGCTTCGGAACGCATGCGGTCGGTGAGTGCGATGCGGTGGATGACAAACCGCGCGCGCTAGCTCGACTGCGGCGCAACGTCGTCACAGGAGTCAAGCAGCATGGCGAAGTCTTCCGCTGGCTGATGCGCGAGCGTCAGTGGGACGTGTTCTTCGCGGGGTTCTCTGCACCGCATTGCATCGGCCATCACTTCTGGCACGGCGCGGATGAATCGCACCCGCGTCACGCCGAAGCTGTCGCCGCCGGTATAGATGGCGCGATCGAAGAAGCGTACCGTGCGATAGACCGCGAGTTGGGCGAGATGATCGCGCTCGCCGGACCTCAGGCCCAGGTGATGGTCGTCTCCGCGCACGGCATGGGTCCGCTGTATCACGCTTCGTGGAACCTGCCGGAGATCATCGATTTACTGGGATACGGTGGCCAACCGCCGCGCAAACGTGAGGAAAACGAATCGCGCGATGCCAAGGTCAATCCGTGGCGCATTCTGAAGATGACCCTCCCCGGCGCGTTGCAGTACCACATCAAAGCGATGCTGCCGCAGGCTATGCAGGATCAACTGCTCTTTTTGTGGTACTCCGCCGGGCGTCAATGGGCCGGGTCGCGCGCCTTCGCCGTGCCCAACAACGATGCGGTCGGCTCGATACGCCTTGCCGTCAAAGGCCGGGACAAATACGGGCTTATCGAGCCGGGTGAGGAATATAGACGCGTGCGCGACGACATCGCCGGTGCACTCTACAGCCTGACCGACCCCGTGAGCGGCCGGCCGGTGATCAAGCGCGTGACCTATGTCCACGATGAATATAAGGGGCCGTTCGCTAACCAGCTCCCGGACCTCACGGTGCTCTGGGATCAATCGTTCGCGTGGTCATCTTTGCGCTCGCCGCGGATCGGCACGCTGCGCATCCGCGGGCAGGACTCGCGCACGGGCGGTCACTCGACATACGGCTTCCTACTCGCTACCGGGCCGAACGTCGCGCCCGGCGCACTGATCCATGGCGGCTCGATCTACGATATCGCGCCCACGGTGCTAGAAACCGCCGGAGTCGCAGCGCCGCGAGATCTCGACGGTCGCGCTCTGCGCCTGCAGCCCGCAGAGACTTATGCCTGATGTCGCAGTCACCCGCACTGAATCAATCTTAGTTCTCGGACGAAGGCGAAGCGCGCTGATGGTGCGGGCGCGACGTGGAAATCTTGCTGGCTAAAAATTCAAATGGAAATTCCCGTCATCCAACGGCAATGAAGGAAAAGATGAAGCGGAGCACCGAAAGGATTCTCACCACCTTCGTCGGGAGCTTGGCGCGCCCGGCAGACCTGATTGAAACGCTGAAGGCAAAAGAGAACGGGCAATCCTACGACCGCCAAGCGTACGACGCCCATGTTCGGACCATCGTGAGCGATGGAGAGCAGGAAGGCGGGCTTTGTCACCTACGTCGGCGAGCGCCTCGCAGGCTACGAGCCGCGAGCGACAGCGCCGCGGGGCGAGCCCGTGGGTGGGGTCGAGAGAGGTCATGGATTTCCCGGAGTACTACGGGGTGGTATTCCCGATGGCGCGGGCGCGTCCATTGGCACGCCGACGAGTCTCGCATGCACGGGGCCCATCGCATACAAAGGACAGCAAGCGCTCCAAAGGGACACCGAGAACGTCAAGGCCGCTCTAAAAGGGGTGAACGCAGAAGAAGCCTTCATGCCACCTGGCCCGCGAATGTCGAGGCGCAGCGTAAGTAAGAATGAGTATTATCCTACGGAGGAGGCATACCTCTACGCGATCGCCGATGCCATGCGAGAGGAGTACAACGCCATCGTCACCGCGGGATTCCTACTGCAGGTAGACGATCCACGGCTGGTGACCTATTACAACTCGAATCCAGGCTCGACCGTCGAGCAATGCCGCAAATGGGCGGAGTTGCGTGTCGAGGCGCTGAATTACGCGCTGAGAGACATCCCGCCGGAGAAAGTGCGTTTTCACACTTGCTACGGCATCAATATCGGTCCCCGCGTCCATGACATGGCCTTGACGGATATCGTCGCCATCATGCTGAGGGTCAATGCCGGCGCTTACTCGTTCGAAGCTGCCAACCCTCGGCACGAGCACGAGTGGCGCGTCTGGCAGAGCGTCAAGCTCCCAGAAGGGAAAATCCTGATCCCGAGGGTGATCACTCATTGCAGTAATATCTGCGAGCACCCGGAGCTCGTAGCCGAGCGTCTTCTCCAGTTCGCCGGGATCGTGGGGCGCGAGAACATCATCGCCGGGAGCGACTGCGGGTTCTCCTCACAGGCCCCCGCGGAGCCGGAGATTCACCCGACCGTCGTATGGGCCAAGTTCAAAGCGATGGCAGAAGGCGCGCGGCTGGCCAGCGAAGAGCTTTGGGGAAGGCGGTGAATTTCAGCGAGTATACTGAAACCGCACGATTCGATTGAGTGGGTCGGATCGACAGACCATCAGGAGGTGCAGGCAATGATCGAGCTTTACCACAACGACATGTCAGTTTGCGCGCAGAAGGTGCGCTTTGCGCTCGCTGAAAAGAAACTCCCCTGGGAAGGCCATCATTTAAATCTTCGCGCCGGCGATCAGCAGAAACCGGAATACTTAAAGCTCAATCCAAATGCGGTCGTACCAACCCTTGTGGACAAGGGTATGGTCATCATCGAGTCCACGGTCATCTGCGAATATCTCGACGATGCTTATGCCGAGCCGAGGCTTCGGCCGACGGATGCCGTCGGCCGGGCGTGCATGCGGCTGTGGACCAAACAGCTGGATGAAGGCGTGCATGCGGCAACCAGCGTCGTCAGCTCGGCCATCGCTTTTCGGTATCAAAAGCTGGCACGGGGCATGGAAGCGCTCGAGGCATTTCACAAAAAAATGCCGGATCCGGTCAAGCGCGAGCGAAGCTGGGAAAATATCACCAAGGGAGTCGAATCGCGCTTCTTCGCTGGGGCAGTCAAGCGTTTCGACAAATTGCTCGCCGATATGGAAGAGGCTTTGACAGATTCGCCTTGGCTTGCCGGGAGGGAGTTTTCGCTTGCTGATATCGGCTACGCGCCGTACATCACCCGGCTCGACCATCTTCAAATGCAGTTTCTGTGGGACAGGCGCCCGCACATTCCTACCTGGTACGATCGTTTGCGCGAGCGGCGCGCGTATGTAGAGGCGCTTGAGAAATGGCTTAATGCTGCCTATCTGCCGCTGATGAAAGAGAAAGGTAGCGAAGTTCAGTCAAAGGTAAAAGCGATTGTCGGAAGCTGAGGCTGTTCGTCTCTCCGCCAACAAGTCCGGCGTCGGCGGCGTGGCTATATTCCGGTAATTCTTGGCGCGACCTCGTTTTCTGTCACTCGAAGCAACCGGAAGTTTTACCTCGCCATTACGACGCGTATTTTAAACGCAGATCCTTCACTTCGTTCAGGATTACATTCTTCAACCAAGGGTCATGCAGAGCGAAAAACCTTTGTGTGTGCGATTTAGGTGCTGAACCCCGTAAGTGGGCCACTGGCCGGCTCCGAGCCCGGTTGCCCGTGGCCCCGGTTCTGTCGTACAGATAGTCAAAATGACCGCGAGCGTTTGAGCAAAAGGCTTTGCGAAAGTATCAAGCTTAACCTCCGATGAGGGACGGACTATGAAGTTTTCTATTTTCATGATGCCGTTACACTGCCCGACGGAGAATCCGGCGTTGGCTTTCGACCGAGATACCGCGTTGATCCGTTATGCCGATGAGCTCGACTTCGACGAGTTTTTTATCGGCGAGCATCATTCCGGTGGCTGGGAAACCATGCCTGCGCCCGAGATGGTTCTCGCAAAAGCCTCCGCCCATGCGCATCGCATTCGCCTCGGCACTTCGGTAATCAGTTTGCCGTTTCATCATCCGTTCCATGTTGCCGAGCGCATGGCTTTTCTCGATCACCTCACGCGCGGCCGCGTGACTCTCGGCATCGGCCCGTGCAATTTGATCACCGACAAGAAACTCTTCAACGTTGCCGATGATAAACTCCACCCGATGATGGCTGAGTCGGTGGACATCATCATTCGCCTGCTCGAATCGCCCGATCCGATCGACTACGACGGACGCTTTTGGCAATTGAAGCAGATGCGCTTGCAGCTGCGCTCCTATCAGCAGCCGCGCATGCCTTTGGCCATAGCGTCGTCGGGCAATTCGATCAGCCTGGAGCTTGCAGGCAAGTACGGCATGCTCTTTCTTTCGCCGGCAGGGAAAAACAAGCGCAATAATCAATCCAAGGCGGAACAGTGGAATACCGTCGAAGCGATCGCTGCCAAGCACGGAACGCAAACCTCACGGGATAACTGGCGCATCGCGACTTGCATTTATCTTGCCGATAGCCGGGAAGAGGCGTGGCGCGATGTCGAAGAAAGCATTCGCCGCGATATAGAATATTTCTTTGCCATCGGGCTCAAGGCACCCTATGAATCTTACCCCGGCCAGCCCGCACAGGAGATCACGCCGCGCTCCGGCGCCGACCGGCGCGACTGGATCATCGGCACGCCGGATGATGCCATCGCGCAAATCGAACGCATGCAGGCCGAAACCGGCGGCTTCGGCGGTCTATTGCTGACCACCCACGAATGGACTGGCACTGAGAAGCTGCGCCGATCCTACGAGCTCTTTGCACGTTACGTGATGCCGCACTTTCGCGGTCACACGCAAGGTTATCGAGACGAATGGCAGCGCATTCAACAGGCTGTAAACGACGGCGGAATCAAACTCGACAGCGCGAGCCACCCCAGCAATCTTTCGCTCAAAGCCCAGGTGCGATCATGAAATCTGCCACCGACGAGATTAGGCAGTGGGAAGAGGCGATCGCTCAAAGAGTTCACGCAACCATGGCTGCGGCGGAAATGGACCGCTATTTCAACGTGAAGATGACCAGCAGTCGGGCGCGCATTGCGCTATTGCAATTGAGTCTCTTTGTTAGTTGTCGCCGCGATTGTTGGGCGAATCTGATCGCTAATTGCGACGCGCCGGAGATCCGCCGGCGCTTGATGGAACACGAGTACGACGAGCTCGTAGAAGATGAATACAGCTCCAAAGGTCATTATGATCTGCTCGTTCGCCAGGGAGCGTTAATCGGTTTGACGGGAGACGACTTCGCCAAAGTCCAACCATTGCGGACCAGCATGGCGACCTTCTACGGTTGGAAGTGGATCGCCAGGGAAGGCGCCTGGCAAGATGGGCTGATCGCCATGATGGCGACCGAATGGGTAAACGACGACCGCCGCTTGATGGACCAAGGCGGGGGCTTGTCGCGTCGAGACGGATTAAGATGGATTCGCGACTTCGGTTACAAATGGGAGGAAATGCCCAACTTTGCGACTCACACCGTGGCGGACGAGAAGCACGGGGATCTGTTCGTGCCCCTTTTGTCGAAATATGTCCGCGATCAAAAGAGCGCGTTAAAAGCGGCCGACGATGCTTTAGAGCTCTTCAAACTCTATCACTTTGGTGTTGCTGAACAGATGGAGAGAACAGACTGAAGCGCGGAGAGAATTTATTCGCGCTGCGGATTGAGTTGCTGGATGTCATCTGCCGCCAACCTCCGTCTTGCGGTCGCCCGCGCTATTTCGATTCTTTTCTCGGCGAGATGCTCCACTTCTATGACATCCTTCTCCTCCGTCCACACGCGCTCCGCTTGTTCCAGAGTTAGTCGCGCCTTGTCCAGCGCCACGCCAGCGCGCCCGGCGATTTCGCGATCTTGCCGGGCCCGGTTATAGGCGTCGCGCGCCCGCTCTAGGGCCGGATTTTGCACCGCTCCGCATCCTATGGACAAAAAAGCCATTAACGAGAGCGCCATGTTAACAGTCCTTCGGCCGAGAAAGACGTTGAGCTTCATAAACTATTCCTTGGCAGACGCGGGCGATGAAGGTGGTATTGAGCCGCGTTCGGTTTCTGCTCGAAGAGTGTCAAGCCGTCTGCGGAGATCGTCCGCGGCCCGGCGCGTAAGCTCCGCTTCGGCCTTCGCGGTTGCCAGTTCGGCTTCTACTTGAGCGCTTTCGGCGAGGCGGCGGGCGTCTTCATATCTCTTGGCAGCTATGGCTTTCTTGGATCCCTCGATTTTTTCCCTGGCGCTCTGTAAATCCATAGGAGCAAATTCGTCGGCTCTAGCCTCGCTCGCCGCGCGCAGATCCATTTCCGCCCTCGACAAGATCTCGGTCGGCGGGTTTGCGGTACTGCAACCGCTATTTTCGAGTGCAAATAGGACAATCAAAGAGGCTATAATCCATGCGCGAAATAGCCTTGTTCGCGGCTGCATCGGGTCGTCGTTAGGATCAGAGATCGTGTTCATGAATTTCCTCCGGTTGAACAATCAAAATGGTGTTCCAAGCTGCAATACGAAGTTGACACCGCGATGCGAGCTAAGCTTGCGCATTTGCTATTCATTAAATTGTATAACTCTCGATGTTAAGTACAAGACGGACTCACCTGTGGGATTCATGAGGCGGGTGGCGGACCGCATGCAAAAGAAGCGGGAGCGAAAAAATGAAACCCAGGAGGGTTGGAATATTGGAAAAATGGAATGCTGGAATATTGGCGTGATAGTTTCCAGTGTTCCATAATTCCAATATTCCAATCGCTCATCATCGTTAAGGGATCTGACCGTGCTGTCCGAGTTTCCAGGGAAGTAAGATCGTATAAAGGTCGGAGGTCGTGAACCTAGCCAGCCAGTTTTACCGCGTACCACTCGCCGTGCCTTACTGGAACCGCGGGACTTATCGACGAATCCTCCAGTCATTTTGTTCGGGCAGCGTCATCAATGGCGCGGATCTTCACAATCTCAGATCCCTTGTGATCGAGGGACTTGGAGTCAAAGACGCGGCTCTCTGTGGCTCGGGAAGTTTGGCTCTCGAGATCGCCTTGCGCGCGTGCGACGTGAGGCGAGGCGACGAAGTGGTGATTCCGACTTTTTGTTGCAGCGCCGTGGTTGCTCCAGTTTTGTCAGTTGGCGCCACGCCCGTCCTAGCAGACGCAGGTGAGGAGCTAAATCTTACCGCTGAGACTGTCGGCGCCGTACTGACTCAGAATACCAGGGCGATCATCGTGCCGCACCTGTTTGGTAACCCCGCCGATATCAGCGCAATTATCGAGCTCGTTCGCGGCAAGAATGTCCGCATCATCGACGACGCGGCGCAAGCATTGGGCGCGACGCTCGATGGGCGACCGCTAGGCAGCTTTGGCGAGGTGGGGATTCTGAGTTTTGGTGGGGAGAAGGTTTGTTTTGGTTTAGGCGGCGGTGCAGTCGTATCTCGTCACGATAAGTTCTTGCACAGTGATTTGATGATCGATTTGGCGCGTCCGGCGCTCGTGTCGACGCTTCGGAGGTTTTTAGCGACGCTGATCTGGCGTCGCTGGCGGCGTTGGACACGGCCTCTAAAGGCCACGTTATCTCGCGACGGTTCCCACGGAGATCTGGCTTCGCTCTCACGCTATGGGCGTGAATTGATGGCAAACCTCAATGCGGCGGTCGCTTGCAGTCTGATGCAAACACTGCGCGAGAATATTGCGGCGCGGCGCGAGCGCGTTCGCGCTTATCAAAAATTGCTGGGCGGCGAGGGGCGGTTAGAACTGATACCCCACCGACCCGGCTCAGCGTGTCTGACGCAGGTGGTGCGGGTTTTGCCGAGGCGCCGCGGTCGAGACTTGGCGTCAGACATAATTAAGGTCCTCGGTCGTGCGGGATACGAAATTCAAGGCAGCTATTTGCCAATTCATCTCCTGGGTAGTTTCGGCATGTGTGTTTGGGATCGTCTTCCTTATTCAGAACGGGTTTGGGCTGATTTGATCGAGCTTCCTTGCGAGCCGGATGTGAAATTCAATTACGTCGAACGAATTGCCATGATCGTAAAGCAGACCATCAATTCCTAGCTTCAAGGCGAGCCGGCGTGCGATCGACTCTGGATTTTCCGCCGCGAATATTTAAGACGCGGACCACTTATTCTTGACCTGAACAAACCTGGCACGAAATTGCAATCGCTGACTTAGCCGTAAACTTCGCACAAGTACTAAAATGTGCGAAAGATTTCCCGCGATGTTTCCGAGCGGTCGGGGTATGTTTTTTGCGTTATTTTGGGCTCATGGGTTCGCCAAAGGATTCGCCGAAGATGACCAAGCAGAATGCTTCCTTCGGGGAGGTGCTTCGCGCGGTCGGCCAGGGCCTGGAATCCCTGGACGTCGAGAATTTCGAGCTACGGGTGGAAGGCGACGGCTATTTAGCTCTCGGCACGCCGCGAGCGCTATCACCGGGAGCGGTTGCGAACCGGTCGACGCAACGCGGTATGAAAGTCACGTTTCAAAACGCCTGGCATATCATTGCCGATAGAATCTCCCACCACAACGCCGTTGGCTCTACGTCGAATATCCTTCGAGTGTTGTTTACCCCTGAAGGTCTCCGTCGGTTGGAGTGCGAAGGGGAAACAAAACGGAGTGAAGAGTCGGCGGGTGTCCCCAACCCAAACAAGATATCTCAAATTCTTCGAATGGTGGGTGAGTACATCGACGCGAAATCGGGCCGCTTTATAAGCGCCTGCAAACAGCAAGATTCGATTTCGTTCGATTACGAAACCGCCGCTCATCTCCGAATCACGAAAAATTGGAAACTCGCGGAGCTCCATGAATACTGGTTGCAGCTGTCCAACCAGAGGCAAGAGCGACAGGACATCGTTGAACGGGAGCTAGGGGGCGATCGCGGCAAATTGGGAACCGCGCCGCATCACTGATTTCTCGTCGCTAATTCTTTCTACTTTACTCTGTCGATTCGAATCGGTCCTTTTCGTCTGCGAGGATCACAATATCGTTCGGCATCGCGGCGGAGTGGAGGATCGTTTCCGGTGCTCGACGGCGACAGCAAAACTATGATAACGCTCGACCAAGATGACCGCCAATGGGAAAACCGGCTTGTTTCCCGCCTTCGTGCCCCTGCTTCTGATCCTGCTTTCTGCGTGCACTTTCAACCCAACCGACAGCGGAGTTCTGCCGACGCCAGTGGTTTCCATTCGTTCCGATGGATTTACCAACTTCGAAACCGAGCCGGTGCGCCCGCTGGCACTGTCGGGAGACGGCCGCTACTTGTACACCCTCAACACTGCCGATGATCGTTTAGAAATATTCGACGCACAAGGGCAAATCTTGCGCTCCGTGGGCGAAACCACCGTCGGCTTGCGTCCGGTGGCCATCGTGATCCGAGGTAACAAGGCTTGGATCGTCAATCATCTTTCCGATTCGGTGAGCGTGGTGGACGTCAGTAATCCTAGTCAGCCGCGAGTGATTCACACGTTGCAAGTGGGTGACGAGCCGAGGGGGATCGTGATCGCAGGCCCGAAGCATGATCGGGTTTTTGTGGCGACGGCAAAGCGCGATCAGACTCTCACTCCTGGAATCGGCCGAGCGCAGGTTTGGATATTCGACGGTACTCGTCCTCAGGCGCCGGCAAAAGTTTTGACGCTGTTCGGCGCCAAACCGCGCGGCCTTGCTGCTTCAACCGATGGTCGCTACGTGTATGCCGCTGTATTTCTTTCAGGCAACGGCACGACCACCGTGTCGGGCGAAGCCGCGGTACGCCTGGGGCGGGCGCGACAAGTTTATATAACCGACGTTCCGTATTCAGCCGTTCCGAAACAAGGTCCGATCGTCAGGCGCGCCGAGGACGGCTGGCGCGATTCTGCGGATCGAGATTGGAGCTCGGCTATTCCGTTTGAATTGCCGGATTACGACCTGTTCGTAATCGATGCCGCCGCGAACGAACCGAGAGTCGCCGCAAGCATCAGCAACGTTGGCACCGTACTGTTTAACGTAGCCGTGCAACCTGAGAGTGGAGAGGTTTGGGTTTCGAATACGGAAGCATTCAACTTCATTCCCCATGAATCTCGTTTGCAGGGTAAATTCGCCGAGAACCGAGTCACTCGAATTCTTCCGCTCACTGGCGGTGGTTACCGTGTCCTGGCTGTAAATCTCAACCCCCATGTCGATCATTCATCAATCGCCGATGCGGCTGAGTCACGCCGGCGCAGCCTGGCGCAACCTCTGGACTTGGTATTTCAGCCTGACGGCAAAGAAGCCTATGTCGCTGCGTTCGGTTCAGGAAAAGTGGCTGTGCTCGACCCAACCGGCAAGGTCGTGGATCGCATCGCCGTCGGTTTTGGTCCGGGGGGACTCGTGCTCGATGCACGCCGCCAGCGGCTCTACGTCCTGAATCATCTGGAAGCGACGCTCTCGGTGGTGGATTTGCACAAACGGCAAACCACCGCGACCGTACCACTTCGTCACGACCCCACGCCCGGCGTGGTGAAACAAGGAAGGCCGTTTTTCTACAATGCTGCTTTGACTTCGCGTTACGGCGATCTTTCGTGCGCGACCTGTCATGTGTTCGGTGACATAGATGGCTTAGCTTGGGACTTGGGTGATCCCGTCGGTCAACGCTTAGATTATCCCGTTGCGCTGAGAAACATCGGACTTCTGGAACCGCGGCAGGCTCTCCATCCGCTCAAAGGTCCGATGGTGACGCAGAGTTTGCGAGGATTGGCCGGCACGGCGCCGTTTCATTGGCGCGGCGATCGCTTTGGAATTGCTCACGCTCCCGGACAGGACGTGCCGAGCTTCAAAGAGTTTAATCCGGCGTTTGTCGATTTACTCGGCCGGTCTGGGCCGATCCCGGACGCTTCTATGGAGGCTTTTGCACGCTTCGTCCTGACTTTGCGCTATCCGCCCAATCCCAATCAACGCCTTGATCGGCGCATGGACGCGGAGCAAGAAGCGGGATTTAATTTCTTTACCGGCCCCTTCCGTTCGGCGGCGGGAATAGAAAATTGCGTCGGCTGCCACAAACTTCCCTTGGGTACCAACCGGCTGGTCAACTTCGAGCATACCCAAGTCGGACGCGACATGAAGGCTGCGCACCTACGCAACGTGTACGATAAAATCGGGCGGTTCAATACCTCGGGCCCGCAGGTATCCGGTTTCGGTCTGATCCATGACGGCACCTTTGATACCGTCGCGAACTTTCTACGCATGGACGGATTCCTTTTTCCCGGAAAGAGCGAAGAGGAAAAAGATATCATACGCCGCCAACTTCACCACTACGTCATGGCTTTTGACACAGGCATGGCGCCCACAGTAGGCAAGCAATTGACCATCGGTGCCGAACTCCAGCAAGAAGAGCGACAGCTAATCGATTTGCTAATGAATCGATCTTCAGCCGGCGACTGCGAATTGACGGCGAGAGGTTGGCAAGGCCAAGCGCTGCGAGGTTGGTTGTATCGCGGTGGAAAATTTCACGGCGACCGACGCGACGAAACGTCGCTCGATCTAGACGCGTTGTTGGGTCGCTACCGAAAAAGCGGTGAACCGATTACCTTCACTTGCGTGCCTCCGGGCGATGGTTTTCGCAGCGCGCTGGATCGTGATTTGGACGGCATCTTGGATGGCGATGAGCAACTCGCCGGCAGCCAGTCCGCCGATCCGCGAAGTGTAAATTCGCAAACACACTTGCTTAGATGATCTCTGTTCTATCCCAGGCCATTGCCTGGCTGATCGCCATCGTCTTTCTCGCGGCGTGCGCGGGCATACCGGTGCGCGGCACCGTGGGCGGTCAGACGATCGAGACCCGTGTCGATTCCGAAGTCGCGCGTTACTATCTTGCCGACTACCTTGCCGGCAAACGCAGTAACACCATCGTCGATGAGCGCATTGATCAGGTTTCCAGCGAATCGCTGAACGGGCTGCCCGATCGCGACCGTCTCAAACGACTGAGCGACGATTTTTCGGTCGATTTCGCGGCTTTGTTTTTCGCCGATCGTGTCGCGCGTATTTCCAGCAATCGTGAATTTCGCGTCGCCTTCAACCGAGTGCGAGACAATGTAAACAAAGGTTTTCCCCAAGGTGACATTAGCTTGCCTGTCGGGGCCGCCAACTACGAAGTGGTGTTGGTTCCCGGCTATCTCTATCGACGGCATCCGGTCACCGGCGCCGATCTTGCCTTGCCGCGTGCGGCGTTGAGACGTGTCGGTCTTGCCCATTATTTCGTCGAAACAGTTGAAGATGGTGCCATCGAAGCGAACGCCGATCTGGTCGCCGCGGCGATTCGCGCGCGTGGACAAACCGGTCGTCGCATGATCGTGGTCAGCGTGAGTAAGTCCGGACCTGAAGTTGCTTTAGCATTGACGCGGCTGGGACCGAACGATTCTCGTCGCGTCGCGGCTTGGGTGAATATTGCTGGAACGTTGCACGGCAGTCCGCTAGCGGACAACCGCCTCTTGCAAGTGGAAGAACTGGTCGGCCGCGTCGATGTCTCGGGCGTGGAGAGCCTCAGCACGCAACGAAGCCGTCAGCGCTTTAATGGTTTCCATATCCCCGGACACGTGCTGATCGTGAACTATATCGGTATCCCGCTTACAGGAAGCATTTCCATGTTGGCCCGCGGCGGCTACGCGCAACTGCGCGCCTACGGCCCCAATGATGGATTATCGTTGTTGTCCGATCTGATTGCGCCCAACGCGGTGACGCTTGCCGAACTTGGCCGCGACCATTTCCTGCTCGACGACCGAGTCGACGTTACGACGGTTGCACTGGCTTTCGCCGTCATACAAACGCTGGAAGAGCGCCACGGTAAATGACGACGTTGTCATGAGCCCAAGTTGGCATTGATGTCGAGCAAAAACGAAATTCACATCGTCGATACAACGCTGCGCGACGGTCAATTAAGCCTCTGGGCACTCGGCATGAAAACCGGAGCCATGCTCGCCATTGCCGAGCAGATGGATCGATGCGGTTTTCAGTCAATGGAATTCTTCGGCTTCGCCGGCTTCATAAAATACGTGCGCGAGCACAAGGAAAATCCCTTCGACTGGATCAGACTCGGAGCGCAAAAATTCCACAACACGCGACTGCGCTATCACGGCGGGCTGGCTTCCGGATTCGAAAAAGTGCCACGCTCGGTGCGCAAGCTGATGATCGAGCGGATGGTCGCTCACGGCATCACGCTCACGCGCTCATCCGATCCATGGAATGACTACGAGGCGGCAGCAATCGAGAACGAAGAGTTGCGCAGGCTCGGCATGGGCGTGGTTATAAATATCATTTATTCCGTGTCGCCACGCCACACCGACAATTACTATGCGCAAAAGGCGCGCGAAGCGGCAGCGATCAAGCCCTATCGCATTTGTTTCAAAGACGTGGGAGGGCTACTGACGCCCGAGCGCACTCGCGCGCTGATTCCCGTGATCAAGAAGAATATCGGCGAGGTGCCGCTGGAGTTTCACGCCCACTGCAACAACGGCCTGGCGCCGTTCAACTATCTCGAAGCGATCAAGCTCGGCGTCGATATTCTTCACACAGCGATTCCGCCGCTCGCCAACGGTTCTTCCCAGCCGTCGATTTTGAACGTTGCGTCTAATGCGCGGGCGCTCGGCTACACATCGGTGATCGATCTCGACGCGGTAAAAGCCGTTGAAAAACATTTCACCTCCATCGCCAGACGAGAAGGTCATCCGATCGGCGCGCAACGGGAATACGATCATGCTCAGTATCTCCACCAAATTCCCGGCGGCATGATCTCCAATTTGGGCCACCAGCTGCGCACGGTGGGAATGGAAAATCGTTTGCAGGACACGTTGGAGGAGGCGGGCCGAGTGCGCGCCGAGTTCGGTTATCCGATCATGGTTACGCCGCTGGCGCAATTCGTCGGCAGCCAGGCGGCGTTCAACGTTATAACCGGCGAGCGCTACAAGGAAGTGACGGATCAGGTTATCCAATACGCCCTCGGACACTGGGGCAAAGAAGCTCCTCTGGTAATGGATCCAAACGTCAGGGATAAAATTCTCAACCGGCCCCGTGCCACGGAATGGAAAGGGTGGACGCCTCCGGACCTGACGCTCGAGGAAGTGCGGCAAAAATTCGCTGCGCCCGGAGTTTCCGACGAGGAGTTGGTGCTCCGTGTCATCGCCGGTGAAGCAGCGGTCAAAGCTATGCTTGCCGCCGGAGCGCCGAAAGAATATTTACGAGCGAACCAGCCACTCGTGCGCTTGATCGGCGAGCTTGCCAAGCGACGTGACTGCAAGCAAGTCTACATCCAGAAAAGGGGTCTCTTGCTTCGCATGGAAAAGAACAGATGACCAGGCGATCCACGAAAGGACACAGGGCGCAGGTCCGACACTCTCACACGCTCGGTGATCATATCGGTTTCCGTACCAAGCTGCGCTCGAGCGACTCGCGCCGAGCAATTCATCGAAACTTGGAAGATAAGATTGAACGACCTAGCGCCAGGCTCTGAAAAGACCTTCGTCCTGATCGGAAAAAATGCAAATGCGGATGGAGGAATTTGGATATTTCGATGATCAGCGTTTTTATCCAGATACCGGAACGATTCCGAGCGTTGTTTTTGCCAATTAAGCCGCTTGTTCCGTTGCGCGCGATCGATTTTTCAATGAGCCGCATAGCTCTGATACCGGCCGTCTGAGCACATTTTGCCGGACGGCGTCGGAATCTAAACCGAGCTGGTCGCAGATCCAAATTAGGCTTCCGAGAGACGTATTGCTCGAGGACAACCAAGCGCGCGCCGGCTTCGCGAGAAGGTCCGGTCCAGAAAGATCTTGCAACGCTTGAGTCAGTACAGACATCCACAACACGTGTTCTGGTTCAGTCATGAGCGGGCACCTCTAATTTTAATTTGTTGCCTGGTCGCTTGCCAAAACGATCGGTGAAAACGTTTGGTTGCGAACATTACAGTTTGAGTCTCTCGAAGCACTACCCTGGATTAATTGCCACTTGATGGAGTGATCGCAATGACCGCAGAAGCCAGTGATCGTGCCTATCGTCGAACTGAAAGTCAGGAGCATCACAATGAAGCTGCACCGGCACTTGGGGCATCGACGGTTGGCGAGGTATCTTATCATCGGCGGCAATGGTCGAGTCGGACCTTGATTTCTTGGTTGCAACCAATATGCCAAAGAAATCTTCCCTGTAGCGAAGACTTTCTGGTGGCTAACATGGCTATAAATGGGGTTTTATCTTCTGGGAATACTACCGCCGGTGCTCTTTTGATCATCCAGGTTACAAAATTCGCAGCAGTATGCGACAAATGTGTTTCACTGACCTGAAGTCCTTCCGGTAGGCTGTGAATCATACAGCCGTAACGAATCCTGAACAAAAAAAGGCCCGAGCTCCTTCGAGTCGGGCCTTCGAGTTCTGGTGGACGGAGAGGAAAAGTTAGTCGAGGGGCTCCAGTTTAAGCACCGATGCGCCGTGGTTGCTGCCCACCCAGAAAGTGACTGGCGAAGTCGAATTGTCGATAAAAACGCGTCGAATATTTGTTTCCCTGGGGAGAAGATAATCGGTGAATTGACTGGTTTTGGGATCAAGACGCGTGACCCGATCGGTCCACATCGACCCGGCCCAGACTTCGCCGTTCTTATCCGGTACGACGTGATAAGGAGCGCTCCACGGAGTCGGTAGCTTCCATTCTTGAATCTCTCCCGTCTTTGGATCGAGCATGCCGACGCCGTTGGCGCCGTATTCGGCGAACCAGAGCCGGTCTTGGGTGTCGAATCTGCCGCGGCGGGGGCGTGATCCCTGTGTTACCGTCGAGTACACTTTGAATTCTTTCGTTTTCGCATCGATCCTGCCGATATTGTTAGAGCCAAACTCGAGCAGGTAAAGGTTGTTCTGACTGTCCGATGGGATGCCGTAGGCGTTGAGCGTCCGGTCAGCACCGGGAATTTTAAACTCGCCGAGGTTTTCGTACTGGCCGGTGGCGATATCCAACCGATAGATCGCGTGAGTATCCTGGTTATTCGTCCAGACTTTACCATCGACGTGTGAATTCGACGGACTGACCATCGATTGCTGCGTGTGATTACCTTGCCACTCTTTGGGCACGGGATAGATCTGGAATTTCTCCGTCTTACGGTCGAACTTTGCGATCCCGCCCTGGTACATCAATGACACCCAAAGATTCTGTTCCTTATCCAGTTGCAGATCGAGGGTGCCGAGGGGCCATCCTTTTTTCAGTTCGGGAATTGGAAAATCCGTGACCTTCCCCGTCTTGGGATCGATCCTGCCGATGAACTGCTCGCCGAAATCCGAGTACCACGCGGTTCCATCGGAGTCGACGACGACATCGTGCGGCATGGCCAACTTTCTCGGTAAGTCATATTCGGTGATGATCGTGCGTGTGGCTTTGCCTTTGGGCCGAGGCAAGGTTTTGAGTGGAAAACTCTGCTTGGAATTATAACTGGCATTGACGCTCGCGAGCCATTCGCCGATCGCCAGCGGATCGACGCCGCGGGTGCGATCGCGCTGCACGCCGCCGACGGTCATCTGTGGCCTGAGCGGGCTACTGCCGGGCGCGTACATCGACATTCTGCGAAACACCTGGACCCATTCTTCGGCGCCTTTATTGGCTTTCACGATGCGCTCGATCGTGTGACAGCCGTTACAGCTTAAGAGAAAATTCTTTTGTTGATCTGTGCCCGGAATGCTCAGAAGCCATTCCGCGTCGCTCAACTGAGCGGAGAGATTCTCGGTCGGCTTCAGTTTGAGGTTGGCCGTCGTGGCTTTCCCCGCGACTACATCGACGGTCTTGGGGCCATCGAGATCGTAACCCGCGGCGCGAATCTTTAGAGTGTATCGGCCGGGCTCGAGTTTGGCAGCGGGAACGCTGAAGCGTCCCTTGTCGTCGCTTACGACGTTGACGGTGATAGTCGAGCCGTCCTTCTTAACGCCGATCACGACACCTTCCATCAGGCCTTCTTTCTGCGAGCTGACCTGGCCGGTCAATGCGAAGGGCGGCGAGCCATTGGCGCCAATTTCCGCTGACGACGCTGATAGTAGGGTCATCGCGGCGATAACGAAGGCCAGTGATTTGTAGTCCCGCATATGAATCCTCCTTGCAGCTAATGTGAAAGACTCTTTGGCGAACCAGGATCCAGGGGCGAAGCTGCGTGAGAATTACCACCAGCCTGTTTTTCGCGTCAAGCGGAATCATAGCCGATTCCCGGCGAGTCTGGGTGCCGGAAGAGTGCTAAACAGCAGTGTCGGAGCCGACCGCATGGCTGCCGGGCCGACCAGAGCCACCGAATCACATTGACAATTCCTAAAGAGGCGAGATAGTGGCCGCATGAGTCGGCTCAACTGTCTTCGAATTAAGGGCGCTAGTTTTTGCTCTCGGATCGATGAGTATTGTATAAATGCACTGGCTAACGTAGTCCCTGAGCTGTGTCCGAGAAGTTTCGAAAGGAGCGGAACATGAGAACAACAAGACTGTTGTACTTCGGCATTGCCGTAGTCGGTATCGCTTCCGTATTGACCATGCAGCCGGTCCAGTTAGGCAGTCAACCAATTCAAGGCGCGGCGGTGCGCATCGACAACGACGACATCGGCGGCGTGGTGACGAGCGCGAACGGTCCTGAAGCCGGCGTCTGGGTGATCGCAGAAACCAGCGACTTGCCCACCCGATTCGCAAAGATGGTGGTCACCGACGATCAAGGGCGCTACGTGATTCCCGATCTACCGAAAGCCAATTACAGCGTATGGGTGCGCGGTTACGGGCTAGTTGATTCGCCCAAGGTTCAAGCCATGCCGGGTAAGAATCTCAATTTGAAAGCGGTGGTGGCGCCGAACGACGCAGCCGCGGCGCGATATTATCCCGCGATTTACTGGTACTCGATGCTCAAGATCCCCGATAAAGGAGAATTTGGCAGCAAGGGCAAGATTCCCGAAAAAATAGCTCAGACCGACTGGCTCAATTCGATGAAGAATAACGGCTGCATCGGCTGCCATCAGTTGGGCCAGCTTTCCACGCGCACTTTCCCCGAAAATGTTCCGCACCCGCTCGGCAAGTTCGCTACGTCCGAGGAAGCATGGTTCCGCCGCATCCAGTCCGGCCAATCCGGCGAATCCATGTTCAACACGCTCATGAAGGAACTCGGTGGCGCCCCCATCCGCTACTATGCAGACTGGACGGATCGCATCGCCAAAGGCGAGCTGCCGCATACGAAGCCCGCGCGGCCCCAAGGGGTCGAGCGCAACATTGTCGTCACCACCTGGGATTGGCTCAATGACAAGAAATACCTTCACGATCTGATCGCCTCGGATCGACGCGACCCGACAGTGAATGCCTACGGCCCCCTGTTTGGGTCACCAGAGTACAGCACCGACCTCATCCCGGTCCTCGATCCGAAAAAGCACGCCACCTGGAACTTAACGGCGCCAATCAGAGATCCGAACACACCGGAGGCGCTCGGGCCGGGCCATGCGGCAAGCGACAAAGTTATGCAGCCGTCGCCTTACTGGGGTCAGGAAAAAATTTGGGACACCAAGGTCAATAATCATAACGCCATGATCGACAAGAAGGGACGGGTTTGGTTTGCGGCGAGGTTCCGCGACGCCAATAATCCGGAATTCTGCAAGAAGGGTTCGACTCATACTTCCGCCAAGCTATTCCCGATGGAACGGACGAACCGTCAGCTGACGATGCTCGATCCCAAGACCGGGCAGTACACATACGTCGATACCTGCTTCGGGACGCATCATTTACAGTTCGGCTACGACGCCAACGAAACGCTATGGACGAGCGGCGGCGGCCCAGTGGTGGGCTGGATCAACACTAAGATGCTCGACGAGACGGGTGATATCGCAAAATCCCAGGGCTGGACACCGCTCATTCTCGATACCAACGGCAACGGCAAACGCGATGATTACGTTGAGCCGAACCAGCCGGTCGATCCAACCAAGGACAAGCGTATCGTCGCGGGGTTTTACGCCGTGATGCCGAGTCCCGTCGACGGCTCGATCTGGGGTTCCTTCAGAGGCAATCCCGGCGCCGTCGTGCGGCTCGCTCCGGGAACCAATCCGCCGGAGACGGCGCTCGCCGAGATCTACAACGTGCCGATGCCGGGCTTCGGCATTCGTGGCGCTGATATCGATCGCCAGGGCGTCGTCTGGGTGTCGCTAGCGAGCGGTCACCTCGGGAGTTTCGATAGGCGCAAGTGTAAAGGCCCCCTCAACGGACCGAAGGCGACCGGCGATCACTGCCCCGAAGGCTGGTCGTTCTACAAGTATCCCGGTCCCGGCTTCAAAGGCATCGGTGATAATAGCGCAGAGGCGAGCTACTACACTTGGGTTGATCAGCACAACACGTTCGGACTCGGCGAGGACGTTCCGATGTCCACGGGTAACTTGAACGACGGTCTGATCGCGATGAAAGACGGCAAGATGATTGTATTGCGCGTGCCCTATCCGATGGGCTTTTACGCCAAAGGTTTCGACGGGCGCATCGACGATCCGAAGGCAGGATGGAAGGGCCGTGGATTGTGGACTACGAGCGGCGACCGCACGCCGTGGCTAAAAGAGGGTGGCAAGGGCGCCAAGCCGATCGTTGTGCACTTTCAGCTTCGACCCGATCCGTTGGCGAAGTAAAAGCACGAACATAACTAACTGTGACAGGTCGTGGATTTCAGCTATTCGTTAACCAAGATGTGTCGCCGTTTATGGTCGCCGCTCTGCGATTCTTGCTCGCTTTGCTCAAGGATTTTTTTCCGAGTCGATAGCACAGCTTCATGTTGACAATTCACTGCGCCGTTAGTTACTGTCCGCCCGCTCGCGCCTGAAGTTGGCGCAGTCGAAAGGAGCAAGTCATGATAGAAACAAATTTGTTGCGCTTAGCTGCGACGGCTGTCGGCATTGCCGCGTTCTTGGCGGTGTCGGCGGTCCAATTGGCTAGCCAGCAAAGCGCGGCGGTGCGCATCGACACCGACGACATCGGCGGCGTGGTGACCAGCGCCAACGGTCCCGAAGCCGGTGTCTGGGTGATTGCGGAGACCACCGATCTGCCGACCAAGTACGCCAAGATTGTCGTTACCGACGATCAGGGACGCTATTTGCTGCCGGATCTGCCGAAGGCCAATTACAACATCTGGGTGCGCGGTTATGGTCTGGTGGATTCCCCTAAAGTAAAAGCTGGTCCCGGTAAGACTCTAAATCTCAAAGCCGTGGTGGCGCCGAACGAAGCCGCTGCAGCGCAATATTATCCCGCGATCTACTGGTACTCGATGCTCAGGATTCCCGACAAGCGCGAGTTTCCCGGGACTGGCGACAAAGGCAACGGCATGCCGGAAAAGCTAAAACACCAAGCGCAATGGCTCGACGTTGTAAAGACCAACGGCTGCAATACGTGCCACCAACTCGGAAATAAAGCGACGCGCACGATCTCCAAAGAGTTGGGTGAATTCAAATCGTCCGCCGATGCATGGCAGCGGCGCATCGTTTCCGGCCAAGCCATGACATCGATGCTGAATGCTATTGACAGAGTCGATTCGAAGCGCGCCTTGGCTCTCTACGGTGATTGGACGGACCGCATCGCTGCCGGCGAATTGCCGAAGTTGAAACCGTCGCGGCCCCAGGGTGTGGAGCGCAACATTGTCATTGACGTGTGGGATTGGAGTAATCCCAAGGCTTATCTCCACGACGAGATCTCCACCGACAAGCGCAATCCGATCGTCAATGGCAATGGGCCGATTTACGGCTCGACGGAGTTGAGCACGGATCTCGTGCCGGTGCTTGACCCGAAACATCACAAAGCGTGGGAGATCAAACACCCCGTGCGCGATCCGAATACGCCGTCGGCGAAAACGGACCCGCTAACGCCATCGCCTTATTGGGGTGCGGAACCGATCTGGGATAGCCAGTCGAATCAGCATAATCCGATGATGGATGAAAAGGGGCGCGTGTGGTTTACGGCGCGGGTTCGTCCTCCGGAGAATCCGGATTTCTGCAAAAAGGGCTCGAACCATCCGTCGGCTAAAGTTTTTCCCATCAACAGCGCGAACCGACATCTTTCGCTGTATGA
Source organism: Verrucomicrobiia bacterium (assembly GCA_035637295.1). GTDB lineage: Bacteria > Desulfobacterota > Binatia > UBA9968 > UBA9968 > DP-20. Next base: position 39,165 of record DASPXM010000096.1, read on the forward strand.
TCCAAAAACCAAAAAGTTCACACTGATCAGCACCTGCTTTTCAACCCACCATCTGGTTTTCGCGGAGGATGCCAATCACACGCTTTGGACCAGTGCCGGCGGTCCCGCCGGCGGTGTCGTCGGCTGGCTGAACAGGAAAATGTTCGAAGAAACCGGCGACGAGCAGAAGTCGCAAGGCTGGACGCCGCTGATTCTCGACACCAACGGCAACGGCAAACGCGATGAATGGGTCGAGCCCAATCAGCCCGTCGATCCGACGAAAGACAAGCGCGTCGCGGCGGCTTTCTACGGTGTCGCCGTGAGCCCGGTCGACGGTTCGGTTTGGGGATCCTCGCAGGGATTTCCCAGCTCCATCGTGCGCCTCAACCCAGGGTCAAATCCGTCGGAAACCGCGTTAGCTGAATTATACGAGGTGCCGCTCGATGCTGGCGCCTATGGCATCCGCGGCATGGACATCGACCGCAACGGCGTGGTCTGGTCTTCGCTCTCGAGCGGCCATCTGGCGAGCTTTGATCGGCGCAAGTGCAAAGTGCTCAACGGCCCAACTGCGACTGGCAAGCACTGTCCCGAAGGATGGACGCTTCACACACTCCCCGGGCCGAATTTTGAGAGCTTGAAAGAGCCCGGCAGCGCCGAGGCAAGCTACTACACCTGGGTCGACCAGTTCGACACCTTCGGTCTTGGCAAAGACGTGCCGATCGCCACCGGCAATTTGAACGATTCTCTGTTGGCTTTAGTGGATGGAAAATTCGTCAACCTTCACGTGCCGTATCCTTTGGGGTTTTACGCCAAGTGGATGGATGGCAGGATCGATGACCCGAAAGGCGGTTGGAAGGGCAGAGGCTTGTGGGCGACCACTGGCACTCGCACACCATTCCATATGGAAGGCGGCAAAGGCACAAAACCTAAAGTCGTGAAGTTCCAGCTCCGCCCGGATCCATTGGCGAAGTAACGCAGACTGGGAGCGCGGTGACGATTAATCCGGGCTTGTTAGCTCTGAAAAAGTGCTTAACTCATACCCGTCCGTAGTGCGCCGATGGCACTACGGACGAAATGATAGACGATCCTCCTCCTGAAGTTTTTTCACGTAGTAACGCCACACCCACAGATCGTTAAACGTAGAACCAAGATCGGGCAGTCTTTCGACATCCTCGGACGCGACATCTGGAGCCTTTCTGCCAATCTGCGCCACCTGGAGCGTCGCTCTGGCCAGAGCATTAAAATTCAGCGCGCGCACCGTCGCCTCTTCGATCGTCTTGCCAGTGACAGTAATGCCATGGCCTTTCATCAGGCAAATGTTTCTGTCGCGCATAACATCGATCAGCGGAGCTGCCAGTTCGGCACGATTGACCAAGTACGAGCGCTCAAAAATCGGAATGCCGTCGAGGGCCATGCGCATGGCCGGGATGTTGAAGGCGCCGAAGATGGGTCGGAGCTCTAATCCAGTGATGCCGCAGATAAGCGCTTCCTTCGGATGGGCGTGAATGACGCAGCCGACCGTGGGGCGGTTTTTAAAAATTTCACCGTGAATGGCAAGCTCATTCGGCACCTGATAGCGCCCTTCCAAATGAGCGCCCTTGCCATCAAAGTCGACCCGACGCACGGCGTCCTCGGTGGTGTAACGCACTCCTTGTTCGTCCTCACTGCGGCAACGGATCCACATCTCGGCCCGATCCGGGATGCGCGCGCTAACGTGGCCTAGAATGTTATCGACCAAACCTTCCATGGCCAATATGCGGCAGGCCAGCGCGACTTTTTGTCGGAGATCTTCACTAGGGTCGGACATAGATCCCTCGCATTCAATGCAAATTTGTCAACGTGACGATTTATCTTAATACGCATGTTCGCTGGAGTCCAAGTTCAATCATCGCACTGGCGTATGAATTCGTTCGACTTGCTGCTGACGGCGCGGCGAGGTCAGTTTGACATGGCGCGCCGTCATTCGATAGTTTCGCCTGCGAAGTCATACCAGCGCGATCGTTCCCTAAGTCTCTTTGACGGAGAAAGCAGATTACAAAGAAGAAGCAGGTCACACTATGCTGGTCAATCGTCGCACGTTGCGCATTGAGTGGGGTCAATGCGATCCTGCAGGGATCGTATTCTATCCGCAATACCTTCTTATCTTCGACAGCAGCACCGGATGGCTATTCGAGCGCACCGGCTTGTCGCCCTCGGCGATGAGAAAAAGGTACGGCATCGTCGGCATGCCAATAGTCGAAGTTGGAGCGCGCTTCGTCATTCCGTGCCGCTTCGATGATGAGGTTATTGTGGAGAGCGAGGTCAGCGAATGGGGGCGAAGTAGCTTCACGGTGCGACACCGAATATTGAAAAAAGGCGAGCTTGCCCTCGACGGCTTCGAGAAACGTGTTTGGGCCGCTTCCCACCCTGAACGGACGGGCGACATAAGAGCTCAGCCCATACCGGCTGAGATCATTGCAAGCCTCTCCGATGACACGGGCATGACGACTGTAAGTGTTGCTGCCCCCGGCAAACGCGAAAGTGAATCTTAAGAGAGTGGCCTATATTTTTGAAAGTTTAACTTCGGAGCACGTAGATTATTCTCAGGCCGGTTGAGCGGACAAGTCGACTCGACTTCGGTGACGCCTCTGCCGCATGCAGGCCAAAAGCACTTATTATTTCATAGCATTTCGTGTAATTTTTCCAACGTTAACAGTCTCCTAGGATGAAAAGCTCACTGAAAAATACGATGGCTCACGCGATCATCCTGCGGTCATTCGGCCCGGCAGCCACCGTAATATTATCGGCTCTGCTCTTGTTCTCGGTTGTTCTTGCGGCAGAGGATGCGGGAATTTATCCAGGCAAACTCAGGATCACCAAGGCCAAGAATCTCTCGCCGGAACAAAGAGATGTCGAGGCACGGTTCGCGGCGTATCTCGAGGCCCGCACTGATGAAGCGATTGCGCGCTATGTTGAGAGATACGGTAAGGAAATCAATACGGATAACGTGCGCGAACTGTCTACTGATTATGCGCCTGGTGGGATGGATGCCGAAGACCCCATGACAGTCGCGGCGCGAACCCGATGGGGTGACGCCGTGCATGAGCCGGCTAGCGCGCTAACCCGAGAGATCTTTCATCGAGCGCTAGGAAAAGAACCAGCCCCTGACCGGCGCAAACAGGTGGTTTTCACCGCCGGAGGCGCCGGCGTGGGAAAGACCACGAGCATCCGAAAGGTCGCCGATTTAACCCATGCCGTGGAGGCAGCGGAGATCGTTTACGATACAATCTTGTCGAGTTTTAGGTCCTCCGTGGAACGGATCACTCAGGCTCTCGATGCCGGCCGCATGGTCAGCATCGTTTTTGTATACCGCGATCCCATCGACTCTTTCGTTGGAGGAATGCTGCCGCGGGCGAAGAGGATAGGCCGGACCTTGCCCCTCGAGATTTTCGTCAATTCCCATATGGGAGCAATCGAGGCTTTCCCAAGAATCGTTGAGAACTACAAGGATGACCGCCGGGTTGCCATCGCGATCATCGACAACAACCGTGGCGCGGGTGACGGCACCGTGGCTGACCTTGAATTCGTAAAGACTATGGCTCGCAAGTATTCCCGCGAGGATCTAAAGACAAAGCTGTTGCGGGCCTTGGAGGATGCATATGAAGAGGGCAAAAAAGGCGGCAAAAACGGAATCTCAGAAAGCATCTATAGGGCAATTAAAGGAGATGGCCCTTGAGGATTACACCAAACTTCTTGCTCGGAACATGGTTGAAACGCTCAACGCCCAGACCAAAAGGCGAGGCGCGTCGAGAGATTCTAGACGGGCCAAAGGCAAGTGAATCCCATGCGACCATGTGTCGGTTAAGAATATTTGTGACTCGGGCCAAGTCAGGTTTAAGCGCCCGTTGGAGTTTTATTTCGGGCGTGATCGCTTTGTCTCTTCTATTGTTTGACTCAAGTGTCGGATGGACTCAGCAAACCGGCAGCGCAATTTATTTTGCCAGTGAGGAGATCAGGCTCGCCAAGCTGATCGAGCGGAAGGAGATCTTGAGTTACCGGGTTGTGGTGGCGGACGAGCGGCGCTACCGCGAAACTTTTTTCGATACCCCTGACCTGTTCCTTTATCGTCAGCGGATGTTTTATCGCGTCAAGGAAAGCTTTGACGGACACCCGCGCGTTGAATTCTACGGCGGCGCCACGAAAGACCGTTCCTCGCTTGAGGTCGTTCATTCCGTCGCGCTTCCCACCAGCACCGTCTTGGCGGTTAGAGAAGGACGACTGGACGATCCAGTCTTGCGAAAGGGCCTGCCCTTGCCCGGCGGGCGCGACTTCAAAAGTATCCAGCTGGTGGCGGAATATGCCCGGCACAGCGTCATCCTGGAGCGCCTGGGCAAGCCGGAGTTTTTTGTCAGCTTGTTAGCTGGCAGCTTTGTCGGATTGTCGGGGAAGCAGGTCCACACAGGATTCTTGGCTTTGGAGATTCAAGCAGCCGGGGGTCGCCCGACCCCAGCGCAGCTGCGCGAGCTCGACCGCATCACTAGATTTTTGATTCCGGAGCTGAAGCTCAGATCTGATACAAAGAGTCTCTACGCCCAAGGGATTGAGAAGGCGGTATTATTGCGCTCGGATGAACGGCGGATCCAACCTGTGCGAATTATCGGCGGCGCAAAGGGCGATGGCATCGATCAGTTTGATGCGCCGGACGCAGTGGCCTTCACTCTCGACGGCAGGTTGATAGCCGGCGACACGGACAACGCGCGCTTCAAGATCTACGGTTTAGAGGACCAATACCAGACGGTGCAGATCGTTGGCCGGGAGGGATCGGGCGCCGGAGAATTTGGCCACAGCTTGGCTGCAACACTCGGGAGCTTCAAGATCTACAACCAGGTGCAAGGAATCGCGGTCGATAATAGTGGTCTCATTTACGTGATTGATCAGGGTAACCAGCGCATCCAAGTATTCGATGCCGGGGGCAAAGTGCTGCCGGAAAAGGCGATCCCGTTACGTCACTGCGCAAAGGAATCCCCGCGCTGCTCGGAGGGCCTGTGGCGCCCCACCAAGAAGAACGACTACAGCAGTGTCCAGGGGCTGGCTGTCGATGGCGAAGGCGGTGTTTTCCTTTCGGACAGGGGCACCAGCCGAGTCTATCGCCTATCGCCGGACGGCAAGCTGGACCCAGGCTTCAAACTTCAGGAGTTGGATTCCGCGACGGGTAAGCCGACGCTCAACGATCCGGAGTCAATGGCGGTGTATCAACATAAACTATTCGTGGCGAGCGAGGGCAACGGCAAGATCATGATCTTCGATCGCAGAACCGGGAAATTGACCGGACCAACCGCCGGCTTTGGCGGCGACCTCTTCGGCGGCAAAGTGGAAGGGCTTGCGGTTGTGCGCGATTATTTATTCGCTGTCGATGTTCAGAACACCCGGATCGCGGTTTTTGATCTGAGGAGCGAGATACCGCAATTCTTATTGGCCTTCGTTGGCGACTTCCGGTCGGCGGATGGCATCGCGATGGATCCGACCGGAAAGTATGTCGCGATTGCCGATCAGGGAAACTTCCGCATTGTTTTATATTCGTTGCCCGAGATACTGAAGCATTTGGCCGGTGGAAAATCTTGATGAATGATCAACGTCCTTTAGCCGCAAAGCGATCGCGGTAAATTGCTGTTAAGATAATGCCAACAGACTCTGCCATCGCCGAGGAGCCAAGCCCACTTGACCGTTTGTTGCGGCTGTTTGCGGATGTGCGTCCGCGCGAGGGATTGACCGCGATCCTGCTCACCGTCAATTTATTCTTTCTGTTGACCGCCTACCTGATTATCAAGACCGTACGCGAGGCGCTGATTCTTTCGGAAGGCGGCGCTGAGATCAAAAGCTATGCGGCGGCCGGGCAGGCCCTCCTGTTGCTTTTGATCGTGCCGACTTACGGATACCTGGCAAGCAAAGTCAATCGCATCAAATTAATCAACGGAACAATTCTATTCTTTATCTCTAATCTCATCGTTTTCTACCTCTTATCTCAACTGCGGGCACCATTAGGTGTAGCTTTTTTCCTTTGGGTCGGTATCTTCAATCTTTTTGTCATCGCCCAAGTCTGGTCGTTTGCCAACGACGTTTACACCGAGGATCAGGGTCAACGTCTCTTTGCCATCGTCGCTTTCGGCGGATCGCTCGGTGCCATCGTGGGTCCAAAAGTGGCGAGCGCGCTGTTTGAACCGTTCGGTCCGTACCTACTGATGTTGGTAACAGCAACTCTTCTAGGCTTGTGCATGTTATTCCCCAATATTGTCGATCGAATGGAAAATGCGGCCGGCCGATCTGTGAGGAAAGCCAGCGACACCGCAAAGCCGCTGGCCAAAGGGGGAGCCTTTAAGCTCGTGATCCGCAAGCGCTACCTTTTGCTGATCGCTTTCCTGATGATCATTTTAAACGTCGTCAATTCGACCGGGGAATTCATCCTGGGAAAGACGGTCACCCAGGAAGCCCAGCGCCTCGCCAATATGGCGCCGGCGGCGACGGATACCGAGATGCCCTCCACGCCGGAGCAGAAAAACAAAAGAGTCCAAGATCTTATTGCGCGCTTTTACGCTGATTTTTTTTTCACGGTCAACTTGCTTGGAGCGTTAGCGCAATTGTTTCTTGTATCCCGAATCATGAAATTCTTTGGCGTGCCGGCGTCGCTGTTCTTCTTGCCCATCATCGCTTTGACCGGCTATTCAATTGTATCGTTAATCCCCACGCTAGCATTCATTCAATTGGCCAAGATCCTGGAGAACAGCACCGACTACTCGCTGCAGCACACTGCGCGTCAGGCGCTATTCTTGCCGACCACCCGAGAGGAGAAATATAAGGCGAAGGCGGCCATCGATACGTTCTTTGTTCGCATCGGCGATGTGCTGTCGACGGCTTTGGTTTTCCTCAGCGTCCAGTTTTCCCTTTCCGTGCAGGCACTGAGCCTTATGAACGTGTTCCTTATCGCGGCATGGTTGCTGCTCGTCGTTGGAATCGGTCGCAGTTACCGCGCGCTGACCGCGCAGAAAAGCCTCTCATAGACCGATATCCGATAGAAAACCTCCCCGTGGCGTGATGGGCCGGCTTTTGTATTGTGCCGATCTCAAGTCTCTGTTAAGTCGGTAAGCTATCCAACGAATCGAAGGAGGATTGCTATGGCGTTAAACTCGAAAGCATTTGAATTGCAAGAACAAGAAAAAGTCGAATATGACTGGGGCACGCT
>DASPXM010000097.1:0-11189 GCA_035637295.1 Verrucomicrobiia bacterium
GTCCTTCGTGCGCTCCTTCGTGGTGAATCATGGGCCTGACGCCCCGGCCTTGCTTGACGCCCATCCTCAAATTGCCCTATCTTACGCGAAACTAACTTCGGCGGGTTTCGCACAAAAAACAAATTCCTATCATTTCAAGAAGGAGCACATATGAATAGATTCTTATTGGGCCTGATTGCCTGCGCGACCATCGTGCTTCCCGCCAGCGCGCAAGAGAAGATGATGATCTCGATCGCCACCGGCCCCACCGGCGGGGTGTACTATCCCTTGGGTGGGGGCATGGCGAACATCCTCACAAAGAACATACCGGGGCTCGTGGCTACCGCGGAATCCACGGCGGGTTCGGTGGCGAACCTCGAGTTCATCCAAACCGGCAAGGCGGACGTCGCGCTTTCCATGGCGGACGCGAGCTGGGACGCCTACAAAGGGCAGGAAAAATTCAAGGACAAGCCGGTCGGCGTCAGGGCGCTCATGGTGCTCTATCCCAATCGCATGCATCTGGTGTCCATGGAGGGTCTCGGCATCAACAAGGTTGCCGACCTCAAGGGGCGGCGCGTCTCAACCGGAGCGCCGCGCAGCGCCACCGAAGTGATGGCATTCCGCGTGCTGGAGGGTGCCGGCCTCAATCCGGCGAAAGATGTCCAGCGCGAGCGCCTCACCCCGCAGGAATCGGCCAACGCGCTCAAGGACCGCAAGATTGACGCGTTTTTCTGGGTCGGCGGAATCCCGACCGGCTCGATCACCGACTTCGCCGCCTCTCCGGGCGTCAGGATCAAGCTGGTGGACCATGCTGATGTGGTCGAGCCGATGAACAAGAAGTTCGGACCGTTGTACATTCGCGACACGATTCCGGCGAAGTCCTATCCCGGGCAGGAAGTCACCAATCAATGCGCCACTGTGTGGAACGTGCTGGTGGCGAGCGCCAAGCTGCCGGACCACGTTGCCTACAGTATCGTGAAGACGATGTTCGAGAAGAAGGAAGACATGGTCAGGGTGCATAAGGAAGCGGAGAACTTCGACTTCAAGCATCAAACGAACGCGGCCGCGGTGGTCCCATATCACCCCGGCGCGGCGAAGTACTTCGCCGAGAAGGGTCACAAGCTCAAGTAATTCCAGATCACAACGACAAGCGAGCCCCGTCCGGTGCGCCGGCGGGGCTTTTTTGTACGCGGATCGTCCAAGGGGGAACATGGCCGAACAGGTGGAGAAGCGCGCCGCTAACGAGGTCGTGATCAGCGAAGAGGCGCTGGAGAAAGCCGAGCACTACATCGAGGCGGAAGAGGGTGTACAGAACCGCCTCACCGGCTGGCTCGACATCTTCGTCAGAGCGGTGGCGGTGGTGATGTCGCTGTTCCACCTCTATTCGGCCTACGCCATCGTACCGACCCAAGAACTACGGATGATCCACGTCGGCTTCGTGTTGTTGCTGACGTTCCTGCTGTTTCCGATTGCGAGGCAGCTGCGCAATCGCGTCTACTGGTGGGACTGGATTTGCGCCATTCTCGGCTTGGTGGCGATCGGCTACGGGCTCGTTGGGGGGGATGACTTCATCGATCGCAACACCATACCGACCCAATGGGACATGGCGTTCGGGGTTATACTGGTCGTGCTGGTGCTCGAGGCCGCCCGCCGCAGCACTGGCTGGATCATGCCGGCGGTGTGCTTGGGCTTCATCGCGTATGCGATGGCCGGCCCCTATCTGCCACCACCGTGGACGCACCGCGGCTACGACATCTCGCGCCTCACCGGGCACATGTACATGACCTTGGAAGGTATCTTCGGCGTCGCGGTGGACGTTTCCTCCTCGCTCATTATCCTGTTCACGATTTACGGCGCCTTCCTGCAGTATTCGGGGGCAGGGAAGTTCTTCATTGATTTCTCGTTCGCTGCGATGGGCGGAAAGCCCACCGGCGCCGGCCGCACCATCGTGCTCGCTTCGTTTCTGCTGGGCGGACCCTCAGGCAGCGGCGTAGCGACGACAGTAACGCTCGGCACCGTGGCTTATCCCATGCTCGCCAAGGCGGGTTACGGCAAGGACGCGGCCGGGGGGCTGCTCGCCGCGGGTGGGCTGGGCGCGATCATCTCGCCGCCGGTGCTGGGTGCGGCGGCATTCCTCATCGCGGAGTTCCTCAAAATCTCGTACCTCGACGTGATCCTGATGGCGACGATCCCGACCTGCCTCTACTACTTCGCGTTGTTTCTGATGGTCGAGCTCGACGCGCGCAAGTTCGGCATGCGCAACATCCCATTCGACCGCGGCGAGACCTTGTGGCAGATCACCCGGCAGTTCTGGTTCCATTCCTTGTCGCTGGTGGCGATCATCGCCTTCATGCTGATTGGCTTCTCTCCGGCGCTCTCGGTGTTCTGGGCGACGGTCACCGCGTTCGTGGTAAGCTTCCTGCATCCCGACAGCGCGCTCTTTTCCTACGACCTGTTTCGCGGCAAGGGGGTGATCTGGCGCCATCTACTGCAGTCGAAGTTCGTGAAGGCGCTCGAAGCCGGCTCGATCGGCGTGCTCAACGTCGCCGCTACCTGCGCTGCGGCGGGCCTCATCGTGGGCGTGGTTTCGCTCACCGGGCTGGGATTGCGGTTCAGCGCGATCGTGATCCAGTACGCTGACAGCGGCAGCCGGGCGATCGTGGATATTCTGGCGATCGGCGTGACGCCGACGCCGGCACTGCTCCACGACGTGAAGCTCCTGCTCACCGCGATACTCACCTCGCTGATCGTATGGATCGTGGGTCTCGCGGTGCCGGTGACGGCGAGCTACATCATCTGCGCGGTGATCGCCGCACCCGCGCTGATCTTACTCGGCGTGCAGGATTTCGCGGCGCACATGTTCATCTTTTATTACGCAGTGCTTTCCGAGGTTTCTCCGCCGACGGCGTTGTCGCCGTTCGCGGCCGCGGCGATCACCGGCGGCGATCCCTATAAGACGACGTTGCAGTCATGGAAGTACACCCTGCCCGCCTTCCTCGTCCCGTTCATGTTCGTGCTCGACCCGGCGGGGCTCGGCCTGCTCCTCATGGGCTCGTTCAAGAATCTCGCGGCTGCTTCGGTGGTGGACATCCTGATCGTGTGCGTGACCGCGATGTTCGGCATCGCGGCGCTGGCCGGCGGCATGCAGGGCTGGGTGTTCAGGAAGACGACGGGCCTGGAGCGGGGGCTCCTCATCGTCGCCGGGTTGTTCCTCGTTTATCCGCGCGCGGCGTTCGACTATATTGGGTTTGCGCTCTTCGGACTCGCGATAATAATTCAGTACCGGCGGCAGAAACTAGCGGGGAGCTAACCTCTCCCGAGGGCTGGCAAGCTGGTCCAATTGGACTCCTCGACCGATCAGTAGCCCTCTAATAAATAACTGCAGCCGCTCGCGCTCGCTTTGCTGCCATTGGAGAAACTCGACGCCGACACCTCCCGAGCGCACATTTCGCACGACGGCGGCATCGACAATGACCGGCGCAACATCATTCGAAATTTGCAGTTCCAATTTCAAGATCATGCCGATCGTGAGATTGGCGCCGGTATGGAAGCTGCAACCGCCCATGGAAACATTGAGAAGCTCTCCCTCTCCCGTAATATCCTGGCCCCTGAAGGTCACCGGGAATCTCATTTCCATGCGGTCATATTCGCGCCGGTCCTCGTCTACTCTGATATACCGAACGCCCCACTGGAGTGAACGAAAGCGATCGCCGCAGAGCTGGCATTTAAAGGGATAGATATAGATGAAGCTCATGAGAACTTCCGATAATCCGGTTCTGGCGACCCGCCGGACAAAATCACGAGCACAGTGGGGACATCTTAGCGGCGCCATCCTGTTACCTCTTTTACCATACTATCGGCAAAGTTCTCAAAAATTTTAGTCGTTCCGGGCGAAAACGTGGATAATTGGAAGGAATGTTGTTGGCGCGCAAACTGTCTATGAGCTCGCAACATCGATATTGCTTTGTGGTGCTTCGTTGGGCTCAGGAAGTCGTTCAATCGAAATGAGCTCAGGTTACACGGCAGTCGTCGCTCGATCGGCTAATGCCTGAGCCTTCTCGTATATTCCACTCGCACGATCACTCGCTCAATAATTTTTTCATCCGTTCGACGATCTCGCGAGGCTGCGACACGATTTCTTTGGCGATACTCTCCAGCTCTTCACCATAATCCGGATCGACCTCGAATTTCCTCGCCTTGACGTCGGCCAAAAACGCCGGGTCGCTCATGGTTTTCCTGAATGCGTCACGTAAAATCTTGAGCCGATCGGCAGCGATCGCCGGCGGCGTGATGAAGGGCCGGCCGAGATCCCCCGAAGCCAAGACTGCCGTCACCAAGGACCGCGTCGATGCCGTGGTCTTATATTCGTTCATCAGTTCGTGGATCGTCGGGACGTCCGGCATCTTCTGATCGCGTTTGCGGCCGGTTTGCAGCAGGATACGCACCATATTTTTCTTGCGCCATGTGGTGAACGGTTCGCGTGCAAAAAACGTCGGAATACTCAGCGCCCGGCACACCACTTCGCCGCGCTCAAACGCCAAATCTTGTTCGGCGCCGCCTTGGTAGCCCATAACGACGTTGAACTTGGCGCCCACCGCTTCTTCCAGCAGTTTTGGAATAAAGTGGCCACTGGTGCCAGTGCTGGTCGCCGAGCATTTTGGCGCTTCTTTGGCTCGCCGCACGTCGTCGATCGTCTTGTACGGTGTGTTGCTATTCATGTAGAGCAACCAGGGCGTGTTTTCAGTGGAGCCAACCCAACCGAACTTGGCCCAGTCGAACTGAACTTCTTTTTTGCCGACCAGCTGATCGAGATAGAGCGACGGACCGATAGAGCCCAACGTCAAACCATCCGCCTTCGCCACGTTGTAAATGTGATTGGCCGCAATCATGGAGCCGGCTCCCGGCATGTTCTGCGCCATCACCCCCGGGTTCCCGGGAATATGCTTGCCCATATGCGCGGCGAGCAGTCTCGCCCAAATATCGTAGCCGTCGCCGGCTTGATACCCGACGATGATCGTAATCGTCTTGCCTTGATAAAATGGAGCCTGCGCGTCGGCGCTCGCCGTGATTAGGAATCCCAATATGAAACTCAAAATCGTTTTGCTCATCTGATGTCTTTCCACCAATCGTTAATCATACCGGATCGCATTCATGTACCCGGTTCGCCGCCGCAACCGCAATCAATCACACTTGCGCGGCCCGCCCGATCACTGCCGGAAAAATCTTTAGCGTTATCGGCCGAGATCGCATGCTGCGCCGAGCGACGAACTGGCGGCACTCGCGCCTGGCTTTGATCAAACTACTCTTTTTTTGCCGGCGCCGGCTTCTTGCCGATAGCCGCGAGCAGCTCGCTGTAAGGAACGATTCTGCCGTGGATCGGCAGGATGCGATCGACTTCAATGTTCAAGCGCCGTACGTTGGCTTCGAGCGCAACGGAAAACGGATTCGGAACCTTGGGCGACTCCGCGCCGGCCGGGCCGGGAGTGAAAGCGTCGGCTTCGATCAGGATTTTTTCCTTGCGCAAATAGGCCATGACGATTCCATCATGATGAGTATTGCCGCCGATCTGATAAAGCTCCACCGAGCGCGTGCCGTCGGTCAACACCATATTGTCGCCCATGGTCTGGAACACCGGCTTCTTCTTCGATTTGGCCAGACGATCAGGCGCTAACGTCCAAGAGTTCAATGCAGCGCGCTCAAAATACGGTCGATTAACTTCGTGGGTCACAATGGTCACGCCCTCAGCCGCGTAGGTTCGAATACCGGACGCATGGTCGAAGTGATGGTGCGTGTTAATCAGATACTTAATCGGTTTGTTGGGCACGAGCTTTTTCACTTCATTGATTACCGCGATCGACCTTTGCTCACCGTGTGGGGCTTCGACAACGATCAAATAGTCCTTCATTTCGACGAGGACGCTGTAAGCATTGACACCGGTGATGTACCAGATCCCATCCGCAACCTTCTCGGATTTCACCGGCACGGGGTCACTACGCACATGGGCCGGCACCTCGATATCCACCGTTGGATTCGCTCTAACGGCGGTGACGGTCAGATCCAGCGTCGGCAAGCCATCCTGATATTGAATGATTTTCGTCGGGAACTTGACGCCTGCAAAGTCGCGGTACGGCCCGTAATAAGTCAAAACCTTAATATCTCCGACAACCGGATGGCCGTACGAAGACTCAACCCGCTCAATGGCGTTTTGGTCGTTAATGTAGGCAACCACTTTGTGTTTGCCCCGATCGGTGAACGAGATAACCGTCATCGGCCGCCCTTCGATCGTCTTCTTCGCGACGGTTGCATTGCTGGCAAACGTTGCGCGGAGCAGCCCATGGGGCGAGATCACGATCTGATGCGCACGCTCAGGGGCCTCAAACAGTCTCGGCGCCGTATCCTTGCCCGCCACGTTCCAGGCGTGTTCACCGCTGATCACCGTGATTGTTTGTTGTTCGGGACCCAGCGACGGCGGCTCAGCCGTCATGCGCACCACTTCATCGCGCATCGTCCCTGTTGTGAAATCGTAGATCCGCGTGAAACTTTTCACGAAAGACCTTGGCCAAGGCGCGGCTGGACTGGTACTCTGCCCGAGCGAATACATCGAACCGTTTCCGGTGAACTGAAACGTCTTGGTTGTCGACACGTCCAGCGCGTCAGCGATCTGCTGAAGTTCGGAATCGGCCGCTCCCGCTTGGCCGCTGGCGAATAACACCAGCGCAAGCGCAACAACTACCTTCTTCAACATACCTTGCCTCCTATCTGCAATAAAGTTTTGCCATCGATTTGCCTGCCTCCGTTTGGCGCGCAGACTACCCGATGACCTTCGCCGCTGTCAACGGTACTATCCCGTTGGTACCTCGAGCGACGAGAGTCAACTTAAAGAACCAGAACTAATTTTTAAAACGTCCAATCCAAATTACGAAAGCGTCAAGAAATTTCTTGATATATTGGCGGGTGGTTTCATCCGTGAGTTTGCTGGATGCGTCGAACAGCGGCGCCGCTGAAGGAATCTTGATCTCCGGCTGAAGCATGACATGGGTTTCGGTAAAGACAAAAGACTGCCGCAACGCGTGCTGCGCGCGTATGGTGCCACCCAGCCCGGGCGAGCAACCCATGATCGCTGCGGGTTTCCGATTCAACGCAGACTTGCCAGCCGGGCGCGACACCCAATCGATGGCATTCTTGAGGACGCCTGGAATGCCATAGTTGTACTCCGGTGTCGAAATCAACATCGCGTCGGCACCGGCGATGAAGGCCTTGAGATCAGCCACCGGTTCCGGATCCCCCTTCTGAAACACATCGTCGTTATACGGCGGTATATCGCCGAGGCGGGTGTAAATCTGAATTTCCATGCCCGCCGGCGCCAGTTCCACTGCCGCACGCAGTAAACCTTTGTTGAGCGAACCTTCTCTCAAACTTCCGGGAATTCCCGCCACGCGAGTACTCATGCACCCTCCAGCAAAATTTGTTGATGAGTTTATACGGTGCGCGGAAAGGGTAGGTCAAGATGCGGGACGTGCTCGGGCAACTGCTCCATGTTGCTGATTCTTGAACTTATCAGCGTCGCGTTGCGGCTCGACGAAAACCCTACGTTCCTTGGGCCGAATGAATACTTCGTCTTCTCTCTTCAATCCGAGCGACGAGTAGCGCCCATGCGAAATCTCGACGTGGACCGGTGCGCCCCAATCGGTCACCAGTTCAACTTTGACGAGCGGACCCGCTGCGTTGATGTGAGTCACTTTGGCATGGAAGTTATCGCCGCCGTTGCGTTGATGTTCGATCTCCAGTAGGTGCGGACGGACAAATACCAGAGCGGACTTGGCGTCCGCCGAGGTTTCAGCCGGCAAGTCGATGGGTAGTTCCCCAAGAAACACTTTTCCTTCTTCCACCCGGCTGTGAAACAGATTGACGTTGCCGAGAAAGTTGTAAACGAAGGCGCTGGCCGGATGATGATAGACTTCTTCCGGCGTGCCGACCTGCTCGACCCGGCCCTCGTTCATCAGGACCACGCGATCGGCCACTTCCAGGGCTTCTTCCTGGTCGTGCGTGACAAATACGCTGGTGATTTTCAAGTCATCGTGAAAACGCCTGAGCCACTGGCGCAGCTCTTTTCGCACTTTGGCGTCGAGGGAGCCGAAGGGCTCGTCCAAAAGCAGCACGCTGGGCTCCACCGCGAGCGCTCGCGCCAGCGCGATGCGTTGCCGCTGCCCGCCGGAGAGCTGCGATGGCAGGCGGTCGCCGAGCCAGTCCAACTGCACGAGCTTCAGAAGCTCGTTAACCTTCTCCCTGATTACTTTTTCCGAAGGCCGTAGCCGTCGCGGGCGCACGCGCAGACCGAAGGCGACGTTCTCGAAGATCGTCATGTGGCGAAATAAGGCATAGTGTTGAAACACGAAGCCGACCCTGCGGTCGCGGAAGCCGATCGCCGTGGTGTCCTCGTTGTGGATCAGGATTGCACCATCGTTGCCGTCGGCGACTTCGATCCCCGCAATGATTCTCAAGAGCGAGGTCTTACCGGAGCCGGACGGCCCGAGCAACGCCACCAGCTCACCGGTCTCGACGTTGAAGCTCACGTCATCGAGCGCGACAAAATTTCCGAATGTCTTGGTAATGTTCCGTACTTCGATGCTCATGCGATCTTTCCCATCGGCTTGTTTGCGCGCTCGGCGGACTTGCTACTTTTGTTGGTAGATCTGGTCGAAAACGCCGCCGTCGCCGAAGTGCGGTTTTTGAGCGTTTTTCCAGCCGCCGAACACGTCATCAATGGTGAACAGTTTGACTTGAGCAAATTTGCCTGCGTATTTTTTCGCAACCTCGGAGAGCCGCGGGCGATAGTAGTGCTTCGCCGCGATCTCCTGACCTTCGGGATTATAAAGGTAGTCAAGATAGGCCTGAGCGATGGCGCGCGTGCCGCGTTTATCGACGACTTTATCGACAATCGTGACCGGCGGCTCGGCTAAAATGCTGACCGAGGGTATGACGATTTCAAACTTCTCGGGTCCAAGTTCCTTCATCGCAAGGAATGCCTCATTTTCCCAGGAGATGAAAACATCGCCGATGCCTCGTTCCACGAATGTCGTCGTAGAGCCGCGCGCTCCGGAGTCAAGCACCGGCACGTTCTTATAAAGAGCCGTTACAAATTCCTTCGCCTTCGCCTCGTTCTTTCCCGACTTTCCCAAGACGTAACCCCAGGCCGCGAGATAATTCCAGCGAGCGCCCCCGGAAGTTTTTGGATTCGGCGTTATGACGGACACGCCGGGTTTTACGAGATCCGGCCAGTCGCGAATCCCTTTGGGATTTCCTTTACGAACCAGGAATACGATGGTTGAAGTGTACGGACTGCTATTGTTGGGCAAGCGTTTTTGCCAGTCCGCAGGAAGCAACTTGCCCTTCTCGGCGATGGCATCGATGTCCGGAGCAAGAGCGAGCGTAACGACATCGGCCTCCAGACCGTCGATCACGGCCCGAGCTTGGCTGCCCGATCCGCCGTGCGATTGTTTGAACGTAACAGACTCACCGGCCTTGGCTTTCCAGTGCTTGGCAAACGCGCCATTGAACTCCTGATAGAGCTCGCGCGTCGGATCATAAGAAACATTGAGCAGCGTCTTTTGCGCGAGCACTTCGACGGCCGGCAAAAGGCCGAACAAAGTGAATATCAAAGTTAGAGATCTGAAATTCATGTTTCGCTTTTCTTCGATGAATCGGATTTGATTTATGAGTAGACGGATTACCTCGGGACTATGGCTAAGGAGTTTCTCCGGCCACCTCTTCAAAAACCAACAAGGCTGGCGTTAGAGCCGACAGCGCGCCGAATGGTATCGCTTCGCGCAACAAGCGAGGCGAGAATTCCGGGTACGATTCATTCTGCTCACAGCTCTCTCTTTGCTATTTTAGTTCCCACAAAATGCCATTGCCCGCGTCAAGTTCGCGGATGATATCGCGGTTAAATATATGGTCGCCGATCAGACCGATGTCCAAGACCGCGGCGCCCTTGCGTAACTCATCGCTATAGAGATCCGCCGCAACTCTTTTGACGAGCAGGGCAACAGGTATTGGACCGGCTTCTTTAAGCGCGGACGACAGCCGCTGTTCGATCGGCGTCGCCGGCAATCGACGCGGCGAATCGATCAACTGCACCATCTCGGCGTCCGCTTCGGTTTTAAAAGCGCCGCCAGATTTTGTCCGCCTCATTGAGGCCGGCAAAAGCTTTCGCATTTTCGATCCCGAACGTTCCAATCCGGTCATGTTTCAACCCTCAAAATAATTTTCCTAATCGTCAGACTGCGTGAAAACTCCGTTCATGTTGCCTTCGACTTCCCTCAGGAACAGGCCGGCTCACCACGAACGGAATCGCTTCATTTGCAATTAAGCGCTTAGCCGTCCGCCCTGCGCGCGTCGAAGGGCTCCGATAGCGCTTTCACACAGTCTGCCGGCTCGCTTGAAACCAGCCCGTCGGATTATCGACTAACTCGATAGATTCGATAGATAAGCAAAATGATCAGCTTTGTCAAGAACCTGAATAAAAAAATGCCAAGGCTACTTGCTGATGGTTTTGGCCGCGAACTTAGGCTTTTGAGAACCGTCCAGGAAGGATTCAATCGTGATTCCCGACAGTAGTTCGTAGGTCTGTTCACGAACGTCGATGAACACCCTCTTCAGGCGACAAGTTTTCTCGTCGGGACAATCGTCGCATGTTTCGTAAAATTTTTGCGACACGCAGGGCACCAGCGCGATCGCGCCGTCGAACAAGCGATAGATTTCCGCCAAGGTAATCTGACGCGGATCCCGGACCAGACGATAGCCGCCTTTCGTGCCTTGCTTGCTGCGCACGTATCCAGCGCGTTTGAGATCGAGAAGAATCTGTTCAAGAAACTTTTTCGGAATATTCTCGGCGCGGGCGATTTCGTCTGTCAGCAGCTGTCCGCCACCAAAATCTCCGCCCAACCGGATCAGCGCCTTAAGGGCGTACTTGCATTTCTTTGACATCATAGGATCAATGTCTTTCGCGGCTTGCGCAAATTTTCTGACTGCCGTTTTTCATGGATGCACTATTCGACGAATACTTTCTAACCAGTAGAGTAGGCGAGTGAGCGATGCTAAGAGTCAACACGACTCACTCACCCCTCGTCGAACCGGACGTGAGGATTTCCCTCATCCGGCTCTCCCGAAGACTTTTGTCTCAGCCATGCGCGGGCGACCAAGCGGTGGGC
>DASPXM010000098.1:0-3962 GCA_035637295.1 Verrucomicrobiia bacterium
TGTTCGACGAGCAGAATAGTTAGCGAGAAGCGGTCGCGGATGCGCTGGATCAAGCCCATCAAATCTTCCTGCTCGGCAGGGTTCATGCCGGCGGCCGGCTCGTCCAGCAGCAGAAGCTGCGGCCGCGTGGCCAGCGCCCGGACGATCTCCAGGCGCCGCTGACTGCCATAGGGCAGGCTCGTTCCGCCTTCATCCTTCACGCGCGCCAGATCGAAAATCTCGAGCAGCTCCAACGCAAACTCGCGATGTTCGCGTTCATCGCGCTCGAAGCGAGGCAGCCGAAAGACCGCGTCAGCCAGGGTTTGTTTGGCATGTCGATGACAGGCAGTCATGACGTTTTCAATAACAGACATGCTGGGGAAGAGTCGAATATTTTGAAAAGTGCGCGACACGCCGCGACGGGAAATCTCGTAAGAGCGCAGACCGTCAATGCGTTTACCCTGGAAATAGATCTCGCCGGAAGTTGGTTTGTAGACCCCGGTCAGGAGATTGAAGACGGTAGTCTTGCCGGCGCCGTTTGGCCCGATGAGACCGTAGATCTGGCCACGCTGCACGCTCATGTCCAGCGCGTTAACGGCCACGAGTCCGCCAAATTGAATCGTACACTTGATTGTTTTCAGCGGTATTTCGCCGTCGAAGGATCTTTGTTTGTCGCGACGAAGCGAGCGCGCGACTTCGGTAATGATCGAATCCTCTTTAGTTGCCTTTATGGCATCTTGTTCCGGCGCGTTGCTCATCTGTTTTCCATCTCTTTGGTTCGATCGATTGCGGAAGGCGGTCCTTTTTCGGCTACCGGCACACCTGATTCGCCGACAGCTTTATTACCTTCGGGCCGGCGTCGCGCTCGTTTGAGCCAGGACAGACTAAACTCGCGTGTGCCCAGAATTCCCTGTGGCCGCGTCAGGATGATCAGAATTAAGAGCGCGGAATAGACGACCAAACGATAACGTGAAAAATCGCCCGGCAGTTGTCGCAGCAGCTCTGGCATAATCGTAATGACGATGGCGCCGAGAACTGCTCCCGTCAGCGAGCCCAAGCCGCCAAGCACGATCATGATGATGATTTCGAACGAGCGAATAAACTGAAAGTCGTTTGTGCTCAAAAACTGTCTGTAGTGACCGAAAAGAACCCCGGCCAATCCGGCGAGAGCTGAGCTGATCACAAAGGCGAGAACTTTGTAGCGCGTGGTGTTAATACCCATCGCTTCGGCAGCCAACTCGTCCTCGCGAATCGAAACAAGAGCGCGGCCGATGTCCGAATGAACGATGTTGTAAACTATTACGATTGAAATAATCGCGAAACCGCCGACCCAGATAAAGTTACTGTAACCGGGCACCGAGAAACCCGTCGCGCCGCCTACCTTGTCGATGTTCAAAATTACTATGCGAATAATTTCCGCAAAGCCAAGAGTGACAATCGCCAGATAGTCGCCTCGCAGGCGAAGAGAGGGAATGCCTACGAGCAGACCTGCAAGACCCGCCACCAGAGATCCGAACGCGATCGCGATCACGAATATCAGCGAGTGCGCCAGAGTGAATCCAACAGCTCCGGCCAGGTCGCGTTCCCAAAATTGCGCATGATATACAACAAGATAAGCGGAAGAATATGCGCCGATGGCCATGAAGCCTGCGTGGCCTATCGAGAATTGTCCCGTGAAGCCGGTAATCAAGTTCAAAGAGACTGCGAGGATAATGTTGATGGTGAGAGTCATTAGAACGTCGGTGGGGTAAGCCCCAAACCCGAAACCAAAAAGGCCCTCTCTGCTCATGAATGCGTTCACGAGATAGAGGGCTATGATGATGACAATGGTAAATAGAACTCTCTTAAGGGTTGGCATCCTATTAGCTCATGACCTGAACGAAAGCATTTGAATGTCTAATGAATGTCTAAGGCTAAACCTTTTCCTGGACGGTCGACCCAAGCAAGCCCGCCGGACGTATGAGCAACACAAGGATTAGAATCGCGAATGCGACCGCATCGCGAAACGTCGAGGGAATGCCCACATTTTGTCCATAGCCGACAACAAACGTTTCGGCGATGCCGATTAACAATCCTCCCAGAACGGCGCCGGGAATATTCCCGATGCCGCCGAGCACCGCGGCCACGAAAGCTTTCAGACCCGTCAGAATCCCCATCAACGGATCAATCTGCGGATTGTACTGAGCTGTCAGCACGCCTGCGGCTGCAGCCAACGCCGAACCGAGCGCAAAAGTGAACGAGATAATAAAGTCGGTGTTGATGCCCATCAACTTCGCGGAGTTTAGATTGAAGGAGACGGCGCGCATCGCTGTGCCAACTTTGGTCTTGAAAATAACCCACTGCAGCAAGACCATCAGGAATACCGAAACCGCAAAAATTAGAATTTGGGACTTGGAGATCGCGGCGTTGCCGAAAAGGGTGTAACTCTGCTCGCGTAATAGCTGCGGGAAGGCTCGCGGCGCAGCGCCAAGCCTGGCTACAAACAGGTTCTCAATGAGCAGCGAAACACCGATGGCCGCAATCAGCGTTGTCATGCGCGCGTATTTTCGAATGGGACGATACGCGAAGCGCTCAATTGCCATTCCCACGAGCGCCGCTGCAATCATCGATCCGATGAGCACTACGGTGAGGCCCAGGAGGGACGGCCCTGCTGCAAAACCGAGTTGGAACGCCAGAAAATAGCCGACGAACGCGCCAACCATGTAAATGTCGCCGTGCGCAAAGTTGATCAGTCGCAGGATGCCGTAAACCATTGTGTAGCCTAAGGCGATAAGTGCGTAGATTGCACCTATCGTCAGGCCGTTAATTAGCTGCTGAACGAAAGTATCCATAAGAAGGTTTTGTTTGCGCTATTCGGGGGCTACCTTGGGAGCTGCAGGTTTTTTGGCCCCACCAGCGGGCGACGCCGCCGTTGCCGGCGAAGAGGCGGGAGCGGTAGCCGGCGACGCGCTCGATGTTGCCGGACCCGGAGCGCCAGCGGGGGCGGTCATGCCTTCAGGATAAATCGTCTCCACGTATATATATTTCTTGTCTTGCAGTTTCAGTACGACAGCAGGTTTGACAGCATTGCGCTCCTGATCGAGAGAAATGGTTCCGGTCACTCCGGCAAAATTTTTGGTTGCGGCAATAGCATCCTTAAGTTGTGGTCCCTCTGTCGTCCCGGAGCGTTTGATGGCGTCGGCCAGCACTTTCATAGCGTCATATCCGAGGGCCGCGAGCGCGTCAGGGACGTTGCCATAGCGTGCTCTATAATCGGCGACAAACTTTTGGATCGCGGGGGAGGGATCGTCGACTGAATAGTGGTTGGAAATATAATCGCCATTCAAGGCGTCGCCACCCAGATCCCAAAGCTGAACCGAGTCCCAACCGTCGCCACCGAGCATTGGAGCTTGGATACCTAGTTGCTTGGCCTGTTTGGCGATCACGCCGACTTCACCGTAATACCCCGGCACGTAGATGACATCGGGATTCCTTGAACGAATAGCTGTGAGCTGTCCCTTGTAGTCTCGGTCGCCCTGTGTGTACGACTGCTTATCAACGATCTGTCCGCCGAGCTTGGTAAAACTCGCTTCGAAAAACTCAGTCAGGCCGCGACTATAAGGTGAATTGAAGTCGAGCATAATCGCCGCCGTCCTGGCCTTAAGCGTCTTGGCTGAAAACTGGGCCATCACGGCTCCTTGAAAAGGATCAATAAAGCAGACGCGAGAGATATAATCGCCCACTTGCGTTACCGCAGGATTGGTCGATGACGGCGAAATCATCGGAACTTTTGCGGCTTGAGCCTTCGGCGCCGCAGCCAGGGTGTTTCCCGAAGCCACTTCGCCCAGAAGCGCAATCACGCGATCCTGATTGATGAGTTTGGTAACCACCGTCGCTGCTTTTTCCGGACGGCCTTCGTCATCTTCCGAAAGAATCTGAATCTGCCGGCCGTCGATTCCTCCCGCCTTATTGATTTCGTCAGCCGCCATCTCGACGCCATTCTT
>DASPXM010000099.1:0-7194 GCA_035637295.1 Verrucomicrobiia bacterium
GCGAAAGATAGCTCCCAGCGGTTGCCGTCGGGATCGAAGACGTTGATCGAGTAATTGACTCCGTCCCGGTGCGCACGGACTTTTTCGATATTGGCGCCCACGTGCTGCAAGGCCGTAAGCGCCTTGTCTTTTTCCTGCCAAGGAATGTTCAGCGTATGATGTGGGTCGACTTCCCGCGGCTTGATCGACGCGTCGAACAGATGGACCTCGAAGTTTCCGAGGCGCACGTCGACTTCTTTTACTTGCCCCGCCTTTAACTGTTCTTCCGTCGGCTCGACTTTTTTCACGATCTGGCCGCCGATCACTTTTGTGTAAAACTCAACCGCCTTGTCGAGATCTTTGGCGCTAGTAGCGAAAGTTCTGATTCCTTTGATATCGAACATAGCAACCTCCTGAGGGGAATTGTTACTTGACGTTATTGCTACGCTGGGATTATTGTCAAGCGACGAATCGACGGATCTTGCACGGTGCGTTTCAATTTGCGGTTGGCAGCGCAATGAAAATCTTAGCTCGTGTGGTTTTGATCCTGGCACTGCTTGTAATTGCAGCTGGCGCGCCTTCGGCCCAAATAAAGAAAGTCAGGCTTTCCATGCCGACCTTCGCGATCACGGAGGTGCCATTCAAGATTGCCCAAGCCAAAGGCTTTTATCGTGAAGAGGGGTTGGATGTTGAAATGATCCTGATTCGCGGAGCCCTTGGCGTGACGGCGCTGCTCGGCGGCTCGGTGGATTACACCACCGCGTCGGGATCGATCATCGCCGCTGCGGTTCGAGGAATCGGCGTAAAGCTAGCGTTGATCATCGACGCCAAACCCGCCTTCGAATTGGTATCAGAACCGCAAGTTCGAGCATACGAGGCTCTAAAGGGTAGGCCGATTGGAATCTCTTCGCGCGGCGGTTCGGTGGATCTTTTGACGCGGCTTATGCTGGAACGGAACGGACTCAATCCCGACAAGGACGTTTTGCTGCTGGTTATCGGTACGCAGCAGGAAATGATGATCGCTCTCAAAACCGGAAGAATTGCAGCCGCGCTAATGACACCGCCACGAAACTTGCTGCTCTATCGTGAAGGGTTTCACAAGCTTGGCTCGTCGGGAACTTACCTCGCCACCGCGCCCACCGGTGGTATCGGCGTGACCGATGAAAAGCTCAGGCAAGACCCTGCTCAGGTGCTCGGGTTCGTCCGCGGCACGCTTAAAGGCATCAGATACTATCGCCAGAACCGCGCTGAATCGGTCAATTTTCTTTCGAAAGAGCTCGGCATCAACGAGCCTTCGTTAGCGGCGCAAATCTTCGATTGGCATGCCGGCCAGCTTGCCGAAAATGGCATGGCTGATCAGGCTTGGATGCGCGGCGCCATCGAGTTTACTAAGAAAAGCTTGGGGGTGACGAAGGATATCTCCACCGAACAGGTTTTTAATTTCAGCTTTGTCGAACGGGCTTTGCGCTGATATTTTATGACCGGTCGTTTTGCGGTTTGACACCAGCAAAGTGAAAACCCTGGGGTCGCGTTGATTGATTAAAGGAGGAATTTCATGGCCAAGCTTCGACATGTCGCCTTCATTGTTAAAGATCCCGACAGACTTTATGAATTCTATCACCATCTTTTCGGCGTCGAGAAAGTGCGTCGCGGGCCCACCGGGGCCATACACGTCATCGACGGTCTTTTCAATCTCGCATTCTTGAAGCAGAACGTCAGCGATTCGCCGGTCATTAACACGCACCGCGCCGACGGTGAAGAGATCGATCAAGTACAAGGAATCAATCACTACGGCTTCCTCGTCGATAACGTAGAACAAGCCCTCAGCCGGCTCGACGTTTCGTTGCAGCGCGGCGAGACGCCGCAGAACGGGCGACCGGCGGAGATGCGGTTCATCGATCCGTGGGGAAACAAGGTAGATCTATCAGCCAGGGGATTTTTAGGGCGGGAAGAAAAAAAATTGCCCGGCGTGCGCCACGTCGTGATTCAGGCCGATGACCCGAACAAAGTCGCCGAGTTCTACAAAGCGAAATTGGACCTGAAAGAGATCGGCAGATTGTCAGAGGAGGGGACCATCCGGTTGAGCGATGGATACATAAGCTTAGATCTGACCGAGAAACGACTCATCGACAAGCCGGGAATACAATCTTTCGGAGTCCAGGTGGAGAACTGGTCTGAAGCCAAGTCTAAATTCAAGGAGCTTGGAATCGAACTTCCCGATCCCAAACCTGGAGAGTCTGAAATGAGGGTCAGCGATCCCGAGGGAAATCTTTTCTCGGTCTCTCAAAGGGGATGGCAGCTGTAGATCGGAAAAAACGGATCGGAAAAAACGGGACGCGAACCTTTTTCTTGACAGGCGCTTTCTATTGATCGGGTCCAGAAAAGCCGTGTAACCATTTGCAGGTAGTTTAGATTCTTACGATCGAATTGTTAAACAGAACGAGTTTAACAAAATTGATCGCGCCAAGCACCCGGCAAAAAAAATCCGAAATCCGAATATCGAAATCCGAAACAAACTCAGAGACAAATAAATCAATTCCAGAAAATCCAAAACACCGGATCCGAGTGAAGCTTGTTTGGAATCTTGCATGTTTTGGTCATTTGAATTTGTTTCGAATTTCGGATTTCGTGCTTCGAACATTTTGTTCTTGGCACCTTCGCCATTCCCGTGAAACGGGAATCTAGTAAGGGCGGGTTTGAAACCCGCCCCTACAAGGCTCAAGGCTATCGTCCGGGTCTAGCCTGCGCTGATTTCAGGTTCCTACTGGTCCATGAGCGTCTTTACCCGCGCAACTACGTCAGGCGTCTGCGCCATGACCTGTTTGGCTAACGCTTCCAGTTCTGCGCCGGTGGAGGGAGTGATGTCGAGGTTTTTTCGTTTCGCTTCCGTCAATAGGTCAGCATCGTTCATGGCCTTGAGGAACGCTTCGCGCAGGATTTTGATCCTCTCGGGTGGCACACCGGGGGGCGCGACAATGGGCCGGCCAAAGTCGCTGGCGGCAAACACGAGCGGCAGCAAACGCCGCTCCGATTCGGGAGTCTTGTATTCGTCCATCAGCTCGTAGATGGTCGGGGCCTCGGCGATCCGCGGATCGCGCGTTTTGCCGGTCTGGATCAAGATACGGGCGAAGCCGGTTTTTCGCCAGGTATGGTAAGGCTCGCGGGTGTGATACGCCTGGATGGTAAGCGCGCGGCAGTGTAGCTCGCCCCGTTCCGTCGCTAAATCGATTTCGGCACCTCCCTTGTAGCCGGCAACAATCATAAATTTTGTCCCGAGTGTCTCCTCCAGAAGTTTTGGTAAATAACTCCCGGAAGTTCCGGCGCCGGTGGAACCGCATTTGGGCGGCTCTTTGGCACGGCGCACGTCAGCCAGACTTTTATATGGAAGATCGGCGCGCATATATAAGAGGTGATCCGATTTGTCAGAACTGCCGAGCCAAGTGAACTTGCTCCAATCGTATTTGACTTCTGGTTGTTTGAGCAGTTGGTTGAAATAGATCGCCGGCTGGATCGCGCCGATGGTCAGACCGTCAGGCTTGGCAACACTATAAATATAATTCGCGCCGATGATCGATCCCGCGCCAGCCATGTTTTGCACGATGAAATTTGGATTGCCCGGAATATGCTTGCCCATAAACTGGGCCATGAGCCGCGCGTAAAGATCATAGGCGCTGCCGGCGCTTGCGGCCGCGATGACGGTAATGGTTTTGCTTTGATAAAAAGGAGTCTGTGCCCACGCGGTTGGGGTCAGCAAAAATAGCGGCAAGAGCCAAGCAAATCTTTTCAACGAAAAACCTCCGGAAGGACTTGCCAAATCAAAGCTCAATATCGCTTAACACTCCGCTAAACACTGTGTCAATTGTCGACGGTTGTATTTCTTGGGAGATGATCGTGAGCAAAGTTCGATTAGGTCATCACCTGTTGCTATCTCGCAACATTGACAGCACCAGCAAACGGGCGTTATAGGACAGATGGAATCAACGTCGATAAATTTCTCGTGGAAGTGGAGAAAAATATTATGATTGCCGGTCACGCAGTGGCTCAATGTCTTCGCAACGAGGGTGTACGGCATGTGTTCTGCGTGCCTGGTGAAAGCTATGTCGCGGTTCTCGACGGACTCTACAGCACGCCGGAAATTCGACTGATTACCAATCGCCAGGAAGGCGGCGCTTGTTTCATGGCAGAAGGTTATGCCAAGGCGACACGCATGCCGGGCGTCTGTCTCGTTACCCGCGGTCCCGGCGCGACCAACGCAAGTATCGCCGTCCATAGCGCAAAATATGATTCCGTGCCACTGGTGCTGCTGGTGGGTCAAGTCGGTCGAGCGGCGCGCGGCCGGGAAGCGGGACAGGAAATCGATTACACCCATTTTTTCGGCACCATCGCTAAATGGGTCATCGAGATTAACGACGCGCGGCAAGTTCCGCGCATCATGGCGCGGGCGTTTCACATCGCGCGCAGCGGCCGGCCGGGGCCGGTCGTCGTATCGTTGCCGCGCGACATGCTCGAAGAAGACGCGAAGATTTTCATGATCGATCCGTATCCAATGGTACGATCCGATCCCGATCCTAAATCGATCGAGCAGATCGTCGAGCGGATCAATGCGGCGAAAAAGCCGGTGCTGATCGCGGGCTCGGGAACGCAATACTCTAGCGCGCGGCAGGAGTTGATCGATTTCTCCGAAAAATTCCAGGTCCCCGTACTCACCTCTTATAAACGCCAGGATGCTTTTCCCAACAGTCACCCGAACTACGTCGGCAACCTGGCGAACGCGAACAAACATACACGAAACCTGGTCGCGGACGAAGCGGATCTCGTCGTCGTGATCGGGAGCCGACTGAACCAGCAGACGACCGCTAGCTTTGCTTTTCCGAAACCCGGGCAACCGTTCATTCAAATTTATCCCGACGAGCAAACGATCGGTCAGAACTTGCGACCCGACGTCGGCATCGTTGCCGATGCAAAAACAGCGTTGGCTGCCGCGCTCAAATTTCAAGGTCCGAGACCGAACGAGAGCCGCGCGGGTTGGATCGCGGAACATCATGCCGCGCAAAAACGCTACGCTACTCCATCCGAGCGTCCGACGAGACGCGTGTCGATGGAACGTGTGATGACCGATCTCAAGGCGGCGTTGCCGCGGGACTCGATTACGACGACGGACGCGGGCAGCTTCGGCCAGTGGCTCCAGCGCTATTTGGAATTTGATTACGCAGACTCCTATATCTCACCGAGTCTGGGGTGCATGGGGCCCGGCGTCCCATCAGCAGTGGCGGCGAAGCTCGCACATCCGGGGCGAGTGGTTGTAGCGCACGCCGGCGACGGCGGATTCCTCATGACGGGTCAAGAAATGGCGACGGCGAAACAGTTTGGCGCCAACATCATCACCATTGTTTACAACAACGAAGGGTATAACTCGATCCGTATGCACCAGGAAGCGCAGTACCCCGGACGCCCCTCCGGCAACGACTTGATGAATCCCGATTTCGCCGGGCTCGGTTCGGCGTACGGCGCGTTGGGTTTGAAGGTTAGTCGCGACGAAGAATTCTTGCCGGCTCTCAAGCAGGCAATGAGCGTGAACCGATCGGCGCTGATCGAAGTGTTGACCGATCTTGAATTCGTCACACCCACCGCAACGCTATCGGAACTTTCTGGAAAGCCGTTGCAAGGAGAATAGCGGTGCTGCTGATCGGATTGCCGAATTGATCTAATTACACTGCGTGCTTGTGGCCCAAGCCACCGAATGAGACGAGGCATTTACGCCACGGGAACCGTGGAAATTTAATGCGGCATGGGTTAATTGTCCTAATGGAGGATAGGGAAAATGCACATTATCGATGCCGATACGCACATCGATGAGACTGATGATACGTGGGAATACATGCAGGGTTCGGATTTGCAATTCAAACCGACGACGACTTATCCATCCAATCCTGATCCGAAGGTGCCACCGGCGCGTTACTGGATGATCGACGGTAAGCGCCAGATTCGCTTCATCCGCAGCGACAAAGACTCGGGCACAACCGTGGAGACGCGCGAGTTGCTCGACGTCAAGGCGCGGCTCAAGCACATGGATGAGCTGGGCACGGATATGCAAGTGATTTACCCGACGCTTTTTTTGATGGAGGCGACGGAAAAGCCGGAGCTCAATGCAGCGATGCGCCATAGCTATAACCGTTGGTTGGGCGACCGCTGCAGTCAATCGGGCGGACGACTGCGCTGGGTTTGCATGCCGCCGCTGCAGAAAATGGACGAAGCCTTGGCGGAAGTGCGCTGGTCAAAAGAGCACGGCGCCTGCGGCGTCTTGAAGAAGGGCGACCGCGAAGCAGGTAAGTATCCGGCCGATCCGTACTTCGAGCCACTGTACGCGGAAGCGGAGAAGCTCGATTTGCCGATTTGCATTCACACCGGCTCGGGCGTGCCGGATTTCTCGCCGGCGCGGGAATTTTCCCACGGCCAATTCATGCGCACGAAGGCCGCGGCGATCAATGGCATCATCGGACTGATCCTGCATAAGATCCCGACGAAATTTCCCAAGCTGCGCATCGGCTGTATCGAAGCCGGTTCCATGTGGGCGCCGTTTGTCGCCTATGATCTGCGCCGGCAACAGTTGCGCCAGCAGGGGCGGGAGAGCACGAGCGTGCTCGGTGTCCCGTTGCTGAACCTGGGGAAAAATGTGTTTCAGGAAAATCGCGTCTACATCACCTGCCAGGTCGACGAGGATCTTCCGTATATTATTAAATGCGTCGGCGAAGATAATTTGATGGTCGGCTCCGATTACACCCATCGCGACCCGTCGATGGAGCTGGAGTTCCGCAAAGAACTGCAAGCGCGCGCGGATAAGGGCGATATTCCGCAGTCGGCGGTGCAAAAAATTCTTTACGATAACCCCAAGGTGTTTTACGGGCTTTAGATCGTGGCGTTTCAGCGGATCAACCAGGATTGAATGATGCTCAGCTCCAAACCGCGGATGCATTCTGAGCGGGCGACTCTAAGTCCGCTCTATTTCCGTCATTCCGGCCCTTCGACGGCGCTCAGGATGGACTCCAGCCGGCTTTTGAATTTGTACCCAACACGAACCTGGATGCCGGCGTGCGCCGGCATGACGAGCGTTACTTTGTCCGACGGCGAAAAGATTTTACCGTACCTGAGGAAACACTAAATCGTTACTTTGATTTCAGGAGGTCATGAGATGATTGTTCTAAGTCCGGAAGGAAA
>DASPXM010000100.1:0-35783 GCA_035637295.1 Verrucomicrobiia bacterium
CAGCGTAAGGGCTGGAGCAGCTCGTTTTCCGGGCTACGGCATCGCTGCGGGTGAAAATTTACCTGCCGCAAAACTATTTTGCTATCCGTAGCGTTGCTAGCGGCGATGGCAAATCAATTTGACGGGTTTTTCAGCAGAATCGATTGTTATGTCTGACCCCAAGCTCTGCCCTGCCCCCCAAGCTCTGCCCAAGCTCTGCCCCTGTCTGACCCCAAGCTCAGTCATTCTTTGCCGTCATAGCGGCCCTTCGGCTATGCTCAGGATAGACTCCAACCGGTATCCAGAGGATGGCGTTTCAGAAAACGTTACATTTTACCATTCACCTAAATTACTTGCATACTCCGACTGCAAACGCGGGTGCTCTCATTGAAAGAAACCAAGTTCAAAGAAGATCTCAATTTGATGTGACGTCTTTCGATCGGCTAGGATTCGCCGATTTCTGAGCGAGCGACGCAGCAAAGCCTGCGAAAAACGGAAGACCGGAAGGAAGAATAGGGGGTCAGTCATGATATTTGCTATTCTACAAAAGTGTAACTGCTGTCTTCTGGTTCAAATCGCAAGTATCAGGAAGACCCCACCGATTCCCCGCAAAAGTTTGATGGAATAGACACTCGTGCTAAGATCGCTTTTATGACTGACGCCGTGAGTCTACGAATTGTTCAGAAGATCGCGGAGGTGCCACGCGAGCGTTGGGACGCTCTGGTGGACGGGGCGACGCCGTTCATGAAATGGGATTGGCTGGATAGCTTGGAGCAGTCCGGTTGCGTCGATGAGCAGGCCGGCTGGTTGCCGCACCATGTCGTCGTCGAAAAGGCTGGGAATCTCATCGCTGCCTGTCCGATGTATCTAAAGCTCCACAGCATGGGCGAGTTCGTCTTCGATTATGAATGGGCCGAAGCGGCGCATCGGGCGGGAATTCAATATTATCCGAAAATGCTGATCGGCGTTCCTTTTACTCCAGTGACGGGGCATCGGTTTCTCATCGCTGGAGGTGAGGAGCGCGGACAGCTGATTTCTTTCATGGGGCAGGCGTTGGCGAAAATCGCCGCCGACAACAAGATTTCTTCGGCCCATGTGAACTTTTGCCTGCCCCACGAGCGCGCGGCGCTGGAACGGGTCGGTTTCTTGCCGCGCACGGGAATTCAATTTCACTGGCAAAATCGCGGTTTCAATTCATTCGAGGATTATCTGGCCAGCTTTCGTAGCGACCGGCGCAACAAGGTCAAACGGGAACGGCGTGAGATGGCGCAACGCGGTATCACCATTCGCGCGTATGAAGGAACGGAGCTGACGCAGCAGCACCTGCGCACGATGTTCCGTCTCTACAAAGGTCATGTCGACAGACTTTATTATGGCCGCCAGTACCTGACGCAGAAACTTTTCGACGAATTGCATCGACGTTTCGCCGCCAACGTTTGCCTCATGCTCGCCGAGCGCGACGGCAAGATCATTGCCGGCACCTTTAACGTGCGTGATAACACCGCCCTATACGGGCGCTATTGGGGCGCCTTCGAAGAGCATCCTTTCCTCCATTTTAATGTCTGTTACTACTCTGCTATCGAACACTCGATTCGCTTGGGCTTGGAGCGCTTCGAAGCCGGCGCCGGCGGTAGCTTCAAACAACTCCGCGGGCTCGACCCGGAGCACACAACCAGCATGCACTACTTCGTCGACGGGAAATTCCGCCGCGCGGTGGAGCGCTTCTTGAATCAAGAACGGGAAATGATTCAGCGCAAGCGCGAAATGTTGCTCGATCAGAGCCAGTTAAAACGGATACCCGACGAACCTTAAGTTGCCGATCACGGACAGGTAGTGGTCCAGTTTGGGAAAGATCTCTCACTTTGTTCGAGATGACACATGGCTTATGTAGTTGTCATTCCGAGCAAAGCGAGGAATCTTTCTCGATTTTAAGAGTCATGGTGGATTGAAAATGAACCACTACCCACGGACACCTTTTCTTGACACCTTCTGTGCTTTCCATTAACGTCGGCGCGGAGTAAACCGTGAAATTTTCCTGGAAGAATGCCGCCGAGCCGGTTTTATTTTTCATTGCCCTCTTGGTGCTTTGGGAAATCTTCGTCGAGGTCATCAAAGTTCCTGCTTTTATCCTGCCGCCACCGCACGATCTGTGGACGGCGTTCATAAAAAAATTACCGATTCTCGGTAATCACGCGTTTATCACTTTTATTGAAGCCTTTGGCGGTTTTGTTTTGTCTTTGGTTTTGGGCGTTGGCTTCGCCATCTCGGTCGTCTACTCGCGCCATTTGCAAAACACGATCTATCCCTTGATCGTCATTCTCTACGCCATGCCCAAGAGTGCCTTCGCACCGCTAATGGTGATCTGGGTCGGCTATGGTTTGTTCTCGAAGATCGCCATCGCGTTTTTGGTCGCGTTCTTTCCCGTCGTTGTCAACACGGTTGTCGGACTGAAAGAGGTCGAACCTGAGCTTTTAGAATTGGCGCGCATCAACCGTGGCTCGGAGTGGGACGTGTTTAAGAAAATTCGCTTGCCCAACTCGTTGCCCTATATGTTCGCCGGCATCAAAGTCGCCATCGTGCTGTCGGTTACTGGCGCGATCGTCGCCGAGTTCGTCGCCGCCAACGAAGGGCTTGGATATTTGGTTCTGCAAGCCAATTACAGCCTGGATACTGCTTTTGCACTGGTGATCCTCTTGATTCTTGCGGTGTTGTCGCTGGGGCTGTTTTGGTTGGCGGAGATCGTTCAGAGAAAGCTGGCGCCGTGGAGCGCGGCGGTGCGCGAGATCGAAGGCTCGTTCTGATTCTTTGTCGGTGGAGGTTGCAGGATGATTTCGTTTAAGCAGACGGTACGAATTAACGCCGTTGCGATTGCGCTCGCCTTGTTTAACTTGCACGCGCAAGCCGCCGAGCCCACGCCGGCGAATATTCGCATGGACTTTATCATCGGCGGCAAGCACGCGCCGTGGTTCGTCGCATTGGAAAAGGGCTTCTATGCCAAGCGCGGTCTGGCCGCGACCATTCAAACGAGCACGGGTTCGGCTGACACGCTGCGGACCATTGGCTCAGGTGGCGCGGATTTCGGTTTCGCCGATATGGCGACCATGATCGTCGCCAAATCCCGCGGTACACCGGTGCAAGCCGCGGCGCAGTTTGGCTACGTCGGGGCGACGATTCTGTGGCGCGATGAGGGCGTGATCAAAGGGATCAAAGACCTTGAAGGCAAATCTCTGGCGATCAGCCCCGGTCAGGCCCAATGGTTTTTAATGCCGGCGTATTGCCGCATTAACAAGATCGACTTTAAAGCGATCAAGATCCAAGAAACCGCGGCACCGATTCAGCCCGCGGCGTTGGCGACCAAGAAGGCCGACTTCATCATCATGTTCCGCGCTTCCAACGACGAAGTCGCCGAGCTCGCCGCGTCGAAAGTCGGCCTCAAGCTTTCACGGGTGTTCATGAAAGATACCGGCCTCGATATTTATGGAACCAGTCTGATCGTGAAGGATGAGGACGTCAAAAAACGCCCGGAATTCGTCCGAGCCTATGTCGAAGCGACGCTGGAGGGATTGCGCTACTCCCGTGATCACCAAGAAGAGGCGCTCAAGATTCTTCTAAAGCACAAACCTGAGCTCGATCCGGCGCTGACGACGCTGCAGCTCAAAAATGCCTTGACGGAGGTATTCTTACCGTTCGAGTCGGCGCAGGTCGGCTTGGGTTATATGAAGCCGGAGATCATCGATAAAACGGTAAAGGTGACCAACGAATACTTCGATGTCGGTCGGAAAGTCGCCGTCAAGGAAGTGTACACCAATCAATTCATCAAGCGCTAAGATCGCGCAGTTTCCAAGGTTTCGTAGTGCCGCCGCTGATCGCCGTCGAGAACGTCTCCAGAGTTTTTACCGGCGGGGTCAAGACCGTCACGGCGCTTGAACATATATCTTTTGAGATTCAAACCGGCAATTTTGTTTCCATAGTCGGTCCGAGTGGCTGCGGCAAGAGTACGCTGCTAAAGATTATTTCCGGGCTACTGACGACCTCCTCGGGAACCGTTTTGGTCAACGGCGAAGAAGTCAATCGCCCACTCGAAAACGTCGGGATGGTGTTTCAAGCGCCGGTGCTGCTCAAATGGCGCTCGGTGCTCGGCAACATTTTGCTGCCGGTGGAGTTCGCCAGATTAGACGTCGCGGGCCATTTGAATAAGGCGCGGGCCCTGATTAAGCTCGTCGGTTTGGACGGGTTCGAGGAGATGTATCCGCACGAGCTCTCCGGCGGCATGCAACAGCGAGTCTCGCTTTGCCGCGCTTTGGTTACCGATCCGCAACTGTTGCTCATGGATGAGCCCTTCGGCGCGCTCGATGCGATGACTCGCGATGAATTGGACATAGAACTCCTGCGCATCTGGGAAGAGCGCAAGAAAACGGTGCTGTTCGTTACTCATAGTATTCAAGAAGCCGTATTTCTCTCCGACACCGTTGTCGTCATGTCCGCCCGGCCGGGGAGATTGCTGGAAAAAATCGTCATCGACTTGCCCCGGCCTCGCACGATCGAGATGATGAGCGCGGTAAAGTTCGGCGAGTATACCTTGAAAATTCGCGCGCTGCTGGCCGCGGCCGGCGGCGTTCCCGCCTCGCCCATCGGCTCGACTGTGTGAAATTGATCCCACACTGCGCTATGATGCGCAAAGAGGCGTATGGTCATACGCCGCTATTCATCCGAGACAATCAGCAAACCCAGCTCAAATGGCGATCAAGCAAGGATTAACTTACGCAAAGGCGGGTGTCAGCATCGAAGCCGGCGATGCGCTCGTGCGTCGTATCGGCCCCGTTGCAAAGAGAACGAATATTCCCGGCGTGCTGGCAGGCGTCGGCGGGTTCAGCGCGCTTTTTGATCTAAAAAGTCGCGGTTATTATCATCCGATTTTAGTCTCCTCCACAGACGGCGTTGGAACCAAGCTCAAGATCGCGTTCATGAGCGGAATTCACGACACCGTCGGCATCGATCTCGTCGCCATGAGCGTGAACGATATTTTAACTCAAGGGGCAGAGCCGCTGTTTTTCCTGGACTACTTTGTTTGCGGTAAGCTCGATGTCGAAATCGCCGACGCCGTGGTGCACGGCATCGCCGCCGGTTGCCGCGAGGCGGGATGTGCGTTGATCGGCGGCGAAACCGCAGAGCATCCAGGCGATTTTTCCGACGGCGAGTACGATCTCGCCGGATTCGTCGTCGGGGTTGTGGAGAAGGATAAAATCATTGACCCTGCCGCGATCGTCGCCGGCGATATATTAATCGGTCTTCCCTCGAGTGGACTGCACAGCAATGGTTATTCATTGGCGCGGAAGGTGTTATTCGAGAAGGGACGTCTGAAAGTCGGTCAGCGAATTGCCGAGCTCGGCCGGACGCTGGGCGAAGAGCTGCTCGAGCCGACGCGGATTTATGCGAAGGTCGCGCGTGAGTTGTTTGCCAAACATGCCATCAAAGGGGCGGCCCATATCACCGGCGGCGGAATCACCGGAAATCTGCCGCGCGTGCTGCCCGAGGGTCGGCGGGCTTTCATCGAGCGCTCGAGTTGGAAGGTACCGCCGGTATTCAATTTGATTCAGAAGATCGGCGGCGTCGCTCAGCGCGAAATGGACAGCACATTCAACAATGGCCTTGGGATGATCTTCGTGGTCTGTAAAAAGAACGCCCATAGCATCACTCAGACGCTCAAAACAATCGGTGAGCAATTCTTTATCGTCGGCGAGGTTAAAAACGGACCGCGGGGAGCGACGATTCGCTCGTAAGAGAATACTATGGCAAGGCAAATTTCCATCGGGGTGCTGGTTTCCGGCAACGGCACAAACCTGCAATCGCTCATCGACGCCGTCGAAGCAAAGAAACTCGACGCCAAGATCGAGTTGGTGCTGAGCAACAAGGCGGGCGCCTACGGACTGGTACGCGCGCGGAACCACGGCATCCCAACCGAGGTGCTGGAGCACAAGGAATTTTCGAGCCGGGAAGCCTACGATCAAGCCGTCGTCGACCTGCTCCGCAGGCGGGGCGTGGAACTTGTCGTGCTCGCGGGCTTCATGCGCTTGCTATCACCCTTGTTCGTTAGGGCTTACTCCAACCATATCATGAACATTCACCCGGCTCTGTTGCCGTCATTTCCCGGTCTCCATGTGCAGAAAAAGGCGCTAGAACATGGCGTGCGCTTTTCCGGCTGCACGGTGCATTTCGTCAATGAAGAGTGTGATGAAGGGCCGATCATCATTCAAGCCGTCGTGCCGGTATTCCCGGACGACACAGAGGAGACCTTGGCGGCCCGAATTCTCAGGCAGGAGCATCGGATCTATCCGCGCGCGATTCAGCTCTATGCTGAAGGACGGCTCCATATTGTTGGGCGAACAGTCTTGGTGGATCGACTCAAAAAAGACGATGCGCAAGTACTCATCGAACCGTCACTGGAAGGATGAAAAAGACCAAACCCGTCATCATCTTTCTCATCAAGCTTCTCGTTAGCGGAGGCCTGCTCGCGTATTTTCTTTCGCGTATACACATCGAGCGGTTCTTTCACACCTTCGCGTCGGCGAAGTTTTCTTATATTGCACTGGCACTCGCCGTTTATCTGGTGGCGCAGGGCGTCAGCGCGATGAGATGGGCGGCTCTGGCCCGACCGATCGGCATCAAAACGCCCTTTAAGGATATGGTTCGTTACTATTTGATCGGCATGTTTTTCAATCTTTTTGCCCCAGGCACGGTCGGCGGAGACGTCAGCCGGGTCTATTATCTAGTTAGAGATGAGGAAGCCCATGCCAAAGGGCGGGCCGTCACCACCGTCCACGCGGCGATGTCGGTTCTTATGGACCGGGGGATTGGCATGGTGGTGCTGGTTTGGCTCGGAGCCGCCGGACTCCTGCTGTTTCCTGCTTACCCGATCCCATCCACGGTGCGCACGGTAACGTTGCTGCTCGCTCTGGCATTTCTTGTCGGCGCTTTATCAGTTCCCTTGTTGCGGCGGCTGTTGCCTGAAGACGGCCATCAGCTCGTGGTCAAATTGCGCCTCGCGCTCAGAAGCTATCGAACTCAGTGGCGCGCGCTTGGCGTGGCGACGCTGCTTTCCGTGGCGGTTCATTTGATTCAGGCTTGGATGCATGTCGCCATGGGGCGAGCTCTCGATTTGGATTTGCCATTCTCTTTTTGCATCATCGTCTATCCGTTGGTGGGCACCTTTGCCGCGATCCCGATCAGCGTCAACGGTCTCGGGCTGCGCGAGGGCGGTTACGTTTTTTTGCTCGCAGTTATCGGTATCGGCACGGAGAAGGGCGTTGCCTTTGGAATCTTGTTGTTCTTGATCGTGGCACTCGATAGCTTGCTCGGCGGGCTGCTTTTTTTGCTCCAGAAAAGTCCCGCGCCTATGACTGTTGCGCCGGAACAACCGCTGCGTTAGCCGTTGGTCGGCCATCGGTCGAAGCCGAACCGAATTCCATTTGCGAATTTCTCTGCCTTTGCGTAGGGGCGACCGGCCGGTCGCCCCTACATTAGTTAGCCGCGCATCCTGAGCTTGGTCGAAGGGCACGTCCTCAGCGCCTCAGCCTTAAAAGTTGTGGCTGATCCGTCCTTTGGCGGATCCGCGGTCAAGCATCAGCGTATAAGAGCGATGTGCGTTAAACTAGATAATGGCGGAAAAGCGTGGCGAGCCCGAGGAATGACAGAAAGCCGAAGGCGTCTGTGAGTCCGGTGACGATGATGCCGGAGCCCAGCGCCGGGTCGAACTTGAACGCCTTCAAAAGCAACGGAATTGCGGCGCCGGCAAAACCGGCCATCAAACCGAGATTGAAAATCATCGCGCTCGCCAGCACAATCCCGAGGAAAGGATTGCCTTTCCATAACGTGGCGCCCACCGCGATCATGCCGCCGGCGGCAAGGGCGATACAAATATTCACGGAGACCTGTTTAACGATTGCTTTCCAGGCAGAAGCAAATTCCAACTCGCCAAGCGCGATCGCGCGAATGATCACCGTGGCGGTTTGCGTCGCGCCGTTGCCGCCGACGCCGGCGACGACGGGCATGAAAGTCACCAGCGCAATAATTTCGTGTAGCGTTCCTTCGAACAGGCCCACCACCGAGGCCGCCAACGTGGCCGTGAGCAGATTCAAAATGGTCCAGGGGAGGCGCATTCTGACAGATCGTGAAATCGGCGTGAACACACGATCTTCCTCGGCCAAGCCGACCATCTTGTACATATCCTCGGTACTCTCTTGGTTGATGATATCGATGACGTCGTCGACGGTGATAATCCCTTCCAGACGGCCTGCTTCGTCGACGATCGGCAGCGCCAAGAGCTCGTACCGCGACACGAGCCGAGCAGCCTCTTCTTGATCCATGAAAACGTTGGCTTTGACCGGGTCGGCGATCATCATCTCGCTTAGCGTGCGGTCGGGCGGAGCGATCACCAGATTTCGGATCGGCACCACGCCGACCAGTTTGCCGGCGTCATCGACGACGTAGAGATAGAAAAATGTTTCCAATTCGCCGCGCTCGCGAATTTTGTCGATGGCGCCCTGCGCAGTCGTATCTGGGGAAAGCGCCATAAAATCGGTGGTCATGATTCTGCCCACCGTACCTTCGGGATAATTGATCAACTCGCGCACGGCGGCTTGGCGTTCTGGATCAAGCAGGGCTAAAACTCGCTCGCGCCGCTCTTCCGCCAGGCTGTCGATAAAAGTTACGGCGTCGTCCGGATCGGCGCGGACGATCAAGCGCCCGACTTTTTCGTCATCGATCAACGCCAGAACGTCGGGCAGGAGTTCAGCCGGAAGCTCTTTCAAAGTCTTAGCGGCTCTGCGGGATGAGAACAGAATGTCGAAGAGCTGGCGCACCTCGATGGGCTCCAGGCCTTTGAACAAAATCGCGATGTCGGCAGGATGGCTTTTGCCGATGAATCGCAAGACCCGATCCGGCGTTGCCGTGCGCAGCATCTCCCGGACGGTGTCGTAATCGATGGGGGCCGGTTTCATGTCGTTCCACAAGCGAAAAAGGTCGTTTCTTCATAGCCATTGACCCGCGGATTTGCAAATGTTCGGCGGCATTTGAGCCGCTTTAAATCCATCGGCAAAATTTGCTAGTGTAGGAGCGTGCTGACTACGGCTGGAAATGCGAATGGACGAATGAATTGCGCGACGCGGAGATCGATGTGGTCTGGTTTGAGATACGGTTTAGGCTCCGTCGTATTCTCGTCGCTGGCGATCGCGCCGATCTCAGGCGCGGCAAATCTCGCCGCATTGGAGACCACTCGGCCACCGTCGTTTGCCGCCATCGCCAAGAAAACCATGCCGGTGGTCGTCAACATTTCGACGAGCTCGCAGCGCTCACCGCGCTCCGGATCCAACGATCCGATCGAGGATTTTTTTAACCGATTCTTCGGTGAAACGATTCCCAAGGAGAGTACCCAGCGCAGTCTCGGCTCAGGCATCTTGATCAGCAAGG
This sequence comes from Verrucomicrobiia bacterium, assembly GCA_035637295.1. Lineage (GTDB taxonomy): Bacteria > Desulfobacterota > Binatia > UBA9968 > UBA9968 > DP-20. The sequence goes on from DASPXM010000100.1 coordinate 9,445, forward strand.
ACGGCGAAATCTTGACCAACTACCACGTCGTCCGGAGTGCGGACACGATCAAAGTTAAATTGGCGGATCAGACTGAATACGAAGCGCGGCTGGTGGGCAAGGACGATCGCACCGACATCGCATTGATCAAAACTCGAAAATCGCCTGGCAATCTGCCGTTTGCCAAGCTCGGTACATCGAGCCAACTGGACGTCGGCGATTGGGTGATGGCGATTGGCAATCCGTTCGGTTTGGAGCACACGGTGACCGCGGGAATCGTCAGCGCCAAAGGACGCGTGATTGGCGCTGGTCCTTATGACAGCTTTATCCAGACCGACGCGTCGATCAATCCTGGAAACAGTGGCGGACCGCTGATCAATGCTGTGGGCGAAGTTGTCGGCGTCAATAGCGCGATCTTCAGTCAGACCGGAGGCAATGTCGGTATTGGGTTTGCGATTCCGATCGATCTAGCGAAGAAAATCGTCGAACAATTACGCAAGAATGGCCGCGTAGTGCGCGGCTGGCTCGGCGTCCGAGCCCAGGACGTGACAGTGGCTATGGCATCATCGCAGGGCCTTGCGCGCAACCCGAGCGAAATGGCGGTCGTGACCGAGGTTGCCGAAAATAGTCCGGCCGCCGAAGCCGGGGTCAAGACCGGCGACATTATAGTCGAGTTCAACGGTAAGGCCGTGCCCAAGAGCCACGATTTTCCCAGTGTGATCGCCGATACGCCTCCGGGGCAGAAGGTGACGCTGAAAATTTTTCGCGACAAAAAGGAGCAAACGGTAGCCGTAAAAATCGGCGAGCTTCAGGACGAAAACGACCCCAATCAACAGGTTGAAGCGCGCGACCCGGAACTGGGGCTGCGGGTTCAGAGAATTACGCCTGAAGCGGCGCGCCGTTTAGGCTTGAATTCATCGAAAGGCGTGCTGGTAGTGGAAGTTCAACCGGGCAGTCCTGCCGATCAGGTGGGTATCGAACCGGCAGATGTCATCCGGGAAGTCAATCAGCGGCCGGTTGGCAATGTCCGCGACTTCGAACGGGCTACGCGCCTGGGACGTCGTGGTGACCGTATACTGCTGCTTGTGCAGCGCGGCGATAACGCGGTATTCTTCGCAGTGAAGCGTAAGGGGTAGGAGGAAATTATGTTTGGATTGGGCGTGCCGGAGCTGATGGTCATTTTGGTGATCGCGCTGGTTATTTTTGGACCGAGCAAGCTGCCCCAGATCGGCAGTGGACTGGGGAAGGCGATCCGCGATTTCAAAAAAGGCGTAACCGGAGGAGAAGATGACGAAGCCAGCAAGGACGCGAAGAAAGAGAACTCCAAAGATCTGCCTCGATAGCAATTCTCCCATAGCCGTCATCGAAATAGGGGAACGTGGCTTCCCCGACGTTTTTTCTAACAGCTAAATTCAAATTCTATTTTTTCTGCCCAAGTTGTGTTCTCAGGCACACGCCGCGCCTTGTCTTTTGGAGGGAACTTCCTCGACTTCCAAGAATCGGAAGCAGGACGTGCTTGGATCAGCTTTAGAGCTCGCGCATCGGGTGAAACGTGCGAGTTTCTTTTCGCAATAACAGGACCGTATAGAGGGATGTTTTATTCAGTTTGTAGATCTTTTCGACCTTGAGCTTGGCGGTTTCGATGAATGGTTTCAGTTTGAGATCGGTACGCCAACCGAGCCAGCGCGTGATCGGGTCGAATGCTTGTGTGACCATCCCTAGCAGAGGAACATCGCTGGTGAAGTGATTCACGATGACAATTCTGCCGCCTGGTTTGCATACCCGCTTGGCTTCGGCAATCATTCGCTCCGGATCAGGCACGACAGTGACGACGTGAAACGCCATGACGTAGTCAAAAGTATTATCAGGAAAGTCTAGATCGAGGGCATTCATCTCCATGACCTTGAGATGGGCCCAGCCATTATCCTCGATCTTTTGGCGCGCGCGCGCCAACATGTCGGGGGCCAAATCAACGCCGGTGATTTCACAATGGCTTGGATACGCCGGAAAGGACGTGCCGGTACCGGCGCCCACTTCGAGAACCTTAGCGCCGGGCGGAATGTCAAGATCCTCGATTACCCTTTCCAAGCGGCTATAGAAGATCTTCCCAAAAACCTTGTCATAAAGTGGCGCGAACTCCGAGTAAAGTTTGCTCTCGTGTGCCTCGATGTCTGCCATTTTCCCCACCCCACGCAAACCTGCCGACGATTTATGCGTCGCGGATATCTTTCGGTTGTTTCTTGTAAAAAATTGAAACGTCCCGCTTGCGAAATCTCCACTGCTTGCCTTTTTTGAAGGCGGGCAGAATGTTTTTGCGGGCAAACTCATTCACCGTGTCCGGACTCATGTCCAGAATGACGGCGACCTGCTTGCTGTTAAGCAACTCCTCGTCTCTATCTAACATACACTCTCCCCGGCCAAAACTAGTTGTGTGAAGGCAAAAAGTCTTTTTTCTCTAACAAGTTAGTTCTGGGCTGTCAAGCAAGAAACACATAAAGTCGCGCGCGCGAGGAATATTTCGTCAAAAGCCCTCCCCGCCGAGTCTCCGGCGGTCTTCCCGTTTGCAGCCAAGCCGGAATTTTTGTGCAATCCGGACAGCTTTTGCTTATGCATTCGTCTGACCTTTGGCAAATACGCGAATCGGCAGAATCATCATGTCGTGCCCGGCGAACTGCAGTCGCTGTTGCAAAGTAAATGGCGTGTGATTGTGCAGCAATCGGGTAAATAGATTCTCTTCGTCGAAAACGAGATTGCCGCTAAAAAACACCGTGCGAGGAAATTCCTTGGCGACCGCTTCGCAAAGCCGCTCGAGCTCAGTGATCACATCCACCCCAAGCGCGTAGCGCGACTCCGCGTACCACCCCAGACAATTGGCATACTCGACAAAGCTCTTGAGATTCTCCTCCGTTTTGCGTTTGAGACTTTCGATCTCGCTGTGACCTTTAAACTGACCGGTATCGATAACGCCGACGGAAATGAAAACGATATTCTTGAAATAGTTCGGGAAGAGCCGCTGGACGTTAAGCAAGGTATGAACGGAGATGCCATCAAAATCGCGCACGATGAGCGCAGCCGTCGGCGCGCCCGGATTTTTGCCCGGCACCGGCTCGCGCAGATTCGGCTGAAACGGAATATTGAGCAGAGAATCATCAAGGCTTTTGAGCGCGTTTTGGACCCGATCATAGTGCATTCGCACGACTTGGCAGACAAGGACGAAAGCAAGGGTGACAACTAAAGTAATCCAGCCGCCTTCGGTGAACTTGGTAGCGATCGTTACACACAAGATCAGACCGGTGAACGAGAGCCCCAGCCCGTTCACCAATAGCTTGCGTACCCAGGCACGCTCCGATCGCCGTACCTCGAACCAGTGGCGGCACATGCCAAGCTGAGAGAACGTAAAAGTCAGGAATACGTTAATGCTGTACATGACGACGAGGAGCTTGACTTCGCCGCGGGTGTACATAAGAAACGCTAAGGAGGCCAAACCCATGAACCAGACGCCGTTACGGGTGACGAGCTGATCACTCAAGTGAGAGAGCCGATGCGGCACCCAGGAGTCGAGCGCCATGTTCGAGAGCACCCGCGGTCCATCGAGAAAGCCGGCTTGCGCGGCGACGATCAACAGCGCGGCTTCGGTGATGAGAATCACTACCACTAAAGATGTCGTTAACGTCGCATCGCTGCCGAAGAACCCGGCGAAGACAGCGGAAAATAAACTGGCGTTCAACGTTCTGCCCGGTTCGTGCTTGACTTGATTCAATAAATAACAGAGCAAAATGCCGCTGGCCGTAAAGGCGAGCGAGGTGGCCATGTAAAGCATGGTTTTCTTGCCGGTTTCGACGCGCGGTTCACGCAGGATCTGCAACCCATTGCTGACGGCTTCGATGCCGGTATAGGTGCCGCCGCCCAGGCTGTAAGCGTGGAGCAGGATCGCCAACGTCGCCAGCAGTCCCAAGCTTTGAGTGTCGCGCGCGACCTCATTGAAGGAATTGGCGACAAGAGTCGGCATGGTGCCTAAATGAGGGAATACGCCGAGGAGGATTCCGACAAAATGCATGGCGATGAATAACAAGAAAATCGGCAAGAGAATCAAAACCGATTCTCTCACGCCGCGTAGGTTCAAAAAAATCAATCCGAAAATGAGCAGGACTTCAGTGAAAATTTTGAACGGCTGGAAGGCTATGGGGAGAAAACTGAAAAGCGCGTCGGCGCTGCTGGCGATCGATATCGTGATCGTCAACATGTAGTCGACGACCAGCGCGGAGCCGGAAATCAGGCCGGATTTTGGCCCCAACAATTTTGTCGCGACCAGGTAGCCTCCACCGCCGGTAGGAAAGAGCTCGATGATCTGCGAGTAGCTCGCCGAAATGACGAAGACCGTAACGGCCATCAGCAAAGCGAGCGGCAAGGCGAGATAATAGTATTGCCCAAGCGCGAGGTACGCTTCCTCAGGCCCGTAAGCCGACGAGCTCAAACCGTCGGCGCCCAACCCAACCCACGCTAAAAAAGCGACCAAGGATATTTGGTGAAATACCTTGGGATCGAGAGGATCTTTGGGCTTGCCGAGGATGAGTTCTTTTAGTGATGCGCCGAGCGTTGTCGTCACTTGACTAGCTTTATTCCCATATCAGGTTTCGCCGCTGCTGTTAACACTCGGCCCGCGTTGCGAAAGCGGATCGGCGACGGTTTGTGCGCGCGAGCAAATCCCTTGCGCCTCCGACGGAGTTCCTTTAGCATGAGTTCCGTCCGTTCATGGCTTGGATCCTCCCCGGGGTGACAGCAAATCGAAATCCGTCGCATCCTAAGAATTTCCATGAGAAAGGCGCTCAAGCTTCTCGGTTTCCTCAGCGTGACTGTCGTTCTCTTTTTTATCGTTTCGACGTTGGCTTTTTATTATTTGATACGGGTCGGCGAATTTCGCCGCTTTTTGATCGAGGAAATTGAAAAGAACGCCGATCTGAAAGTGCAACTTGGCGCGGCCGATTTGGAAATCGGCTGGGTCACGGGCATCGTCTTCCGCGACCTCGCATTATCAGAGCCCGACGCGTCTCAACCCGCCATCACCGCGGCGCAAATCACTGCGCGCGTCGCGCTACTGCCACTGCTGCATAGGCAGGTGGTCTTTTACGAGATACGGCTACAGCAGCCTGCGGCGCAATTTGTCCGCAACAAGGAAGGGCATATTCCGCTGCTCGACAAGCTGCTCAATCTGCCCTTTTTGAAACAAACGGACAGCGAATTCAGCGTCGATCTGCGTTCGATAAAACTGCAGAACGCCGACATCGACTATGCCGACCAACGGTCGGAAGGCAGTCTGGGTACGTGGCGGCTCGTCAATGCCGACATCGATCTCGAGCGGCTGCGCGGCCAGCGTTTGCGCGATTTCATGCAGCAGTTTCTCAAGCGCGAGCCATCGGATTATGGCGGGGCGGCGTTGGAGTTCGATCTCCGCAGCGTTGTCGTGAAAGACAATGCCAAGATGAATCTGAAGGCGCAGGGGCGTCTGCTATTTCCCAAAGAAACCTTGGAGTTTCATGAAGCCCGCTGGATCGCAGATCTGCAGCTCGTGGATTTTCCGGCGTCGCTGATCAAAGACCATGTGGGCGCGCGACTGCCGATCAAATCAATGACCGGCCATCTCGGCCAGCGCGTCCACGTGGAAGGCAATCCGGGAAAGCAACTCCAGATTAAAAGTGATCTCGAGTTCAAGCAATTGGCGATTGACGCGCCCGAGCTTTTTCTCGTGCCGCTTAGCAGCGCCGACGGCCGGATGACTTTTGACGTCGATTGGAGCCAAAATCGTTTGCGAGTGTTGCGCGCGGACTTCCGCGCCAACGATATCAAATTTTCGGTGCAGGGCGATGTTGATGGGATGGACGGCAAGGATCCTCATTTTCGCTTGAATCTATCGGCATTGTCAGCGCCGGTCTCGGTCTTGCGCAAGTATTTGCCGCTGAAGATCATTGACTCGCGGGAGGTTGAGAATACGGTCAATTCGATGCAGGCCGGTCAGGTGGAGATCAAAAAGGCCGGCGTCAACGCGACGCTCTCCCAACTCCGCCGGCTCGCGCAGAGTGGCATCGGCCCACAGATTTGGTTTGACGCCGAAGTTCGCGATATCGCGGGCACGTTGAGCGCTAAAGGATCGTTTCCTTTGCGCGGCGTCGAAGGCCAAATCAGCTTGACAAAAGGGATTGTCACCTTCCGGAACGTTAGAGGTTTCTACGGCGAGTCGCGCTTTACTGACATCGACGGAAGTTATGTTTTGGCGCCGACGGAGAAGGGCAAACTGGATCTGCAATTAAGAGGCGACGTCGACCTGGCCGAACTCAAAGAACAAGTCAAAGCGGGTTTGTTTTCGGCGCGGGCCGCCAAGATTGCGTCGTCACTTCAAGATTTGGCTGGGCGAAGCAAAATCGATTTCGCGCTAAAACGATCTGCCGATGCGGCGCTGCAATTTGACGGCAAGATCGCCCTGGAGAACGTGCGGGTGCGCTACGACGACCATTCCTTTAGTGATGTGCAAGGCGAGGTTGCGTTTACGCCGAACGAAATCAAAACTGACAAGCTCAGAGCGCAAGTGAGCGGCTCGCCGATTCAGCTTCAATTGGCTATAAAGGATTACGACAGCGACGACGGCACTTTCGATTTAGGCATCGAATCGCCCGGCGTCAGAGCCGGCGTGGTTACCAGCTTGCTTCTCGACACCGGCACGCTTAAAGATCCCGGCATCGTGCGCGGGACGGTGCGTTACTCGGGGTCGTTCAATACCAAGATCCGGCGCAAGTTTGTCGGCAATTTGGATTTGCTAAACGTCCAGGTGACGGTTCACCCTCTGCTGCAGCCGCTTCGCGAACTCAACGGCAATATCAAGATCGATGAAGCGGGCGTTGACTTTCAGAACATCAATGCGTCCCTGGTCGGCTTCCCGGCGAGCGCCAGCGGCCGGTGGCGCTACGGCGAGAAAACCCAATTGCACTTCGATTTTTCCGCGCCGAATCTCGACATCACCTATCTCATATCGCAGATCGATCCGGAATCGAGCGATTTTTACGCGAACCTGGTTGCCGAAGGAAAAATCGCCTTGAACAAGGGGCGGATCAAAAATTTTGAATTCGCCGAGTTGAAAACCAATGCGACGATCGACCATCGGGTATGGCGCTTGACCAATCTGACCGGCCGTTCGGCCGGTGGAGCGATCCAAGGCGTGACGACGATTTTCGACAGACCGGATACCCTGGGCGTTTTAGCGGAGCCCAAGATTCAAGGCGTCCCTATACAGTCTTTCTTGAACTGGTTTGATATCACTAACACTGAGATGACGGGCAAAGTGAATTTGACGGGTAAATTGGAAACGGTTGGCAGGAACGATCCGGAGCGAAAACAAAACTTGAACGGCGCTTTCAATCTGCGCATCGAAGACGGCACGATCAACCGAATGCGCATTATCGTGCAGATTCTTAATTTGCTCGATCTATCGCGCTGGTTCACTTTGCAGCTGCCGGATCTGGCGAAACAGGGAATCCGCTTCCGCAGCATCACCGGCGATTTTAAGGTGAACAAGGGCGTCTATTCCACGGAAAATCTCATTGTCGATAGCAGCGATTTACGCATGACCGGCGTCGGTAAAATTGACGTGCCCAAAGACGAAGTCGATTTCGTCGTCGCCGTGCGGCCGTTCGCCGGCATCGATTCAGCGATGAGTTACCTACCTGTCCTCGGGCGGAGCATCGCCGCCATCAAAAATTCCTTTTTGGTGGCGAGCTTCAACATTACGGGCCGCATCGATGATCCGACGATCACCCCGGCGCCTCTTGGGACATTGACGGAGTGGTTTTGGGGCGTGTTGGGGATTCCCAAAAATATTATCGGTTTCGGCGAAACAGAGAAAACGGGAGAACCCAAGGAAGCCGCGAAGCCGTCGCCAAAATGAAACCCAAATTAACCCTCTATTCGCGCCAGGCTTGCGGTCTATGCGACGAAATGAAAGAGGTTGTCCGCGCCGTGGCGTTGAAAATTCCGCTTGAGATGGAAGAGATCGATGTGGACCGTTCCAACGAGCTTCGCGAAACGTTCGGCAACGAGGTTCCGGTGCTGTTCATCAACGGCCGGAAAGCATTTAAGTATCGAGTGACGATCAAGGAGTTGGAAAAACGACTGATGCGCCGATCGCCAATTTCGTGGTTGGGATCTAGAGCGGGAGGAGCATAACGCATGCAGCGAAGTCTGTTGGTGTCGTGCTTTATCGTCTTAATGATCTGTCCTGCTATTGTTCGGAGCGCGGATCGTCTTATCGGTGTTCAATCCGCGCGGGTGATGTCACAGTCGATGCCGTGGATCGCGCAAGAGATCGGTATTTTTCGCAAGTACAATTTAGAGTTCCCGCTGGTGTATATCGGCACTTCGCCGCTGGCCACTGCGGCGATGCTCGGCGGCGACGCGCAGCTCTTGATCGACGGCGGCGTCGGACTCGTACGCACCGTGGTAGGTGGCAACAACGATCTTGTATTCATTGCGGGCATCAAAAATCATCTGACCCAAAGCATTCTCGCCAAACCTGAAATTAAGAGGTTGGAAGACCTGCGTGGCAAAAAGATCGGTGTAACGCGGATCGGCGCCACCACGCACTACTTCGCCGTTCAAGCCTTCAAACGGCGCAATATGGAGGCGGGACGGGATTACTCGATGATCCAAACCGGCGGCGCACCGGAAATGCTCGCCGCGTTGCTCTCCGGCGCCATCGATGCCGGCACCATGTCGGCGCCTTGGGATGCGCGCGCCATTTCCCAGGGCTACCACTATGTCGTCTATGGTCCGGATCTACGCATCCCGCAGGTCGCGGTTTCGCTGATTACGCGGCGTTCGCTCATCGCGCAAAATTCGCCGCTGATCGGCCGATTCATGCGGGCGATGGCGGAAGCGGCGAAAGTCCTGCATACCGACAAAGAAACCGTTCTCAAGGTCTTGGCAAAATACCTGCGCATCGAAGACCGAAAGGTTCTGGACCAAGCTTATATCGCGGAAATCAAGGCGCTGGAGCCGCGCATGGAATTGAAATTGGAAGCGGTGCAAGCGATTCTCGACGACGTCGCCCCGACCGATCCACGGGCGAAGAAGTTCAAACCGCAAGAACTTTACGACCGACGCTATCTGGATGAGCTGGAGAAGAGCGGATTTTTCGATAAACTGTGGAGTGGGACCAATCCGAGATGAAGCTTGATTCGCTTTCGCTGACGTCGAAGCGGCTCTCTTTCAACACCATGAAGCCTCCCGGCACGACTGCTCTTGAATGAATAGAGAGTTTGGATAAACGTCAAAGAGAAGGAGAATCCCATGGCCAATCCAATCGTGTGGTGTGACATTCCAGTGTTAGATCTAGACCGAGCGATAAAATTTTATTCCGCGATTCTCGGTCAGCCGGTAAAGAAGCAGGAATTTCCGGAGATGACGATCGGCATCTTGTCGCACAACGATGGCGAAGTTGGCGCCTGTCTATTCACCAGCGCGGAGGAAAAGCCGTCGGAAAAGGGCATGATGATTTATTTGAATGCGAGCGGACGGTTGGATGATGCGGTCTCTGCGGTGGCGCCGAATGGCGGCAAAATCGTCAAGCCGAAGCATCCGATCGGGCCGTTTGGCTTTCGCGCGATTATCATTGACAGCGAAGGCAATCGAGTTGCACTGCACTCGGATTAGTTTTAGGATTTTCAATTGGGGGTTGTGAGGGTCAAAACGATGCGCGAGACATTGCCGCGGATCTTGATGCTACTGGTGCTTGTTTGTATTCCTTACTCTGCCCACACGGCGCAAACCGACAAGACAAAAATTTCGAAAGCTCCCCCCGCTAAGGCGGAATCGGCGACCTGGCTGCTTGCGGGACGCGAGGGCGAATGCACGTCGCTGTCGATACTCTCGAAAAAGGGTCCGGAGTTCAGCGATGTCAAAAGTCCGTACCAGCTAGCCGAGACACTTCAGGCCGCCGGTCACAAGGCGGAGATCAAAGAATTTAAAGCGGGAACCCGGCCCGCGGTCGAAGTTAGAGCGCCTTCGGCGGGACTGTACGTCATGTTTGTAAAAAAAGAGTTTTGCGACAAGCCCATCCCTCCGCCGGAAAAAAAATAACCTTCTAATCGTCGTCTTCCTGACGGCGTCTCGGGCGGTCGGCCTGCTTCAAGAATTTCTTTCTCAGTCGAATCGATTGCGGCGTGACTTCCACTAATTCATCGTCGGCGATCCATTCGATGCCTTCTTCGAGGCCCATTTCTCTGTGTGGAGTGATGATAATATTCTCGTCGCGGCCCGCAGCTCGGATATTGGTGAGCTTCTTCTCGCGGCATATATTGACGTTGAGATCGACATCGCGCGAATACTCGCCGACGACCATGCCTTCGTAGACCCGCGCGCCCGGCGGAACAAAAATAATACCTCGCTCCTGCAGATGAAAGACGGCATACGGCGTAGTCTGGCCTTCGCGATCGGCAACCATGGCGCCGTTGGTGCGCGATTGAATATTTCCATGCCAGGGCGCCCAGCCGTCGAATAGGGCGTTCATGATGCCCGTGCCGCGCGTATCGGTAAGAAACCGGGAGCGAAAGCCGATCAAGCCGCGCGACGGCACGTTGAATTCCAATCGGACCCGGCTTGAGCCGCCATGGGTCATTTTGGTCATCTTGCCTTTGCGCATCGCCAGAAGCTGCGAAACGACACCGATAAAATCCTCCGGGATGTCGATCACAAGCAATTCGACAGGTTCGTGGAGCTTGGCATCAATCTCCCGCGTTACTACAGTCGGTTTGGAGACCATCACTTCGTAACCTTCGCGGCGCATGGTCTCAATGATGATCGCGAGTTGAAACTCGCCGCGGCCGGTGACTTGGAACGAATCCGGCTGCTCGGTATCGGCGATGCGCAGGCTGACATTTTTCTTTTGCTCCAAGAAGAGCCGCTCGCGCAGCTTGCGCGAGGTGACGAATTCTCCCTCGCGGCCCGCCCAAGGTGAGTTGTTCGAGCTGAAGACCATCGTGATGGTCGGTTCGTCGATCCGTAGCGCGGGCAGCGCTTTGGGATTTTCCCGGTCGGCGACGGTATCGCCGATGCCGATGTCCTCGATGCCGGCGATGGCGACGATATCTCCGGCATCGACAGAGTCGATCTCGACGCGTTTCAACCCCCGCCAGCCATAGACTTGAGTGACTTTTACCGCCTGTTGTGTGCCGTCGGCCCGGCAAAGTGTGTAGTTGCCGGCAGCAAGCTTGCCGCTCTTCAATCGTCCGATGGCCACGCGGCCGACATAATCGTTGTAGTCTAAATTGTTCGCCTGAAACTGCGTCGGTAGGGCGGGATCAAAGGCGGGACCCGGCAATGTCTGGACGATCAAATCGCAAAGCGGTTGCAGATCCTTGCCCGGCTGTTTCAGATCCCGTGTCGCCGTGCGCGCACGGGCATTGGTATAGACGACGGGGAAGTCGAGTTGCCCTTCGGTGGCGTCGAGATCAATGAAGAGATCGTAGATTTCGTCGAGAACTTCAGCTACACGCGCGTCTGGCCGGTCAATTTTGTTGATGCACACAATCGGCGGCAGGTTAGCTTCCAAAGCTTTCTTCAAAACAAAGCGGGTTTGCGGCAACGGTCCTTCGGACGCGTCGACCAAGAGCATCACCCCATCCACCATCGCCAAAGTCCGCTCGACCTCGCCGCCGAAGTCGGCATGGCCCGGGGTGTCGACGATATTGATCTTTACGCCGCCATAGCGAATCGTCGTGTTCTTCGCCATGATCGTAATGCCGCGCTCGCGTTCCAAGTCCATGGAATCCATGATGCGCTCGGCGACGTGTTCGTTGGCGCGAAAAATGCCGCTTTGATGCAGCAGTCCGTCGACCAGGGTTGTCTTGCCGTGATCGACGTGAGCGATGATCGCAATATTGCGGAGATCGTCCCGGCGAACGAATTTCGTTGAAGTCATACTTCAATGTTATTGGGGAGCGCGGCTATCTTGTCAAGCGACGGCCGAATAACCGCCGGTTCGGTGCTCCCATCAAGGGCGTTTCTTGCGACTGGCTCTACCCTAGAGTATTCTACCAAGATACATGGGGCGACTGTCGCGATATATATGGCGGTACTGGCGAAGTTATCTGGTCGGCGGGCTTTGCCTATTGGGGACGGCAACGTTAGTGATGTGGATTCCCTGGTGGATCCGCGAGGCGGTGCGCGTCATCGAGCACGGGGGGCCCATGCGCGACGTCACCTATTACGCCGTGCTTATCATAGCCGCCGCGGTGGTGCAGGGTGTCGTCCGTGCCTACTCGCGCGCGTTGATCTTTAACGCCGGGCGCACTGTCGAATACGATTTGCGCAACGATCTTTTCGCACATCTTCAGAAACTGCCGCTGTCCTTTTATCACAACCAACGCACCGGCGACCTCATGTCGCGGGTGATTAACGACATCTCCGCCGTGCGCATCATGCTCGGTCCGGGGGTCCTCAATTTTGTCAACGCGCCGCTTTATTACGTGTACGCCGTCGCGCTGATGCTGTCGATGGACGTGCGCATGACGTTGGCGGCGTTAGCGCCATTCCCGCTGCTGATGTACGTGGCGGCCAAGTTTCGCGGCAGAATCATGAAAAGCTCGCTGCAAGTGCAGCAACAGATGTCGGTTCTCAGCAGCCACGTGCAGGAAAATCTGAGCGGCATGCATGTCGTCAAAGCCTACGCGCAGGAGCAGTTCCAAGCCCAGCAGTTCATCGGTTTAAACAAGGACTACGAAGTCAAAAGTCTCGAGATGGCGAAAATGCGTGGCATCGTCAATCCCATCATGCAGGGCATCAACGGCCTGACGGTGCTGATCGTCATCTGGTACGGCGGGGTGCGTGTCATGCGCGGTGATTTGTTGGTCGCCGACATCGTCGCGTTCATCGCCTATCTCAATGTGCTGGCATGGCCGACGGCGGCGTTCGGATGGATGCTTTCCCTGGTGGAACGGGGCCGCGCGGCCATGCGGCGCCTTGAAGAGATTCTCGAAACGACGCCGGCGATCGCTAATGAGCCGCCGCCGCAAATCACGTTTTCGCTCAAACAGGGCATCGAATTCCGCGACGTCTCTTTCACCCATGAGCGGCAGAGAAACGGGCACGCGACGCTCGAGGGCATCGACTTCAAGCTGCCGGTTGGACGCTCGGTCGGGCTAGTCGGACGGGTCGGCTCGGGCAAGAGCACGGTCGCGCAATTGGTGCCGCGGCTATTCGATGTCTCCACCGGCGCGGTGCTCATGGACGGCCAAGATATTCGCAAACTGTCTTTGCACGAGCTGCGCAAGATGATCGGCTACGTGCCCCAAGAGCCGTTTCTTTTTTCCACCTCGCTGAAAAACAATTTGGCCTTCGGCCGCGACGCCTGTTCCATGGAAGAGGTCGCGCGCGCCGTCCAAATCGCCAAGCTGGACCGCGACGTGGAAATCTTTTCCCACGGTCTCGATACCATCGTCGGCGAACGCGGCGTGACCCTTTCCGGCGGACAAAAACAGCGGGCGACGCTGGCTCGCGCGCTCATCATGGATCCGCCGGTGTTGATCCTCGATGATTGTCTTTCCAGCGTAGATGCGCAAACCGAGGCTGAAATTCTCCATGAGCTTAGGGCGATTCTCAAAAACAAGACTTGTCTGATCATTTCGCACCGAATCTCCGCGGTGAAAGAGGTGGACGAGATTCTCGTGCTCGACGAAGGCCAAATCATCGAGCGCGGCAATCACGACCAACTGGTGCGCCTCGGCGGTGTTTATGCCGAACTCTATCAGCAACAGCGGCTGAGCGAGGAGTTAGAACAGATCTAGATGGCGCAAGCAATCGCCCAAGAGGAACTTCTCGGTAAGGCCTACGATTTCAGGCTCATCAGGCGCCTGTGGCAGTTCATCCGTCCCTACAAACGGCTGTTCCTTATCAGCATGCTGGTGCTGCCGCTGCAGCAGGCATTTGGTCTAGCCCAGCCGTATTTGATGAAGATCGGCATCGATCAGTATATCGCCGGAAAAGACCTCTGGGGCTTGCAGACGGTGATGCTGCTGTTCCTGGGCGCGCTGATCGGCGAGACGGTCGCGATATTTGCTCAGTACTATCTGTCCATGGTGGTGGCGCAGCGTTGCCTCGCCGACCTGCGCGTGGCGATCTTTTCCCACGTGCAGAAACTGCCGATGAGCTACTTCGACCGCAACCCGGTCGGCCGCCTGGTTACCCGCATGACCACCGATGTAGACGTGCTCCAGGAGATGTTTTCTTCGGGGGTCATGACCCTCGTCGCCGATTTCACCATGGTCATCTGGATCGTCGGCATCATGTTCTATCTAGACGTCGAGTTAGCGTTAGTGTCGCTGGGTTTGATCCCGCCGATGGCATTCGCCATCAACTTCTTTCGCGTCAAGGCGCGCCAGACCTACCGGCTGATCCGCGAACGAATCGCGCGCATCAACGCGTACCTGGGCGAGGCGATTTCCGGTATGTCGGTGATCCAGCTGTTCGCCCGCGAGGAAAAAACCTTTCATGAATTCGAGGTGCTCAACGCCGACCATCGCGACGCTTATCATTTGTCGAATTTGTACGAAGCGGCGCTCTATTCGATGGTCGAGGCGGCGGGCGCGGTCAGTGTTGGCCTGTTGCTGTGGTACGGCGGCGGCGAGGTGCTGCAAGGTATTATCGGCATCGGCACGCTGGTGGCGTTTAAGGAATATATCCATCGATTCTTCGTGCCGCTGCGCGAGTTCAGCCAAAAGTACGCAGTCATGCAGTCTGCGATGGCGTCGGCGGAGCGGATCTTTCAGTTGCTCGATACGCCGGTGGACATTCAAAGCCCGAGAAATGCGCAGGTGCCGAAGCCGTTTCGCGGTGAAGTAGTATTCGACGACGTTTGGTTTCACTATCAATCCGGCGACCCGGTGTTGAAGGGCGTATCTTTCCGCATCGAACCGGGAGAGAAGGTAGCTCTTGTCGGAGCGACAGGCTCCGGCAAGACGACCACGATCAAGCTGCTCAACCGTTTTTACGATATCGGGCAGGGCTCGATTAAGGTTAGCGGCCTCGACGTGCGACAATGGGATCTCCGGGCGTTGCGCCAGCATGTCGGAGTGGTGCTGCAGGACGTCTTTCTCTTTGCCGGCGACGTGCGCGCCAATCTAGCGCTAGGCGATCCGTCGATTCCGCTGGAGCGAATCGAGCGGGCAGCGCAGCTGGCCAATGCGGACAGCTTTATTTGCGCGCTGTCGGACGGCTATCATGGCCACGTGCGTGAGCGCGGCAGCAATTTTTCCGCCGGCCAACGCCAGCTGCTTTCGCTGGCGCGAGTCTTGGTTTACCAGCCGGAAATCCTCGTCATGGATGAAGCAACCTCGAGCGTCGATACCGAGACCGAAGCGCTCATACAAGACGCGTTGGAAAAGGTCATGCGCAACCGAACTTGTCTTTTGATCGCGCACCGACTTTCCACTATCCGCAACGCCGACCGCATCATTGTTCTCCACCACGGTGAGGTTCGCGAAGTGGGTTCCCACGCTCAGCTGATGGAAAAGAAAGGTATCTATCATCGATTATACCAGTTACAATACGAGCGCG
Organism: Verrucomicrobiia bacterium; assembly: GCA_035637295.1. GTDB lineage: Bacteria > Desulfobacterota > Binatia > UBA9968 > UBA9968 > DP-20. Next base: position 25,018 of record DASPXM010000100.1, read on the forward strand.
AACAATTGAAATTCGCCACCCCTGAAACGGCGTTGAAAGTTAATGCGTAATCCCGCTCAAATACGTCTTCCCGAGATCTCTCTATCCCATTATCTAACGCAACTGAGACGCAGCCCATACTCATGGCTCATCCTTCTCGGTACGCTGGTTGGATCGATCGTTTCCGGCTGCTCGCCGATTTACGTGCTGCGGGCCGCCTACGAAGAGGGCAAGATCCTCTGGCGGCGCGAGCCCATCGCAAATTTCATTCAAAACGTCGAGGTGCCGCAGGACACCAACGAAAAATTGCGGCTGGTCTTGGCGGTCCGCGAATACGCGCGGGACGTGCTCAAGCTCAACGTCCGCGGCAGCTACTCGAGCTACTCCTATGTTGACCGGCCGGATCTGACTTACATCGTCGTCGCTGCGCCCAAGACTGAGCTGCGTCCGTATACGTGGTGGTTTCTGATCGTCGGCAGCGTGCCCTACAAGGGTTATTTCTCCAAGCAGGACGCTGAAGCGGAAATCGAAAGATTAAAAGCCGAGGGTTACGACACCAATATGCGTACCTCGGCGGCCTTCAGCACGCTCGGCTGGTTCGACGACCCTCTGCTCTCTCATTTGCTCAAATACGACAGGGTGATGCTGAGCGAGATCGTCTTTCACGAGTTGTTTCACAACACGCTTTACCTGAAAGGCGCCAGCGCGTTCAACGAAAGCGTGGCGAACTTCATTGGTCATCGCGCGTCGATCGATTTTTTCCGCGAACGCTCCGGCGAAGGCAGTGCCGAGCATCTGCGCGCAACTCAGTTGTGGGACGACGAGCGCGAATTCGGCGCCTTCATCGCTGAAGTCGCCGGCACCCTCGCGGAGCTTTATGGCCGGGACATCGCAAAAGATGACAAGCTACGGCTGCGCGAGGAAATCTTTGCCCGCGCGAAGGCCGAATGGGCGCGCCGTGTCGCCGATCGGCCGGTCCAACGCTTTCGCGGCTTCAGCCAGCAACCGCTCAATAACGCGGTGCTGATGCATTATCTCGTCTATTTGAAGGACCTCGACTTGTTCGAGTCGATCTACGAGTCCAGCGGTCGCAACTTGGTACGAACGATCGAAGCTATCCGCACCGCCGTTCGAGACCGCGGCGAGCCGTTCGAAGCCTTGCGGGCCTGGCTGGATAAATCACAAACCAACCAATCCGCCGCGCGGCACTAAACTTCCCAATTACCATTTACTCGCCGTGGCAGCCTGGAAGCGCTGGATCGCTGCGATGTGGGCCGACGGTGACGACAGGCCGGCTCGCATCGTATTTAGACTCACGTGCGTGGCGCCGAGATCTTTCCAGGCTTGCAGCTCTCTCAGCCAAGAGTCGGGTGAACCCTGGCCAAAACCGATGCGCCCTTCGATGCCGATATCGTCGGGGTTGCGCCCAGCCTCTCGTGTATAGAGTCGAATTTTCTCAATCGCTGCCCGGCATTTGTCATCGGGCGCCATCAGCGGAAACCAGCCGTCGCCAAGCTTGGCGAGACGGCGCCAGGCGCGCTCGTCGCTGCCGCCAAACCAGATCGGGATCGGCCGCTGGACGGGCAGCGGGTTGATCCCGGCATCGGTGATCTTGTGCCAGCGTCCGTCGAAGCTGACGAGTTCCTGTGTCCAGAGTTTGCGCATAACTTCGATTTGCTCTTCTGACCGGCGTCCCCGATTATGGAAATTTTCGCCGAGGGCCTCGTATTCTACCGGGTTCCAGCCGATGCCGATGCCGAGGCGCAAACGACCGCCGCTTAGAACATCTAACGCCGCCGCCTGCTTGGCGACTAGGACCGTTTGGCGCTGTGGCAAAATAATGATGCCGGTCACAAGCTCGACTTTCTTAGTCAGTCCGCCCAAATAGCCAAAAAGAACAAGCGGTTCATGGAACGTGTCTAAGTGAGAATAGGCCGGCTTCCAGCCGGGCCGGCTGGCGGGATTGGCGCCGACAACGTGATCGTAGGCCAAAATATGTAAAAACCCCAATTCTTCCGCGGTTTGGGCATAGTCCTTGATCAGCGCCGGGTCGGTACCGATTTCAGTTTGGGGAAACACGACTCCAACTCTCATGGCTATCTCCTATTTTTATGGTAGATATTAAATAATAGGCGTATTTTTGCCCGTTATAAAAGGAGGGCCCTTGCTTTTTCATTGCCCCGTGCGCAAATTCTCATTGATTATCTAGAGTGACATGGTCTACTTATTTCGTAGGATTTTGCAGAAAAGGGAGGGGGAAATATGAATGGTTTTCGTACCACGATTCTCCTCGCGGCGCTGACCGCGTTGGTCGTCTGGATCGGCCAGATGGTCGGCGGTCCAAATGGCGCGGTTTTGGCACTGATCATAGCCGGCGCTATGAATTTCTTCAGTTACTGGTTCAGCGATAAGATTGTGCTCAAAATGTACGGCGCTCAAGAGATCACGGCAAACGATGATCCGGAGCTGTACGGCTTGGTCCAAGATTTAACGACAAGGGCCGGTTTACCCATGCCAAGAGTCTACATCATACCGGAAGAGACGCCGAATGCGTTTGCCACGGGTCGCAATCCTGAACACGCCGCGGTCGCGGTAACCCAAGGAATCCGACGGATCCTTAATAAACGCGAGCTTGCCGGTGTCTTGGGACACGAGCTATCTCACGTCAAACACCGCGACATCCTGATCAGCAGCATCGCCGCCACCCTTGCCGGCGCAATCAGCTACCTGGCGTACATGGCCCAGTGGGGCATGATGTTCGGCGGCGGTCGCGATAGGGAAGAAGGCGGTGGCGGGGGTAACATTCTAAGTCTGTTATTTATGATGATCGTCGCGCCGCTGGCGGCAATGCTGATTCAAATGGCAGTGTCGCGGTCGCGCGAATATGGCGCCGATGACGGCGGCGCGAAAGTCACAGGGGATCCGTTAGCTCTGGCCAGCGCGCTACGCAAACTGCAGATGGGCGCGCAAAATATCCCAATGCAAGTAAACGACGCGACAGCCAATGCCACGGCGCATATGTTTATCGTCAATCCGCTCACCGGCGGAGGCTTAGCTAGTTTATTCAGCACTCACCCGCCTATGGAAGAACGCATCGCCCGGCTCGAAGCGATGGCGAAGGATATGAGCTACATGCGGAGCTGAAGCGCGCTGTGCTGGGATCATTCTTGTAGGGGCGACCGGCCGGTCGCCCTTTTTTTCCCACCCAGGCCGAGAGGTCCAATAGACTTTTTTGCCTAAGTTCGAAAGTGTTAATTGAAACTCGACAGCTCGCAAACCTTAGCTAAATAGAGCTTCGCCGTTTCAAAACCGCCGTAGGGTTTCAAAGGCCCTTGGCGGTTTTTCTTTCTTGGGGCGCTGAAAGCAATCCCTTGGTCTCGAAACTGCCCTACCAGCATCGCGTCGGTGAATCTCAAAATACTCGTCGTGAACACCTGAAGGCTTGTGACCGGAGAAAAGCATGACGAAGTCACGCGGGATGCCGAGATCGGTCCAGCGGCTAATACACGCTCGACTTGGCGCAGCTGATAAGAGATGGGAACACGACGGGCGTATTTTTCTTTGAGGAGTGGGATGGTAGTTTCAACAGGCCGACTTTGTCGATCATCGGCCATCGGACGTTGAACACCTCTCGCCAGGCTTTCGAGTTTGCAATCGTGAGCAATCCGATTTTAGGCCAACAGTACACTGGCCCCATCCGATCCGCGCAGACAAAGACGTCTACGAGCACGTCAAACACGTCTACGGCACCCGTTCGCGGGCGCGGCGCTATGAAACCATCGACATCGCCGTTGACAGCGGAACAGTCAGCGAAGCGGCTTTGCGCGACATGTTTCCGCAATTTTCGAAATAACAGTTTCCTGGTCCACCGCGTCTGGGCATATACGGGCCTCCAGCCCCGCCGTCGCATTCGCCGGTTTCGGTTATCGTATGCAGATTTCCTCGGGTCTTGAAAGCCAAGATCAGGGAAGGCGCGGTCATAGTAGTAGCCTGATCCCTGTTCATCCAAGGCGCTACAACCGCCTGGCTAGGGCTTGATGCGCTGCATGCACTCTTGAATCGCCAATGATTCGCTTTTTAATAGAATTTTTGCGTCGTCGTACGACCATTTCGCGCAGATGTCCCATGCTTCTTGTCGTCTCTTATAATCGTAGTATTGGCGCCAAATGTACGCGAGGCAAACCAAAGAGACGAGAATCAAAGTCAAGAACTGGACCGCTTTTATGGCCTTATCCATTTCAACGGCTTGCTACTCTCCAAATTAAGGTACCAAAAACAACGATAATAATCATACCCGCTGTTTGAAGATCACTGTCTGCCAGACCTAGGAACAAGTATTACCCATAAGCTCGGAGTGCCGTTACTGCCGCTATCGAAGCACAAAAAGCAAAAAACTGTTTCCAAGACCATTTTCCCGAGCAGGATGATTACGTCTGTAGATCAGCCAACCGACAATCATGCCGGCCGCTAAAACAACAACCAAAATCCACGCACCAATATCGTTCACAAGCGCCTGCGCTCATTCCACCAAGGAAGCTTTATCCCTTAACCGGCTTCCGTTTAGCTTTGTATCCTTACCAAGTCAACCTTGACCGTTCGTGTTAGACGTTCAAACTCTTTCCGGGTCGGCGCTCGTTGTGAGGAAACGCGCTGACGAATATTAGCGTCACTCATACTCTTTGCCTCGATTCAGTTTCGCTCGCCATGCTTCCTTTTTTTTGAAACAGTCTCGGTGATACTCGACGCGGTGCTCTTCGCTGATAAAAAATTCTTGGCACTCTTCGTACCCGCAGGCATGAGGTACGCGGTTGAGCTGATAGATCGCCCCGTATTTTTTGTTCCCTTTTGAGGTCGCTTCAAAGGTGGCTTCATTTCAAAGCCGTTTCAAAGAAAATCGCTCCTAATGAGTCCTAATGGGTTTTTGGAAGGGTGAGAAAAAGCAAAATGAAAACGGGCAATTAGCGCCTAACCACCCGTTTTCATTATCTTCTCTTCTAGCCAGGTAGACAAGTCCACGAGACTTCTCGGCCTGATTTCATGCCCCATTTCATATTCCCGATAGGTTAGTGGCAAGCGCAGCTCGCGCAATCTCTCCACCGAATCTCTCGCCCGCCCGATTTCGATCGTGTGATCTTGCGTGCCGTGTTGTACGAGAGTCGGCAGAGATTGAACGCCGTCGTTAATCGATAGTTGTGCTGCTAATTCCGGGGGAAACCAGCTGCTGAGCACCACCAGCGCGGCGAAGCGCTGCGGGTTCGGCAATGCGAGACTATAGGCCATCACGCCGCCCTGACTGAAGCCGAGGATAACCAACTTCTTCGCATCGATCGGGTAGTTCTGTAAGCACTCGTCGAGAAAGGTTTGCAGCCTTTGCCGCGACGACAAGATCGCCGTTACGTCGGGCGGGCCGCCCAAGCTCATTGGATACCAAGAATAGCCCATCGTGTCCGGAGCGACGGGAGTTTCCAACGGGCCCTGCGGACAAATAATCAGAAATTTGCCGCCACAAATGTGGGGCGCGAGGCCGAGCAGATCGAAGGCATTAGCGCCCCGGCCATGAAGCGTCAGAATAGTTGGAAAAGAACCCTCGCCGTTCGGTTCGTAGATCGTATGCGCTAGCTGCATGGTAAATCCTCTGGATATCGGTTCAACGTTCAAGGTTTAAGGTTCAAGGTTCACGGTTAGACGGGCGGGGACCTACATTGAACATTGAACTTTGAACTGTAATTCTATGATTCCTTCATTCTTTCCAAATTCTTGAGCCCCAGCCGCAGGGACACGATGACTGCGATGATCGTGAGAGCTAGCACGATCAGGAGCGACGGCGCAATGAGCGATAGTTCAGGCGCGGTTGCGGTGCCGCGGTAAAACGTCCTCATCGTCAGGGCATAGATCGGCCAGGCTTCGACCATGACCGCCACAGCAATGAAGCCGACGCTGAAGATCATACAGACGGCGCCGCCAAAGCTGGTCGGAATTTCCGCGGCGTTGTCGAAGTTGAAGTTGGGATAGAGAGCGCCGAGTCCGACGCTAATGGCCGCAATGCCGAAAGTCATCAAGCCCATGGTGATCAGGGAGAGAGTCATCATCCACGCCGGCACGTGAAGCAGGAGATTGCTCACGAAAACGAGAAGCTCACCCAAGAGAAGCAGCGGCACAAAGTTGAGCCAGAATTTGCTCCACAATAAAGCGCGCAGAGACATCGGCGACGTCTGTAGAATCCAGAAAGCCCTGCCTTCGAGACTCACGGCTGGGAAGGCGAACCGTATGGCGATGGCGCTCAGAACGAAACCCGCGAGGGCCAAGTTGGCAAAGGAGACGATCGTGCGAATCGTGCCGGCGGGCATGGGCGAGCGATCCAACGGCAAAACTTTGAAATTGTAAAGGTAAACAACAATCAGCGCGACTAGAAGAAAGACCTGTGACCATTGAGTGGTATCGCGCAGAAAAGTTTTCACGTCTTTGACCATGAGCGCGCGAATGATTGCCGGAAAGGGCCGCGTAAACCCATTCAATAGTCGATCCAGCCAATCATGCTTGCGCCGGCCTTGGCGCGATTCTTGGGCCTTGGACCAACCCTCGAGATAGACTGCCCCCGAGACCCAACAGGCGGCGACTGGCAGAAACAGCGCGTAACTCGTCAGCAGCGCAAAGAAAAATACTTGTTCCGTGTCGCGGTTAAACAACGTTCCGGCCAAAATTTCCGCGGACCAGCTGCTCGGCAGGAAAGCCGACGAAGGCGTTTCCATGGCGCTCAAGAAATTCAAAAAGCTGCCGAAGGATTCCGGTTGCACGAGCCGCTCCGGTTGGGAGAAGCGAAACAAAAAATACATGATGACGAAGGCGAACAGGCCGATGAAAAAAAGAATGTCACGAATACGTTTGGCCGGAAGAAAAAAAACCAACAGATGGGTGATCAAGATCCCAATGGACGCCGGAATGACGAGAAAGAGCGGCAAGATAACGGCGAGCCATAGAAAAAGACTCGCGCCGCCGGAAAAAACCGAGCCGTAGGCAGCGAATATCGGCGGGCTGAAGAACAGTACCATCCAAGAGGAGTTCAGCGTGGTGCTGATCAGGCGCGCGTAGAAAAAAGAGTGTGGCGAAATCGGCGCGGCGTGAACCAAGTCCAAATCTCGGGCGAGAAAGAAAGTTGAAAGCGCGGCCACCAAGTTACTGAACAGCAGCATCGACAAAAACGTCAGCAAGATGATCAACAGGAGCTGATAAGCCAGGGCCGGACCGAGTTCGTAAACGGTTTCGAAATAGCGTAGTACGCGGCGGACCACGAGATAGGTTCCTATCCAGAATAGCACGGCAAGGAGCGCGAGCGAGAGCCGGCGGCCCCAGGATCCGCCACCGCGGAAAAATCCATTTTTCCAGGACAAATAGAGTGGGGAAAGCAGAAGCGCAACCGAGCTCATGAAATAGGTTCCGGGTCTATGCTTTCCGGCGGCTGTTCGCGGGTCAATTCTAGAAACACACTTTCCAACGTGCCGTTGGCGTTGCTCGTTTGCCGATGGATTTCCGCCGTGAAGCCGCAAGCGATCAGGCGGCCCTTCTGGATAATCCCGATTCTATGACAGATCTCCTCTGCCATGCTGATGCTATGCGTCGAAAGAAAGATCGTAGTACCATTGAGGGCGAGGGCGCGGAAGAGATCTTTGAGCGTGCGTGCGCCCTTGGGATCCATGCCAACCATGGGCTCGTCGATGACGAGAATGCGCGGCTCGTGGATCAGCGCGGCGCAGACGACCAGCCGTTGCTTCATGCCGTGGGAGTAACTTTCCACCAGCTCATCTTTCCATGGGATCAATTCCAATAACTCCAACAGTTCGACAATGCGACGACTGAGCCGTACCGATTCGATGCGGTGCAGTTTGCCGACGAATTCCAAAAATTCATGGCCGCTAAGCTTCTCGTAGATAAAAGGCCGGTCGGGAATGAATCCGGAAATCGCCTTCGCCTTCTCAGGCTCCTTCATCACATCATATTTGCCAAGCAGGACTTGGCCCGATGTGGGCCTAAGGATACCCATCATGGTGCGGATAGTTGTGGTCTTGCCCGCGCCGTTGGGACCGAGAAAGCCAAAGATTTGGCCGGCCGGCACTTCGATATTGAGATCGTCGACGGCGGCGAGTTTGCCGTAATGTTTGGTCAGGCTGATGAGTTGAATCATGTCAATTTTAGATTTTCGATTTTAGATTGTCGGATTTCTGGCAGTCATCTAAATAGACAATGTAAAGTGATGCTCTTTTTACAAAATTTCAATTTTAAGATTGCCAATGAGTTGCAAGATATCGAGCTGGCGGTCGATTTCGCCTTCGAGAAATTTCACGTGCGTGACGTCGGCCGGAAATTGATTGAGCACAGAGTCGATTGAGATCCACTCGCCGAGCCAGATCTCTGACCAGGCGTGATAGTAAAACGCGCCGCGCAGGTAGACGATGCCGACGACGGTCTTCGCCGGTATTCCTGCGGCGCGCGCCAAGGCGTTGAAGAGCACCGTGTGCTCGTTGCAATCGCCTCTCTTGGTTTGGAGAACTTCGAGCGCGTTGGGAATGCTCACCGTCGGTTGTTTGGCGATTTCCTTATAGACCCAGTCTTTGATCTTCACTGCGGCTCTATACGAGTTAGTCTCTCCGTTCAGAATCTTCGCGGCTAGCACACGGATGCTTGGATGATCGGCCTGCAAAAACGGCGTGGGTTGTAGATAAGAAGTCATTCGCGCGTCCCTAATCGGAATACTTTTTGCGCTGAGTTGCTGTGGATTTTCGCGCCGGATTTCCAACCCGTCGTCACTCAGTCTTTGACGGCCGCCGCTGAGGGAGAAGTTGGCTAGGTTAATGCCGCTCAGCTTGAGCTTAAGATCGGCGCGAGATTGAGGATCAGCAATCGCGTTTGCAATCGGGATGGACGTTTGAGCGACGATGTCCAGCGATACCGCTCGGGAGGAAGCGGCTTTCGCGTCTTCGGCGCTTTGTCGCACCAGCGACAAGCCGGCCGGAGATTCTTCTTTGAGCGTCCGACCCTGGCCGTCCACCCATGAAACGACCGAGATGCCGCGGAAGCTTTGGCGCAATTTAATCGCCGGCTCGGTGCGCCCGCCAGCGCGGATCTGCTCCCGTCCTTCGATGACGACGGTTGTCACTTGCTGCGATAGCGTAGCTGGATCGAAGGTGGAGAAGAAGAATTTCTTGCCGGCTTCGAGTTGCTGCGTGACAACGTACGGTTTTAAGGCGGCAAGCAGATAAGGCGCTTGGGAAAGCGTGATTTCGCGGGTGGATTTGTGGCCGGCAGAGTCGATTTCTAGTCTTAGCGTCCCTTCATTAACCCGGCCCCGCGCGGTGAAGCGAATTTCTCTCGAACTTAGCCCGAATTCAAAGTTTTCCAAGGTCCAGTCCTCGTTGGCTTCCATTTCCAGTCGCGTCGTGGCGGGTTGCACGGTACCGAGTAGATTCAAATTCATCACCGACTGATCATGGAGTTTGTAACCTTTCGACTTCGGCGAGATGGTTTGGGACGCGTAACCGATCTTTTCGCCGCGATAGAAGACACCCCACCATTCCTCTATGGTCTCGGTGATTTTTTCCGTGCTGCGCACCGTGATTACCGGCGGCGGGCCGCCGAGCTGGCGCTTGACGAGGAAAATGTTCATCAAGCACCAGAAAAGCACGATGGCAACGCCGATGGATCGCTTAACAAGCATGCGGTAGAGCATATATGGTAAAGGCAAAGCGCGCTGGGAGCAAACAATTCCAGAAAAATCATTGAAATCTGATCCGACAAACTTGAAATTTGCTGCTGATCGCATGCTCGGCAGGCTGGTAAAGTGGCTCCGTGTGATCGGGCAGGATGTCACTTACGGTCAGCATCTGACCGGCTATGGACTTATTCGCGCCGCGCGGGCGGAAAGCCGGCTAATTCTCACTCGCGACAGGCGCTTGAAGCAAAAACATCCGCCGCCGTTCGTGTTCATCGCGAGCGACCATTATCGCGAGCAGCTGCGGCAAGTGATCCAAGAGTGTGGATTGAAACCTGGCGACGGCATGTTCACGCGTTGCGTGGAATGCAACACAGTGCTGCAACACAGGTCCAAAGAGACAGTGGAAAGAATCGTGCCGCCATACGTCTTTTCAACCCAAGAGGAGTTTTCCTGGTGCGCACAATGCCAACGGGTTTACTGGCCAGCGACGCATCACCAGAAAATGCTCGAAGAACTCAGAAGCATTGGCATCGGGTGAGCTAGAATTAGCGGCGTTTGTGTGCTAAAAAACCAAACTGTTCGTTGAATTATTTCCCCGGTTCAGCCGAAGGCTGATCAGCTTTCAGCTAAAGCTCAGACAGTCGGTAGAGAGGCGGATTAGTCTAACGCGGAGGCCGTGGAAACACTAAAACATATATTTCCCCGGTAGCTCAGTCGGTAGAGCAGTTGGCTGTTAACCAATTGGTCGGGGGTTCGAGTCCCTCCCGGGGAGCCAGCTTCTAACTCCGCTTCGGTTATCGCGGAGTCCACCAATCCAAACAGAAAAGAATTGTAGGCACCCGGAGGTCTTTCCATGGCAGCGTCAAAACAGGTCGTCGGTAATCCCACACCCAGAGTCGAAGGCGAATTGAAGGTGAGCGGTCATGCCAAGTATGCCGTGGATATTACATTGCCAGGCATGTTGTGGGGAAGACTGCTCAGGAGCCCGATCGCTTCAGGGAAGATCAAACGCATCGACACCAGCAAGGCCGAAGAGCTTCCGGGCGTGCACGCTGTCGTCACGGGACAAGATTGCGCCGGA
>DASPXM010000101.1:0-7897 GCA_035637295.1 Verrucomicrobiia bacterium
GCCGCGATCGGGGTGATCCTCTCATCGATTCTACTCATCATGGATCTGGGTCGTCCACTACTCTTCATCAACATGCTCCGCGTTTTCAAATATCAATCGGCTATGTCGATGGGCGTTTGGATTCTCAGCACGTTTGGCGCCTGTGTCGTTCCAGGTTTGATCGCGCTCGAACTGCAGGCCCATCAAGTTTTCGGCGGCACAATCAATCAACTACTGCGAATCGCTGCCGGTATCTTAATTTTTGGTTCGGCGATCTCGGGAACTTTGCTTGCGACGTATACCGGCGTGCTCATCGGTGCCACCGCAATTCCAGCGTGGTTTTTGCATCGCACGTTCCTGCCGATCCATTTTGGGACCGCGGGATTGGGATCCGCCGCTGCCCTATTGGAATTGCTCGGACACCGAATCGCTGCGCTGAACTTCCTCGGGTTTTATGCGGCAACAGTTGAGACGGCGCTCTTGATCTGGCTCAGTGTCGATAAACACGGCGCGGCCGATCGCGCGATACATGAACATGGCTCGGGCTGGCTCATTCGGATCGGCGAAGTTTTGAACGGCCCGCTTGCGCTCGTCCTGCGTTTTTTCGGCTTGGTTCCATTCGCAGCGATTTCATTTCTAATTGGCGCGCTTGTTAGCCGATTCGGGTGGATCGCCGTCGGCAAAGTTTCCGGCTCTGATCCGGAATCTGTTTTCGCCGCGGAACGCTACTAGCCACAAGGAGTGGCGATCTCCTGATCGCCATTTGTTTAATTGGCGGGGTCGAACTCGCTGGGCAGCGCTCAACCTATTCGAAAAGTCGCAGCCTGCACGGAGTCGGATCGACTGACACGAGCAACGGACGTGCAAGGCTCGTTAGCGACAGCATCGCTTGCCCAGGCGCAAGCCCAGGGATCAGTGTCCATTGCGACTTGTCAATTCCGCCAATTGATTTCCGGAGCCGGTCTATTACGCCGGAATCGGAAATCTTGTGAAGAACAAAGTTGTTAATTAAGCCCAAGACTTCGTCCGGCAGGTGTTGCGGAAGTTGGGTGACGAAAGCCAATCCTAACCACCGTTTCCGGCCGCGCTTCGCGATCCGCGCCACCTGTTCGAATAGAACTGGCATCTGACGAATACGCTGTGCAGAAAGAAATTCGTGCGCCTCTTCAATGATAACCACAACCGGCATCGGCCGCCGCTTCGACGCTGTGGCCGCTTGCACCGCCTCATCCTGAGCGCGCTGGACACCCCGTAGAATATCAGCGATCACTAAATTGCGAACTGCCGGAGAATCAGTGTCGGAGAGATCGACAACCGAGACATCGCCGGCTTTGATCATCTTGGAGTAATCGATGGACGGAGCCGCAGGGTTATCAAAGATCTTGAGGCGGTTTATTCTGTGCAATCGGCCAAGGAGTGCCAGCCAACTCAGCTCGTGGCTGGTCTTGAATTGTGCAAGTCTCTGCTTAACCCGATCGATGTTTTTGCGAAGTACTGGATTGAATGGCTCTTGTTCCGTTTCATCTTTGCTGACCTGGTGTCGAAACATTCCAACTATGTCTAACAGCAACGACAGTGTGAGTTTGGGATAGCCGGTCTCTAATTCATCCAAATCCATGAGTTGCGTTTCGTCTTCCTTAGTTGCCGGATAGATTTTTAAATCGCGCATCACGGCTCGAGCAGCATCATATGCTTTATAAAACCGTTCCTGCTGCGCTTCGGTTAGGTTGAGAATTTCCATGACGGCGTAGGGTGACAAGTCAGAAAACCGCAGGCAAAAAGGATGCAGCTTCCCGCCTTCAGCTTCGCGACTGCTCTCGCGGCCTACCAAGTGATAGATATTTAAGTTTTTCGTGCCGTCCGGCTTCAGCCCACGACGCTTAAGAGCCACCAGCATCTGGGGATCATCTGTCGGTAAGTCGATCTCCGTGTACTCGCCTTCGACGTCGATGAGAACGGTACCGACCTCGGCTTTCTGCATCTCATAGACGAATCCCGAGACTGTTGTCGACTTACCTCCGCCCGTTGTCCCCATCACGCCGGTATGACGAGGTAGAACAGATTTCTTCTCGGTCGGAATGCCAACGACAATGTCTTCCTGCCCAACTACGAGTCCAACACGCGCGTTGCCGCCCACCTTCAACACACGCGCGGTCTCACTGGCGTCGAGCGGAAAAACTGGACTGTTTGGCTTTGGACGGTATCGCGGCGGAATGATTTGCCCCTCGACTTCCTCGCCGAGGATTTCGACGAATGCACGGCCATGGTATCGCGGGAGAAATATTTTCCCTTGCACGGTAGTTGCGACGACGATCGGAGAATCCGCTCGTAATCCATCCGGCTCGGCAAACGGCCCTGCAGAGACTACGCCTAGATACGCGTGTTCAATTTTGCCGCTCTCGTCGAGACTGTTAATTCGCACGAGTGTCTGCGAGGGGAGGCGATCCATATTTTCCTTCGTCAGCAGAATTGTAAGTTGGTGATCTTGGCTGGACGGCGTATCGAAATGCGTGAACGCAACGGCACCGTCCGTGCCGGGAAGCGGCTTGTAGGCGCCGCCTACTTCATCGGCTGCCATACGGATACCATCGATTGCTTTGGGCGGTACTGAACGGATTTCGAATTCTTCTTCTTGCGGCGGATTCGCATCGCGCGCGTTACTTCCGGATAAAACAGGTTCGTTGCTCATATTATTGTCCTTTTGTAAAAGATTCCCCGCGAAAGCCCAAAGTTCGACAGCACCTACGCCCTAGTCTCCCGCTCGCCGAGAAAGGGCAGTGCTTTGCCACGTCGAGCGTAAGCCGACTGGACAGTCGAATTGAACGCGTCAGCTCCAAAAGTACTTTGGCACACGGAGTGAGCAAGATCGACCAGCATCGGAAATCCTCGATGAGATTGAATGACGCTGTCACTCATTGCGATCAATGCGGCCTCGTGCACAAAATCTTTATGGGCATAAAAAATCTGCGGCGGCACGTCGCCAGACGTTCGATACACACCAACCAACATCTGCGTTGACGTGGCACCGCAGAAATTTTCGGCGCGCTTTCGATGGGCTCCGCGTAAATGACCCTGCTCGATGATCCGTTCCATCCGCTGTTTTGAGTCATCGACAATCGCGTATTCGAGTGGTCGCAGCGCGTTGCCGATGGTCAGCAACACTCTCTCACCGGGAGCGCTAGGAATAAAGACGAAGCGACGGTGTGACAGCACGAGCTCTTCGACTACGTCTAAACCAGCTTTCAATAGGTCCATACTTCCAGACCCGGTGAGTAGTTCGTACGGAGCGGGATTGCCGTGGCCCATTCGCCAAGGTGCCTTCGATTTTCTCAGTAGCACGGCCCGCTCGGCGTATGTCATAATACCGCGGCGTCCTAACTCTGTTAGCTTGTCGCGGGCGCTCGGTTGACCGAGTCCTGATCGCGCGGCGCGATGTTCTAAAACCGCGACGGCCTCCTGCACCGGATCAAGACCACGCACGCGAAGATCTCGTCGGAAAAGGCGTTGAACCCATGATCCATGTTCACCCAAGTACGAAACAAGACATACGCCGATTTGCGCGATCGTTAATGGTAATGTGTCATGCACAGCGGCGGTGCCATCACATCCTTCCGTCCCGCCGTTGAACAGGATGTTCGCCTGCGTGTTTTTAAGTTCATCGGTCGTCGCGTGAAACACACCAGCTTCGCAGGGTGCATTCCTGCGCGAAATAATGGTCGGGAAAACCACGTCTCGCACTGCTTTCCGGATTCTGTCCTCACGCTCAAGCGCTTCTGCGACTTCCCTGTCCAGGCGCTCGAATACTGCCGCCAGTTGTCCACCGGCATCCCAAGTATCGAGGTCAAGCGTCTGCGACAAGTTTTCCCCGAATGCGGCGGTGAATTCCGAAGCGCTAACAAGATCCGTTTCGGCTGCGATCATTGACGGCTGGTCAAGCCGGTTTTCGCGTTCTTGTGCGTCGCCATTTGATTCCGAACTCATAAGACTACCGGTTGCTGCTTCGCAGTGTGAGCAACGCATCCCCTAAGAACCCGACTGCCGGTTTGCTAAATCGCGGCTGAACAAACTGCCGAAAAACTGAAGCTGGAAGGCCGAAGTGCGCCCCCAAAATGGAACAGATGTTGCCGGCCGATCTTCCTTCGCGCATCAGACGCGCGATCAACGCTGTGCGGCAGGTAGTGGGGGCGAGTAACTCCAGCGCCAACGCATCAGCTCGACACTCGCTTTCAACCAGAATCGGTTCGTCATCCCATCCGGTTGCTATGCGGGGGAGTAAGTGCACATGAGTACCTAATGGCACGGCCTCGAGCACAGCCTCGACGCGTTCGGCTGGAGTTGGTGGCCGAAAACCGTCGAGTACTTCAGCAATTCCTTCGCCGAACAGTGTAATAGCCCGCTCGCGCGGCAGGAGATAGTCGTGGAGTAGATGAGCCATTTCGTGGCCGATTGTTAGTCGTTGTTCATCCCGATCATCCACCCCACACAAAAAAATAATTCCGTGGCCTCGATACGCGACGAGACACCCCATGAGCGGACGGTGCTCGCTTGGAATTGTCACAATTAATCGGCGCGAGCGCAGCCAATCGGCAACACTGTCTCCGGTCAGTCGCGGCAGCTTCAAAATTCCAACCGGTAGCTTCATTGTAGCGGCTTTCTCGATATCACGTGGGAACGATTTCAGTCGGCCGAGATCGCGCCAGAAATCATCAGCGATTCTTTTCAGATCGTTATTCGGTCTGTCTTTCATCTTCTTCAACGTGTTCGTTTCGTTTGCGCGCGGCGATAAGCAAACCTGCACCGCTCTCGCTCTCTTCCGTTGCCTGCATAACGCCAGCTGCTTCTGCTAGACGAACTAGATTAGCGAGTTTGGATGCGTCGCAATTGAATTTCGCCGCCAGCGCGGCGATATCTTCAACAAAGGTCTTCGGCCGGGGCCGCAGGCAAAGTGCTAGCTTCGGCACGTCAGCGCGTGGTATTTCGAGATTCTCGGCAATCTGTGACTCGTCGCATTGCTCCAAGTCCTGATACCGGACGAGTAACCAAGCCATAAACTCGTCTCGCGAGCTTGCGCGGCGCGCCGCTCTTACAATTAAACCTGCCGGATCACTTTCGCTCATTGAGGGTCCCTCGCCTTGCGTCGGAGAATCTTGTCGATGCGATCCTTTGTCTTTTTGACTTCCCGACGCTGATCGGCCTCGGGCAAGTGAGAGATACCGAGAATTTTTGCAAACGCCTCGGTTCGGCGTTCGCCGCTTTGACGAAGCTTCTGCACCTCCCTGTCGAGCGGTTCGTCAAGACTCGCGACCTCGCGCTCCTGCTCTTGCTGCCGTTTGGTGATCTCATTCTGTAAGGGATTCCCCACGGCTGGATGAAGTTCGACAACAGGCGCCATTCCCGCAGCTATTCCCTCGCGTTGCCTCCGGCGCTTTTCACTACGAACAATGTTCGCAACATTCCGCCACGCATTATGTCGTAAGAACCGGTCGAGAGGAACGCTCCGCTTCGGATCAAATGATCCCGGATGTGTCGAGTAGTCGAGAATAGCGTCGGTCACGCCATCCGATACGCGTGCCGGATCCAGATGCCTAAAATCTCCACACAACTCGTTAGTGAGCGCGCTCAGCAGAATTGCCGCAATTTCCTCTGATGCCGTACGACTTCCTTTAAGCAGTTGCCGGTGAAGCTGTAAAAGTTTGGCGCGATCAATCACGTCAACATTTCTTTCCGGCTACCGCTTCTTCGATGAATATTCCTGTTTCGCGAACCCGATCACCGCTTCTTCCGACATTCTTTTTCCGAGTCCGCTCGCCAATCTTTTTGAGGTGGCGAAAGGAAGGGATCGCCGCATTGGATTGATTCGTCGCATCTTTGTGCCGACGTGTTTAAAGCCGCGGCGTTCGGCTATCCGGACCAGAATTGCAGGCGTATCAATTGCACGTCTGCCAATCGTTGAACGTCCCACTATAAAAACAGACGCGCCCCCGTCGTCGAGGACGCGATGAATTTGTTGAATCACCTCGTCCAAGTCGTAAAAGTAGTGTCGCAAAATCGCTCGCCGGCGATTTACCTTCGGAGACGGTCGCGGTAACCAATTCTCCAACCACTTAAAGTCTTCACGAATGTTTCGTTCACCGCGTTCTGCCCCGATCATTTTGGCACGAAGCCCGGCCAATTCGGTCACAGAATGGCCCATCCAAACGAGCGAAAACTTATGCGCCCGCACATAGTCGATCGCGTTCGCGTACGGCGACGATGTGATTACCAAATCAATCGACCCGGATTGATAAGGTAGTTTGCGTGCATCACCCGCACGTATCGACGGAATGGCGGAAAAGTTTTCTTTGCGAGATTCATTTAACCGTCGGAGAAGTTCATCAACACGGCGAGCAAACGTCTGCAATGGGTCCACCACTTTTTTGTACGCGCGCTTATGTGGCCGCGTGTGTGGTAAATCAATCGCTAACGACGCACCCGATGTTTTCGCAATGATCGACCTCGAAAACGCCAGCGCCAGTGCATTGCGGGTTGTTACCGAGTTAATGTTTTGAATCCCTAACCAGAGCGCCAACAAACTACGGCGACTGCGCAAGGGAAACCAATAGCGGATGAAGTCTTTTGTCTCCGTATCGAAAATCCTTTCAAACAGCACATCGAGCTGTCGCGAGTTTGCCGTTAGAGCTAGCGCGTCACTGAGCACTCGCGCTGTTGCCGCCCATATCTTATCTGCATCGTAATTTCTGACCGTGACGCGGACCATCAGTCGAGAGAGCGGATCGATATCCAAGCCGTAAGCGGTTCGCCCGAGTACGCTTGCGACCACCACGACCGTCCCCGAGCCAACCATGGGATCGAGTACTTTCTGACCCGGACGTGTCGTTCTATTAACGATCGTCCGCGCGACGAGCGGAGACATTGGTGCGGGGAAGGGATGCGCTAAATGAAGAGCCTTGCTGGATGGCTTCTCGTCTAGCTCACGATTTTTCTGACCAAGAAGCAACTCCAACCGCGCCGCGACCGACTCTTCTAGGCAGTTTATGTGACGCCGCGAACGCCGTCGCTTTTTGGCTCCTTGCGGCCTACTTGCCGGCAACGAATCTCTTAACATTTGTTTGGGGACCCACCTCCCAGATTGTCGAGTAGGTTATCCAAAATTTTTCCGATGAGAAGCGGGAAGAAAATTAGGAAGGAAGAAGTGGCGAAAGAAAGGATGAACGAAGAAGTAAGAATTAGGAATGGGGCCGCTTGTAAATCTCACGTCGATGCGCGACGTAGGACTGGTGAAAACCGATTCTGCGCCGGGGCGGCTCGGGCGGTGGTTGATGTCCCGTAGGAAGAGATCAGTTTTGCGCTGAAGAGGCCGGTGCAGTAATATCGCTTCGTGACACTGAAGGTGCTGATTCATAAAGCGGAAGAAGGCCGGAAGTACCAGCGTTGCCGGGATGCGTCTCACAGGGCGAGACAATGGACGAAGTGCGCACGAATGTTCGTGAGGCGATCGAAGGTTGGCTGCTCGCCGAGGAAGGCGCAGCCCAGGCAGGCGCGGCGGATCGGGTGCTCGACGTGACGGTGTGAAGCAGGTCTCCGGTCGCGAGCTTGCGCAAATTGTCCAACGGCGCGGTTGGATATTGGCTCGGATTCACGGTCATACAAGTTGCCGTGTCTGGTTCACGCTCAGTCACGGAATCATGAACGAAATTTATTATCCAGAAGTCGATCCACAGAGCGCGCGCGATTCGCTGGCGGTGTTCAACAGTCTCCCAAGCTTCCAAAGATGAAGACAACCCGGCTCGAAGCTTTCAGCGACGGCGTCCTTGCCATCATCATCACGATCATGGTGCTGGGATTGAAGGTGCCGCATGCGGTTGAACTCGCTGCATTGAAACCAGTGCTGCCAGTATTGTTGAGCTACGTGCTGAGC
>DASPXM010000102.1:0-3729 GCA_035637295.1 Verrucomicrobiia bacterium
GAGCAGTTCAAACTCAAATCGGTCTGGCAGCTCGTCTGTGAGCACATTCTGGCCACTGTCGCGCGCTTCAGACCTAAAATTCTCTCTCTCCTCGCTCCGCCAAGTCCGGCTGTGCTGCCCGCCAACTGATCTTTTTAGGATAAAGAGCCCGGATGGCCTTCCGTTCGGGCCGCATAAGCTCCCGCGGTTTCACGGTCTTTTTTTGTGGTTTCGATCTTGCTCAAGGTCAACCGCGGAGGGTTACGATGAATAAGACAGCGTCAGCATCCACTCAGCGGTCGGTCAGCGTCAGTTCCTTTTTCGAGCCAGACATCCTGACCACGCATCGGTACTTCAAAGTGTATAAGCAAAAAGGTCAGTTTGGGCCGGAAGAAAGACTCGTGTTTGCGGTTTTGACGGACGCCATCGAATGCTTTCAAAAATATTTCGGCGCGGGGGGCCGCAGATGTCGAGCGTTGTTTGGCGAAGCCGCGGCCTGGATCGAAAGCAAAGATTCCAGCTGGCCATTTTCCTTCGAGCAAATTTGCCAGGTGCTGAATTTCAGCCCAAACTATCTCCGGCTAGGTTTGACGCAATGGTGCTTGGCGCATGAGAAGAACAGGAGCCCACGCAGGCGTATACGCGACCCGCTACGTTATCACCATCGAGTCAAGAACAGCTGTATAAGCGTCTAGCTGTCGTCAATCGCGCTGAGTCAAGGCGTGCTCTTGGTCGGCGAATCGAGCGCCAGGTCTACCGCGCTTCAAAGCTTGATCGTTTAGCGGCTGAAAGTCTCCATCGGATACACGAATAAATCCGCTGCTTGGCGCCAAAAAAAACGGTATTGCCGTACCGATTGGACCTATAGCGATGTCGCCGGATTCCAGCGCCAATGTCAAAGCGAGTAAAATTATGCTGGTCGGACTTGACCACAATCAGATTCTCGAAAAACGTTTCAAAACCGCGGGCTACCAGGTTGTCACGAAAAACGATATGCAGCAGCGATCGAATATGTACGGCACGAATCACTGGAAACCGCCTTGCTGGTGTCGAGTGGATCGTTGATAAACGTCGCGGAACCGATCTTTAACTTGCGAGACCTGAACCGATCCCTGGAGATCATTATTCTCGTGAATCGGGCCGGGCGGCATTCAAGTCGATTGCTGCGCCAACTTCTCGAACATCCAATTGAGGGGATTCACGTATTGACCCGGCGGCAATTGCAAAAGCAGCAGGGCGCAAGCTTGCGGCGGTCGCCTCCCGACGCGAGGCTGTAAAAGAGTTATCGGTCGTCCGGCAAAGCCGGCCATCGCGAGACGATACGAACCCGAGCGGACTCGCTCGATTTATCGATTCAAGTTTTCTACCCTTGAAAGAACTCAGTGGAAGCTGGTTATGATGAGTCAGGCCAAACGTAGTACGCGGTCTATTAACAAGGACGAGTAAGCAGATCACGCAATCTACGGCTGATCAGAAGAGCTAAGGCTCAATAAAAGAAAATCTTCCTTTTAATTTGTCCGCGAAAGCGGTAATCCGAATTCTTTTCTATTTCTGGAATCGGGCTTCACTCTTCGCCTTCGCTGTGGTTGGCCGCGACGTCAGTTGAAACATTCAAGCGAACTCCGGAGATGCGACGCCGGCGGCGCAGACCCCGCAGGCGAAATGGGCCATCGTTTTTTTAAAGGCGAACGAACCGAACAAACTTCTGCGGTTTTGACATGAGATCAGCGGTTCAATGACCCTGATTGGTTTTAGGCGGTTCAGAGGATAGAAGTAAACGAGGAAATTATTCACCAGATCTCATACGCTGCCGCGACAATGTTTCCAGTGACGCGATGAAAAAGCTTAAAGTAAGGACACCTGGACTTTTTGTGATCCTCTCTTCAGTCGCGCTTGCAGGCGCGCAAGGCCATGACGAGGCGATCAGAGATCTTTTGCTTGCTCTCGTTATTCTTTTGCCGGTCGCAAAGCTCGCAGGCATGTTGGCCGAAAAGCTGGCGCAACCCGCTGTCATGGGTGAACTGCTGGCAGGCTTGATTCTCGGTAATCTGACCCTACTCGGCTTTGACGGCCTGATTTCCTTAAAGACCGACGCTGGACTGGAAATTCTCGCCCAACTGGGAGTCATCCTCCTGCTCTTTGAGATCGGCCTCGATGCCAGCTTGGCGGATCTCATGAAAGTCGGCGTTTCATCCCTGCTCGTCGCGGCCGTCGGCGTGATCTTGCCGTTCGTGTTGGGTTGGTCAGTGAGCGCTTGGCTGCTCGCCGATCGGTCCTACTATGTCCACACGTTTATCGGCGCGACGCTTTGCGCGACCAGCGTCGGGATCACCGCCCGCGTGCTCCAAGACATCGATGCCATCCGCACTCAAGAAGCGAAAATCATTCTTGGCGCATCGGTGATCGACGACGTTCTCGGTCTGCTGATTCTAGCGGTGGTTTCGGGAATGATCATGGGCGCGGATCGAGGCGCACCGGTGACCGTCGGCTCGATCAGCTACCTGATCGGCACCGCAGTGATTTTTTTGGCCGGTTCGTTATATCTCGGAATCTGGCTCGTGCCGCACATGTTTCGTCATGCCGCCAAAGCCGCGTCGCGGGGCGTGGGGTTCACGTTGTCGCTCTCCCTCTGTTTTCTGCTCTCCTACCTGTCTGCGGTCATCGGTTTGGCGCCGATTGTCGGCGCTTTTGCCGCAGGACTTATTTTAGAATCCGTGCCCATGGAGAAGTATTTACAGGAGAAAGAATTGCCGCCGAACGAAATGCTCCATCCGCTGTCGACGTTTCTCGTCCCTTTGTTTTTTATTCAAATGGGACTGAAAATCGATCTGGCGAGCTTGTTTCGGATCGACGTCTTGGGCTTGGCTGCGGGTTTGACCGCCGCGGCGATCGTCGGCAAACAGGCCTGCGGCTTGGGTGCCATCGGCAAGAATCTCAACCGGATCTCGATCGGCATTGGTATGATCCCGCGCGGCGAAGTCGGATTGATCTTTGCCGGCATCGGGCTTAGCCTTGCAGTCAAGGGAGAACGCATTCTCGATGACGCGACCTTTTCCGCCATTCTCATCATGGTGATGGTCACGACGATCGTGACCCCGCCGCTGCTGCAATGGAGTTTTTCGCACCGTGGAAAATAGGTGAACTGCTTTTCGATACTCTTTCTGCTGCGACGCAGGATTCTCTCTCGCCCCTGCTCCAGCGACATCTGTTCATTTGCCTGCGCGGTACCGCAAGCGACACGGTCATATCGCTCCCGAACTAATTATTGAATTTCTCGTGCTCGATCACGAGTTCCCGCGCTCCATCCATTATTGTCTGACCACCGCGAATGACGCCCTTCATGCGATTTCGGGTACGCCCGTTGGAATGTACCGCAATCCCGCCGAGCAGCGCCTCGGTCAGCTGCGCGCCGAGTTGGCTTACACCGACACTCGTCAGATCATCGCGCGCGGCTTGCACGAGTTTCTTGACGCCTTCCAGACGAAGCTGAATTTGGTGGATCAAGGCATCTTCGACACCTTCTTTGCTCTTCGCCCGGTCGATAGCGGTTCGTCAATTCGAGTCAACCAATAAAAAAAGAAACAAACTGCTCGCACGTTATTCCGGTCGACCGTGCGAAAGCCGGGATCGCCGAATTCCGGCGCTGCATAGATATTGAGCATGCCGCTTAATTGCTAGGCAGAATTGCGCGTCGGTCATAATCTTTCACATCAGTTTCTTCGTCGCCGGATCAAGAGAATTTCAATCAAT
>DASPXM010000103.1:0-2729 GCA_035637295.1 Verrucomicrobiia bacterium
CTTCCACCGGTCATCGGCGGTCCGCATAGAAACGGTGAATGACTCGATATCGGTCTTCGGACGTGTGGTCGAATCACGGTAAAACTCGAAGCGGATCGGCCCGCCCAGTCGCCCGCTCGCCTTAGAAACAAACGAGTATGACATCGCCTCAGCAGCGATGCCCGCGGACAGCAATAACATGACGGCAGCGACGCGCATTAGCATCTAACGAGAATAAGATGAGCGACGACGGATGAGGGCGCGCGTCGCTCGGACTGGAAGTGTAGAACTCATCTCAAAAGTGAACTCAGAGCGATCCGCCGTTCGCTCCATCGCATGGTTAGGCGGTTGACGTTGCTTCATCTGCGGCGTCAAGAAAAGGAACTGATGGATGTAGTCTGTCTCTGAGGCAACGCACGTGAGCTTTGAGGCCCTGCGCCGCTCCGTCCGAATGCGTGATCGCCACGTCAGCGCTTCGCTCACGGATCGTCTGACCACAGAAGCAGCATTGCCAATCTGAATGACCATCGGATACTGCATCTGGTGCTGGCTGTTCGTCGGCATCTTTCATGTGATGCGGTTACCGCCTAACGAGACGGAGCTGAGCCACCGCTGGCGGCGGCGAGCGCGGCAAATATCGAAAAGTGTTTCATAGAATTAAACGTGAACTTCACAGCGGCCAGCGGTTGGCTCGAGCGATTGGTTAGGTCTTTAGTGTGGCACGAGCGCAGGAGAATCGACATAAAGACTAAGAACCTGCCATTGGTTCTCGTGCTTAATGAGGGCGAGCTTGATAGTGGCGTCTCCCTTCTCGAACTTCGCCTTCGCTGCGTACTGACCTGAAATGACTTTGCCGGTTTGAGGCGTGACGCTGATACCGGCCTGTCCTTGCGCTGGCTCGCATTTCTGGAGCCGACCGAGGCTCGTGAACCAGTGAAACATCTGGTCGAGCTGTTGCTGTGTGACGGCTTTCTTAAACTCGGGACTCGCGCGATCAACGAGCTCCTTCTCGTTCCAGCCGCTGACGATGGCAGGAATGGCTGCGTTGGCGTAGGCCCTGCTTTCTTTGTCGAGGGCGTTACCGCGCACTGCGATGAAGCCGATCCCGACTGCACCGAGCACAATGATAATGAGGAATACTATTCCAAGAACTGCGAAGAACTTTTTCATACGGGCGTCATAGACCTAACAAATGAACTCAGACGCGGCGCACTTTACATCTGGCGTTCCTGCGGCGGCGAGCGTGGAATTACAACGCACTCTCGCCGTCGTCTGCAGTGATGGGTTAGAGCCACGAACCCCACGCGCTGTAAGAGAACTCACAGACCTCGATTTAGCTCCAGTGCGCCGAAGTGAGGGGAACTACTGGAAGGCCAAATATTTTGAAGCGATGCACGAGCTAACGAAACTGAATAAAGGAGTGCGTCGTTTGCAACGAAAAGTGAAACGCCTAGAAGCCCGGCAGAGTGGCTCTAACGAGAAGTCGACGGGAAAATCCCGTCTTTAATTACAGGTTTTTCCGGCCTAATCCGCTTGTCTTCGGGTGGCTCACTTGGGAAAATGAGGAACATGCCCCCGAGGTTACCTGAAGCAACGCCTCACAACAAACCAAAATTGCTCGACCAGGTTCGCGACGTTATCCGACGCAAGCATTTCAGTATCCGTACTGAACAAAGTTATGTCGATTGGATCCGGTCAGGCATTCGGGAATGCCTTCGAAAATTGATCGTTGAATTGGAAAACATAAACTTGCCATTCATCCTTGGCTTCAAAAAAACATAAACTCCCAGAATAACGGCGCGCTCGCAGCATGATAGGAAATTACCCGAACTCGTACGAAGGACTCTCCAAAAGTTTTTTTCTCAATGGTCTCCGTCCTTGCGATCTTGCCGTAAATCTTCATCCCAGCATCTAGTTGACGGGCAAATGCGACGAGCTCAGAAGCGCCCTTTTGCGATTCTAGCAAAGTGCCTTTGCACAACCCATCGATCGCCGCAGCACCCCCTTTTTCGGTTAGCGTCCGAAAGAAATTCTCGATTTGGATTTGTGGCTCAGGCCGTGCGCCAAGTGCATGCGCAACACCGATGACGAAAACGAAAGAAGTATAGGGGCAATCTCATGAGTTCGTCACTATCGGAGCCGTTCGAAGCGAACAAGCTGAAAGTGCTGAATTAAAGCAAGAGTCAGAGGCCGGCCGCCAGAAGACAAAGGCAAACGCCGAACGCTCAACATCCAACGCTGAACGTTGAATACGAAATTACGCAGGCGCGCCGCCGAGGGCGCCGGGGAGCGGCGGTGTGACGTCGGGTGCGGCTACGACTTGCTTGGGCGGTTTTTCCGCTGGCATTTTTTTGCCGGGGGGCGGCGATGCGCCTGGCGGCGGATTGATCAGGCGGCCGTGCTCGACGATTTCCTTGATCTGCGAGCCGTCCAAGGTTTCAAACTCAAGCAAGGCTTTTGCGATTACTTCCAGCTTGTCGCGATTCGCCGTGAGCGTTTGCTTAGCCAGTTGGTACGCGTCATCAAGGAGCTTGCGCACTTCTTGATCAATTTGTTCGGCAGTCGCTTCGCTGTAATCGCGTGCGCGAGAAATGTCGCGGCCGAGGAAAACGTAATCTTCGTGGTCGCCGTATTCGACCATTCCCATTTTCTCGCTCATACCCCATTCGCAAACCATCCGGCGCGCGATCGCCGTAGCCATTTTGATGTCGCCGCGCGCGCCGTTTGTGATGTCGCCGAAGATGATTTCC
>DASPXM010000104.1:0-6641 GCA_035637295.1 Verrucomicrobiia bacterium
AACCGTTGTTGGGAAAGACGGCGAATGCATAGAAATTCGAGCACCGTGTCAACGAAACAGCAACGGGTAGCAAAGCTGGCCAAACAGTCGCCACAGATGGGATTCACTTCCCTGGCGCACCTGATGGACATCGACTGGCTAACCCTCATCGTTACCGACGAAGGTAGATGACTCGGAAACAGTGTGGATCGCTCCTTCACTGTATGAAAGTTTCATTCACAACACCTTGCCGGCTTTTACCGGCGCATCTGAACGGTTTGAACGCCATTTTGCTCTTTAGTTGCCCCCAAGACTTGCCCCCAGAATAAAAAAGCCATGAAGATCAACAGCTTTCATCGCTGTCCTCATGGCTCATATCCGCGGAGTCGACAGTTCGAATCTGTCCACCGCCACCAACTTTTTCCTCACGGCTGACTTAAATTTTCGAGTTCACCGCGCCCGACCGAAGATTCCACTGGGCTATGTCTAGAATTTTTTCGACCACTCCTCGCGACCATAACGCTCTTTTACAAGCGCCTCCATCCGCGCTAATGGGACGTCGGGAAACTCTTCGACCGCGTTCCAGCCGTCTCTGATACAGTCGCGAACCTGCGCTGATTGCACATTGAGATTGGTTATAAACTCCAAGTGTGGCCGATGTTGGCGATATGCGGGCTGTTTAGCGGGCATGCGCAAAAACCGAGCGATCATAGAGAAATCGAAGTTCAAAAGAAATGTCCCATGCACGAGAACATAGCGGGCTTTCCGATATTGCGCGTTACCTGAGAATTTGCGCCCTGCAACGGTGAGATCGCTACTACCTTGCATGCACACCTGCACGCCGGCAAGTTGGCTAATCAGGCGACAATGACGCTCCAAGACATAGCGAAAAGCCGCGCCGATACTTCGGAGGCGAAGTGCCTGAGCGTTTAATACTAAACAGTAGTTGAGACAGCCGGGGCCCTGCATTACCGCTCCGCCGCCGCTCACTCGGCGCAAAACGGGTATTTGATCCCTCTGGCACGCCGAAAATTTGACTTCGGAATGCAATCGGTTTGAATGGCCAAGGACAATGAAATGATCGTGCGGCTCCCAGACTCGCAGCAGTGCGTCATCGGTTTTTTCACTTTCATAGAGTTCCAACAGCGCCTCGTCGCAAGCGAGATTTGTCGCTGGGTTAGCCAAGGTCAGATCAAGATATTTCATTAATTTCAGTTGATTTTGCTTGTATTTTGTTGTCTGCTTACAAGGCAAGGAGCACGCGCGGATGGAACCCGAAAAGAAAGATCTCGTCAACGGAACCTGGCTAACTGGTGACCGCGAGAACGGTAGAGGCGGTCAAAACGACCGTAACAAATGGGTCACATCTCTGGAGCATATCCTCGAATATATTTTAAAGAACGAGCAATCGGAACAGGCCGGGCTATTGCTCGAAGAACTGAGCGATCGATTACGAGAATCAGGGCTCAAAATTCCCCTTTCGGTTAACACCCCGTACATTAACACCATTCCACCGGAAAATGAGCCGATTTATCCGGGCAACCGCGAAATCGAACGGCGGATAAAGAGTTATATCCGTTGGAACGCGATGGCGATGGTTGTCAAGGCCAATCGTCTCCATCCCGATATCGGCGGTCATATTTCCACCTACGCCTCAGCTGCAACGCTTTATGAGGTGGGGTTCAATCACTTCTTTCGTGGCGGCGGAGAAAATGACCACGACGACATGATTTATTTTCAGGGCCATGCGTCGCCTGGCATGTACTCGCGCGCCTATGTCGAGTGGCGAATCAACGCCCCCAAGCTTCATCACTTTCGTCAAGAGTTATCCGCGGTCGGCGGCGTCTCGTCATACCCGCATCCCTATTTGATGCCTGATTTTTGGCAGTTCCCGACGGTCTCCATGGGGTTGGCGCCGATCATGTCGATTTATCAAGCTCGCTTCGTTCGCTATCTCAAGAGTCGGGGCTTGCTCACCGGCGAGGAGCCGCGGATATGGTGTTTCCCGGGTGACGGCGAAATGGATGAGCCGGAGGCTTCGGGCGCATTGACGCTCGCATCGCGCGAAAATCTCGATAATCTGATTTGGGTAGTTAACTGTAACTTGCAGCGGCTCGACGGCCCGGTGCGCGGCAATGGCAAGATCATTCAAGAGCTCGAGGCGCTTTTTCGTGGCGCTGGCTGGAACGTTATCAAAGTCATCTGGGGTTCCGATTGGGATCCCCTCTTGGCAGCGGACGATAAGGGTCTGTTGGTAAAGCGCATGGAGGAAGCCGTCGACGGTGAATATCAGAAATATACCGTCGAGCCCGGCAGCTATACGCGCAAAAACTTCTTCGGCAAGTATCCCGAGCTGCTGGAAATGGTCAATCATCTGACCGATGACGACATACGCAAGCTGTTGCGCGGTGGCCACGATCCGAAAAAAGTTTACACCGCTTACAAGGCCGCCGTCGAACATAAAGGATCACCGACGGTCATCCTCGCAAAGACGGTGAAAGGTTATGGTTTAGGCGAAGCCGGCGAGGGGCGAAACATCACCCATCAGCAAAAGAAACTCAACGAGCGCGAGCTGCGCGAGTTCCGCACCCGCTTCGACATCCCGCTGCCCGATGAAGAAGTGGTCGAAACGCCTTTTTACCGTCCGCCACTGGATAGCCCGGAGACCCAATACCTGCTCGAACGGCGTAAACAACTCGGCGGCTTCGTTCCGGCGAGAACAGTCAGAGCAAAACCGCTCAGGCTTCCCGACGCGGCGGACTACGCCGAATTCCTCAAAGGTTCAGGCGAGCACGCGATGTCGACCACCATGGCGACCGTGCGGCTGTTAACCAAACTCTTGCGTCACGATGAAATCGGCAAATGCATCGTGCCGATTATTCCAGACGAAGCGAGAACGTTTGGCATGGACTCGTTGTTTCGGCAGATCGGCATTTACTCGTCCAAGGGCCAGCTCTACGAACCGGTCGATCGCGAGACCCTGCTCTATTACAACGAGGCGAAGGACGGACAGATACTCGAGGAGGGCATAACGGAAGCCGGTTCCATGTCATCGTTCATCGCCGCCGGCACGGCTTACGCGAACTTGGGAGTCAATCTGATTCCCTTTTATTTTTACTACTCGATGTTCGGGTTTCAACGGATTGGCGACTTGATCTGGGCGGCGGCAGACAACAAAAGCAAAGGATTTCTCCTCGGCGCAACCGCCGGACGCACCACGCTCAACGGCGAGGGCCTGCAGCATCAAGACGGCCACAGCCATCTGCTAGCCAGCACGATTCCAACTCTGCTCACATACGACGCCGGCTTTGCCTATGAAATCGCCGTGATTATTAGAGACGGCCTGCGCCGTCTTTATGCCGAAGGGGAAGAGTATTTTTATTATCTGACACTCTACAACGAGAACTATCAAATGCCGGAAATGCCGTATGGCGCCGAAGAGGGAATTCTCAAAGGACTGTACAAGCTGAAGGCGGCGTCCAAAGGAAAGAAGTTTAAGGCGCATATTTTCGGCAGCGGTCCGCTGCTGCGCGAGGCGCTGCGCGCTCAGGAGATGCTCGCCGAGCAATTTGACGTCTCGGCCGATGTTTGGAGCGCCACCAGTTATAAACTCTTGCGCGGCGAAGCGCTCAGGACGAAACGTTGGAACATGCTTCATCCGACATCGGCGCCAAAAAAATCCTATCTTGAATCCGTGCTGCAGGACGAGGAAGGCGTGTTTGTCGCGGTATCCGATTACATGAAAATGGTTCCCGACCAAATCGCCCCCTGGGTCCCGGGAGGTTTAACCACTCTCGGTACCGATGGTTTCGGACGCAGTGACACGAGAGCGAATCTCAGACGATTTTTCGAAGTGGACGGCGAACTCACAGCCATCGCGACGCTTTACGCTCTTTATCAGAAGGGTTCTTTGCCGGCGCAAACCGTCGAAGACGCCATAAAAAAACTCGACGTCGATCCGGAAAAGTCATTTCCGTTTTATCTCTGATCCGCTGAAAACCTTCCGCAATTTTTTCGATGGATGTTAAACTCCCGCAGCTCGCTGAAGGTGTAGAGTCCGGCACAGTCGTGAGCATTCTCGTAACCGAAGGACAGGAGATCAAAAAAGATCAGTCTTTCATGGAGCTGGAAACTCAGAAGGCCGTTGGCTCCATACCCGCACCAAGCTCGGGCGTGGTGACCAAAATCCATGTAAAGCAAGGCATGGAGGTCACGGTAGGCCAAACGCTGATCTCGATCGATACCGGATCTGCAGCAGCTACTTCCGCCAGCGTCGCCAAGGCACCTCGGAACTCCGCATCGACGGCGCCGTCGCCATCAACTCCCTCTCAACAAGCGCGCTCGGCAGGTTCAACTACGAGTACGGCTACTGAAGACTACCGTTACGAGTCAAAGAGCGGTGCGCCACCGCCGGCGCCACCGTCAATTCGTAAGATTGCGCGCGAGCTCGATATCGATCTTACGAGAGTGAAAGGCAGCGAAGCGGGCGGGCGAATCACTCTCGCTGATCTACGCGGTTACATACAGCGACTCCAACAGATCGCATTTCAGGGTGCGCCCGCAGCGACAATACCTCACGAAGGTCGTCCAGCGCCGAGCGAAGCCGTAGATTTTGCCAAATGGGGTCCGGTGCGGCGGGAAAAATTGTCACCGCTAAGACGAACAGTTAGCCGGCGCATGGTTGAGTCGTGGACGACCGTTCCCAAGATCAATCAGTTTGCCGACGCAGACATCAGCGCACTGTTAGCGTTGCGCAAAAAACACGCAGCCGCTTACGAGAAAAAGGGCGCGCATCTCACCGTAACCTCTTTCTTGCTCCTGGTGCTCGGTCGCATGCTCAAGAAGCACCCGCGGGCGAATTCGAGCCTCGATGAGGCTGCATCGGAAATCGTCTTCAAAGATTACTGCCACATCGGCGTCGCCGTGGACACCGAAGGCGGTTTGATCGTGCCGATTCTACGCAATGTCGACAAAAAGAATCTTTTTCAACTCTCCACGGAGCTTCATGCACTCACGGAGAAGACCCGGCAACGAAAAGTCTCCATCGAGGAGCTTCAGGGCGGCACGTTCACGATCTCCAATCAAGGCAGCATCGGTGGTGACCATTTTACGCCGATCATCTACGCACCACAGGTGGCGATCCTGGGCATCGGTCAAGGTAAGGCAAAACCCATAGCGCTGGACGGCAAGATCGCCATTAGAACCATCCTGCCGCTTTGTCTCGCCTACGACCACCGCGTCCTCGATGGCGCAGACGCTGTGCGCTTTTTAAAGGATATAATCGCCGGTCTTGAATCCTTTGAAGAAACTGACCTGCTGCTCAAGTAGAATTCATCCATGGAACCAACCAACACGGAAATCTTAGTACTTGGCGCCGGACCGGGCGGATACACGGCGGCCTTTTACGCCGCCGATAAGGGGAAAAAAGTCACGCTCGTCGAGCAAAATCGGCGGTTGGGCGGGATCTGCCTCAACGTCGGCTGCATTCCCTCAAAGGCGCTGCTCCACGCAACTGAAATTCTCCGTGAGGCGACGGACTCGGCGCAGCGCGGCATCGTGTTCGGGTCGCCAAAAGTCGACCTTGATCGACTACGAAAGTGGAAAGAGGCGATTCTGGAAAAACTTGGCCAAGGCATCAAAGGCCTGGCTCAACACCGGGGCGTACAGGTGGTTCACGGTCGAGGCCATTTCGAAGACTCCCAGACGCTCAGGGTCGAGACCACCGAGGGTCAAAAATTCATTCGCTATCAGAAAGCGATCATCGCGGTCGGCTCGAAACCCGCAATGCCGAATGCCTTCGACCTCGGCAACAAACGGATCATGACGTCGACTGAAGCATTGGAGCTGCCAGACATCCCGCAGGATCTCCTCATCGTCGGCGGCGGCTACATTGGTATGGAGCTCGGCACGGTTTACGCCGCCCTAGGCAGCAAGGTGGTCGTACTCGAAGCGTTGCCTTCGATTCTCACGGGCATTGACCCCGATCTGGTTCGCCCGGTGGCTCGGGCGGCACAAAAGGCCTTCAAGGAGATTCGCATCAATACCAAAGTCCTGAAGATGGCCACCGCCGGCAAGCAAATCAAAGTAACCATTGAAATGAACAAAGAGTCACGTGAAGAACTATACGACCGCGTGCTGGTCAGCGTCGGCCGTTCACCCAATTATGCCGATCTCGGTCTCGAGAATACGAAAGTCACTAAAGACGACAAAGGCTTTATTCAGTGCAATCCTCAGCAGCAAACAGACGACCCTTACATTTACGCCATCGGGGATATCAACGGCGGAACGTTACTTGCCCATCGCGCCACCAAAGAAGCGAAAATCGCCGTGGAAGCCATGCTCGGCGAATCGAGCGCCTTTGAAAACATCGTGATTCCTGCGGTTGTCTACACGCACCCCGAGATCGCCTGGTGCGGTTTGACGGAGACCGAAGCGAAACAAAAAGGCATCGAGATCCAGATGGCCAAATTTTTGTGGGGCGCCTCCGGCCGCGCGCTCACACTCGACCGGCCCGACGGCTTGACCAAGCTCGTCATTGACCCCGATAGCGAGCGCATCCTGGGCGTGGGCATCGTTGGCGCCGGCGCCGGCGAGCTGATCAGTGAAGGCGTGCTGGCGGTCGAGATGGGAGCGACGGCGCGCGACATTGCCGATTCCGTGCA
>DASPXM010000105.1:0-14001 GCA_035637295.1 Verrucomicrobiia bacterium
CAAAAGGAACCTCAAGACCGATGGCTTTATGTTACGAGGAAAAGACGGAGTTCAGGCCGAGACTTCATTGTTGGCAACGTGTTTTGATCTCAGACGGATGATGACGATTGTGGGAATCTCCGCGTTGATTGAGAAGCTCACAGCGCCGGCTATCCCAGTGATGGGATAAGATTCGAGGGTAAACTACTGTCCCTAAGGATCCTAAGAGAAAAACCCGGACCTTTATAGGGCGACCCCCGATGACCGTTGCCCTCGAAGAAGCTCCGCCGCCCTTTATGACCGAGTCGCAGCGCAATTACGACACAGTCTCGTCGCGGGGGAGGATGAAGGAAGGGGATTGAACGGAGCGCTAGCGTTTGAACGATTTGAACATTTTGAACAACATCCGACGGTTACCCCGTTGCTTTGGCGTACTTGCCGGTGAGCTGCGGCGTGGGAACTTCCAATCCTTTTTCCTGGCGTTGCAACCGCGTCTCCCTCGCCCACGTGCGCTTTAGATCATCGCGGATCTTCACGCGCAGCCGGCCCATCGGCGCGGTTTCGAGCTCCACCAAGTCTCCGTCCTGGAATGGATTCAGGCCACGGTGATTGGTCCCCAACGCGAGCACATCGCCGGGCTCGAGTGGATGGATCGAGCTGACCCATTCTATACAACGCGGGATTTTGTGCGCCATGTCGCTCGTGTTGTAATTCTGCATCAACGTGCCGTTGACCCACAGCCGCACCTGGAGGTTGTGCGGGTCCTTCACCTCGTCGGCCGTCACGAGATACGGGCCCATCGGCGCAAAGGTGTCGCGCGACTTCATCTGATAGAACGTATTGCCCGAAGGCGGCAACCCGCGCGCCGATCCGTCGATAAAGTTAACGTAGCCGAAAACGTATTCCATTGCGTTCGCCGCGGCCACGTTGGCTGCGCGTTTGCCGATCACCAGCGCGAGCTCCGCCTCACCCTCGAA
Organism: Verrucomicrobiia bacterium; assembly: GCA_035637295.1. Lineage (GTDB taxonomy): Bacteria > Desulfobacterota > Binatia > UBA9968 > UBA9968 > DP-20. The sequence continues at coordinate 957 of DASPXM010000105.1, forward strand.
GATCGTGGCGGGCACGTCGGGCAGAATCATTGTGTCATTATCGCCGATAACGCAACCAGGTGACTTGTGGAACGCGTTGATCGGCGCCGGCTCCTTGCGCGTGCCGTCCTCCATGTAGTTTACCGCCATGGCGTCGATGTTGACTGGCTTGGGCAACGGCGGCCGGATTCGAACTTTGTTGATCGGCGTGCCCTTGCCGTCAACGGTCGCTTTCTCCAGCGCGGCGCGGTAATCCGCGAAGCGCTCGATCAGACCGCTGATGAGATTGTGCGGCCCCGTGTGCGGGATCTCGCGCACCGCCTGCGACACGTCCACCACGGTATCGCCCTTCAACATGCCCAGCTTGAAATCATCGAAGAATAAGAGCTTCATTCATCCCTCCTACTAGCGTTAGCACCTTTAAATAATTCACCTGCGCTTTAATGGTCGATAATTGACGATAGAGGATAGAAGATCGCCATCCTCGATCCCCCATTCTCGATCATCGGCCCCTGCACCGTTCGGTATAGGTCAACTGCGACGGCAGGGTCAAGCTCTAGGTCAATGTCCCGTTGCGTTCTAGTAATGCATATCCGCATTGACGCCGCCGGACACCGAGAATGCCTCGCCGGTAATACTTAGGGCCAGCGGCGAACACAGGAACGTCACTACATAGGCAATATCCTCTGCAGTAACTAAATGGCGGATGAGACTACGCTGCCGTAATTCCTCCAGAATAAGCGTCAAGCGTTTTACCCTGACGCTCGGCCTGCGCGCGATAGCGTTCTAAAACTGCTTCGGTGAGCGTCGTACCGGGATAGATCGCATTCACATTGATGCCGAACGGGCCGAGTGTATTCGCCAGGGATTTCGTCAAGGCGACGCAGGAGATATTGCGGGCTGGCGTGCTGACAGCGGTACCGGGGGTGCGTCCGGCGCCGCCGCTTAGATTGATGATTCGGCCCCAACCGGCTTGCTTCATGTACGGCGCAGCCTCGCGCGCGCAGCGGAAGTAGCCGAGGAATTTTTCTTCGAAGTCTTTGACGATCTGCTCGTCGCTAATCACATCCATGTTGTCAGGGATGGTGCCGCCGACGCGTGCGGCGCAATTAGCGAGGATATGAACTCCGCCCAGAGTCCCGGCCGCTCGTCGGACGAATGCCTTAATCGATTCCCCGCTAAGCGTGTCCAAGACCAGTGGAACGATCATGCGGCCTGTTTCTTGAGTGATCTCCGCGGCAGCCTGGCGCAGCATCCCCTCGGTCCTGGCGCCAATCGCAACATCGCAGCCCTCGCGCGCCAATTGTCGCGCTATCGCCTTACCCATGCCACGGCTGCCACCCGTAACGATTGCTTTCTTGCCCTGCAGCTGCAGATCCATGCGTTCTCCTCAGGAGGTCGAAGTTGTTAGGTCCTTCCCCTTTAATTGTTGAACCGAACGATTTCAAAGAAGTTCATAGCGCCGAGATCCTAAGAGCGCCAGGTTACGTGCCTTGTCATTTCGACCGGAGGGAGAAATCTTTCTTAGATCCCTCGCATTTGTTCGGGATGATGGGCCGACGCTCCCCCACTTGGCGTGCTTTGCGCCTTTGCGAGAGCATCGCATTCTTGCTGCACTACCCAAAAGTGTTACTTATCTTTCGCCCGCAGGTCGTTTCAGCGGTTCCAGTCCGGGTCGGAACTTTTTCTCGTCCAAGAACTCGCGCATGCCGCGTGCGCGTGTCTGTTCCGGATCCGCGGCGCGAAGCGCCAAGCTCTTCGCCCCCAAATATTCGTAAGCTTGATCCATGTCCATGCCGCGCACGGCACGGATCGCTTGCTTTGTGTAGGCCAAAACCATCGGGCTCTTCGCCATTAGCTCGCGCGCGACGGCTACCGTTTCCTCGCGCAGTTTCTCCGCCGGAACCGCCAGCGTGGCGATGCCCAACTCTACGGCTTTGCGGCCGTCGATTGTGCGCCCGGTCATCGCATAGAACAAGGCGTTTCGATACGACACCATGTCGCCGAAGACCTTGCTCACGTTGCCGCCGGGAATAATGCCCCAGTTAACTTCCGACAAACCGAAGGTCGCGCTTTCCGCCGCGATCACGATATCGCAAGCCGCGAGAGAGATGAACGCGCCGCCGTAACAATAGCCGTTGACCATGGCGATGCTTGGCTTCCGCGACCAGGTAAGCAACTCCGTTGCCCAGCGCCGATGCGCCGTCATGGCCCGGAAGCGCGCCACAGAGTCCTTATCCGTCTCGCGAAAATACTGTTTCAAATCCATCCCCGCGCTCCAACTGTTGCCCGCGCCGGTGATCACGATGACTTTAGTTTCTTCCTCGGTCTCCAGCTCGTACAAAATCTGCTCCATCTCGACAAGAAGCGTCGGGTTCATCGCGTTGCGCTTCTCCGGTCGATTGAACGTGATCCACGTAATCCCTTCGTCGTCGGTTTCGACGAGCACGCAGGTATATTCTTTCTTTTTAGCCATAGGAGTTCTCCTTTGAAATTTGTCGCAAGATTTTTCGTAGCTCGTTAGAATTTTTCCAACCATGGGCGCAACTCAATGTGAGATGCCCACGCACTACGATGCTGGCGGTGCAGCTGGAGATAAGTGAGAGCGATCGCGTCAGGGTCGAGGCAGCCATCTGGACCGCGCGACGTAAGACGCTCCGGGCGGCGCGTCGGCTCGCAGATGCCACCGTCGATTACGACTTGGGCGACGTGGATATTCTGCGGTTGAAGCTCGCGCGCCATGCTTTGTACTAGTCCGGTCAAACCGAACTTGCCCATGGCGAAGGCCACAGAGTTTGCATATCCTTTGACGCTTGCGGAAGCGCCCGTGAACAATATCGTTCCGTTTCCGGCTTTGATCATTCGCTTGGTGGCTGCCTGTCCGACGAGGAATCCGCCGTAACACGTAACCAGCACCGTTTTGCGCACCTCTTCGGTATCCAATTCGGTGATAGGGCCGCGCACGCGAGCGCTCGCGTTATAGACAACCAAATTGGGTTCGCCGATGTCTTTCGCCACCGAATCGAATAAATTTTCCACATCCTTTGGGCTGCTCGCATCGCACGGATAGGCGCGGCCATCGATCTCTATGACTAAGCCGTCCAGTTTCTTGGCATCGCGCGCGGCCAACGCCACCTTCATACCTTCCTTCTTAAAAAGCCTCGCCAGCGAGGCGCTGAGCCCTGGCCCGGCGCCGACAATCAAAGCAATTTCTTGTTCAGCCATTGGAATCCTCCAACGGCCGGATATCAAGATGCGGACGGGCTGTCAATTATTGAGACACGCAAACGGAATGAATAAAGAAATGGCAGTGGGAGAAGCGAAAACACGATGACATTGATTTCAATGCCGGCTAGGCACCGTGACCTGGCTCGGCTATGAACCCGCCAGTGCTACATCCTGGTATTTAGACTGCAATGCGTACTGACTTCTCCTTTTCGGCTTGGTATTAAAAAATGAGGATCCGAGAAATCGTCGCCGATGTGGCGTGGATAATGTTGATTGGAATTAATTTGTGCTGGAGTTTTCGGACGTCGCCGTAGCGCACGCAATCCAACTGGCTGTTGCGCCGGTTTTTCTTCTCTCAGGTATCGGCGCGATACTAGTGGTCATGACCAATAGGTTGGGAAGAATCATCGACCGTGCTCGGGTCTTGGAGGAAAAGTTGGATGGAGCTTCGGCTATTCTCGCTACACTACGCGCTGATCTCGGGATTCTTTCGCGGCGGGCAAAGCTCATCAGCCGCGCTATTACGCTTTGCACGACGACGGCGCTGCTCGTTTGTACCGTTATCGCGGCCTTATTCCTGAGCGCCTTTTTTCGCTTTGACGCCACAATCTCTGTGGCGCTGCTGTTCGTCGCGGCAATGTCGACTTTCTTTCTGGGCCTGGTGTGGTTTCTGCGCGAAATCTATTTGGCCACGGTAACGCTTCGTATCGGACCTCGTTGAGTCGGCCGTGCAACCGAATAGCCGAATCGTAAAATTTTTTCCCGCAGGGTTAAATCAATGAAAAATTCAATTTTCTCTAGCAGTGCGCTTTTCTCACTGTTTCGCATCTTTTAGTTGACGCTAAAAACGCCGGGCCAAGTGTTTCGAAATTACCAAGAGCCTGGCCCGTGAGGATTATTCACGCGCAGTCTACTTCGCCAGTGGATCGGGTCGCAGCTGGAAGTGCACGGCGAGCGGCTTGGAGCCTTTGCCGTTCTCCATCAGCCACGGCGCGCGGTCGCCGCTCGAGCTCCACAAGCCGCGGCCCTTCCAGCCGGCTTTCGGATCGTCGATGCGCCCGTCGAAGCCTTTCGCGTAAAACCCCAACGGGTAGGGCACGGTCAAAAGGATCATCTTGCCGTCTTTCAACGCAACCAGGCCATGGTGCAAGTTGGCGGTGGACATCGGCACGTCCTCACCTAGGCCGAAGGTGTTATGCTGGTCGACCCAGGAATAGTAGCTCGACTCTGCGCTGTTCTGTCCGATCCCCTGGAATCCGGGCCCCGGATATTGGTGGAACGTCCAACCCTCGGGGCAATGATCGCCGGTCGCCTTCGGTCCGTTAAGCGGACCTTTGCATTTTTTCCGGTCGAAGCTGGCAAGATGGCCGCTCGCCAGCGACGCCCACACGACGCCGTGCTTGTCGATGTCGGCGCCGCGGATGCCGAAGCCCGGCAGCGGTATGTTGTAAATTTCCGCAAGGGCGGTCTCGGAGGGATTTGGCCCCGGCGCGATGCGCACGACCGCGCCTGGAAAAGTTCGAACCGAGCCCCAGACCGAGCCGTCGGCCGGGCTCGGCATGACTGCATAGAAGCCCGCCGAGATGCGCTTGTCTTTCGTCGGATCCATAGGCTGGTTCGGCTCGACGTACGCGTCGCGCTTGCCGTTGCCGTTGGTGTCGAGGATCATCGGTGTCCAGCCCTGCGCTTTGGCTGCGTCGCCGGTCTCGTCGTAGATCTTCATGTCGAGCCAACCGACGACTTGACCGCCGCCGCTGGTCCACAGTCTGTCGTCGGCATCGAACTGCAAATGATGCGTCCCGAAGCAGGTGTCGATGAATGTGTACTTCATGGTCTTTGGATCGAGCATCGTCAGGTGGCGGTTCGCGCGTTCCACCGGGAAGGCCTTGGCGGAAGGATGGTCGGAGCCTTTCTTGCAGAAGGCCGGATTGTTCGGACCGCGGATCGCCGCGGCGAACCACACGCGCCCCTTGCGGTCGAACATGCCGTTGTGGTTGTTCGCCTTGCTCGTCCAGACCTGTTCGTTGCCCCAGTAAGGGGACGGCTGCATGGGCTTTTCTTCCATCGAGACAGGCGTATCGGGATCGCGCACGGGAGTCGGAAAATTCTTAACCGCGTGCGTTTTTGGATCGAGGATCGGAATAATGTCGACGCTCAACTCAGTGGAGCCATAGACCGGCCCGTAGGCATTGACCGTCGGAAAGCGCCGGTCCGACGCGATCAAGTCGTGCAAGTAATGCTTGTCATCGAGCCAATCCCACGTGGTGACGACGATGTTGCGCTCGACGCCTTGCGGGCGCGGCGGCTTCGCATGGGGCAATTCCCCCTTGGCGATGCGGTCCGTCCAGTCGGCTAAATACCGGATAGGTGCTCCGCCGAGCTCTTTGACGGCGGTCGCAAACATAGGTACTCCCCCCTGTCCCGACTGGATGCGGCGAAACCACGCCTCCTCGGAATTTTTGAAAGATGGGAAGGGATGCGGCACGTTCTGCGGAAACGTACGCATGGCGAGCACGCCCTGCGAATGGCAGTTGGCGCAGCCGTTCGATTTCATCAGGTTGAGATATTCATTCTGCGTCAGCTTCGCGGGAATTTTTCCCTTGCCGCCGAACTCGCTCTTGTCCGGAATCTTCATCATCGAATACCAATAGATTGCCGGATAATATTGCGCCGCGGCCGCCTCGTTCGGCGCTGTCACCGCGGTTAGATTTACGATGTTGCCCGGAGTAGCTTTGACCTTAGGCGAATCGACGAGCCCGTAGCCACGCACCCAAATGCTGTAGCTGGCCGTAGGCAAGTCGGGCAACACGTAACGTCCTTGATCGTCAGTGACGACGCTCCTGCTAAACCTGGTAGGCAAGTCGGTGGTTTCCGCGATCACCCAGACGCCGGCCTCCGGTCCCTTAGTGCTCGTCACCACGCCGCCGATGTCGTCGTTGTCGATGCGCACCGCCGCGCCGGTGCTTTGCTCACCAGCCATTTGCATCGCGCACGCCGCGATAATCGCGGTGACGCCGCAGATCGCCATCGCTAAGTGCAACGCTTTTGCCTTACTCATTTCCGCCTCCTTCGTGCGTAATCGAATGAGTTTCGCTGGCTCTAACCGCGTATCTATATACTACCCTTGGTCGCAAGGGGCAAAGTCAACGTGTGGGACGTTTAAATGAATACTGCCGGCAGACAGGGTTGAGTTTCGATTAGGCTACGGCATTGTCAGTTATTTTGCCGTTGATATCAGAGGAATATCGAGGCTGCCGATTTCCGCGATCGGCTGACCGAGACAACTTTGGAGAAGCCCGACGATTTCTCGCAAAAAGTCTTCGTCGTCAAAGTACAAGGAACCTAAATATTCTTGATCGTTCCACTGAATAATAATGATGCAATGCGGAGTTGTCAGGATGCTGGACGGAGACTCCACTCGTATGAGAATGCCCACTTCGCCATGGGGCAGCGGATTGTCCGGGCCGTATGGCCCCTGCCACTCGGGAGGCCAGGTGACGCGGCCCAGACACCTCATGCGCGGGTGCTTTCTTAGCTCCATAACGAAGGCGCATACTATCGTCAAACATTAGCAGGCCGAGCGTCGATCAACTCCGAAAACGAACCATTAAGGCCTGCTCTCGATGACCTTGCGAAGGTTTTTAGGGTTGAGGATGATGCGTCGCCCTTCCCTCAAAATAATCTTCTCGCGGTCGAATTCATTCAGATATTCCGTTACCTGCTGGCGCGAGGCGCCGACGATGTTGGCGAGCGTCTCGTGACTGATGGCCAAGGTAATCAACGTTCCACGCGAGTCGGCCGATCCAAAATGATCAGCCAAATTCGAAAGCTCAAGAGCTATCCGTCTTCGCACGTCAAGACCGATGCCGCGGATGCAGTGGATGTACGATTGTCTGCTCAAATGCAGTGTCGTGGCGAATCCTGAGAAAAAATTTTCGTACGAGGTGCCAAGAACGGTCTCGACAAAAACACGCGGTTTGATGGAGCCTATTGTCGAGGTCTCAAAGGCATCGCACCTGAAAGGGTGGCACGATTCGGGCATGAGCGAGTCGAGGCCGAAAAATTCTCCTGGCGGAAGCAGGCTGACAATTGTCTGTCGCTCATAACTATTGTAGGAGACCTTGGCGACTCCCGAGATGAGGAGGTAAACGAGCCGGGCCTGCTCATCCTGACCGAAAACAATTTCGTCTTTTTTGAAAGTCCTTACGGTCAGATTTCTGGCGAGCTTATCTAATTGAGAGGCCGATAGGCGCGAGAGATTCTTGAGCTGTTTAAGAACTTTCGCATCGACATTAACCATAGGGGTGGTTGGCTCCAGCTTACGTGAACGACTGTCAAACGTTTCTTGCCCGAGCAATGAAGGATCGGACCTCCATGATTGTCATCCGAGCGGTCACTCTTCGTTTCCGTGTAAATCCGCGGGTTCGATCGAAATGACCGACGCATATATCAAAATCGCTTGAAGAGTCTGTCAGATACCTGACATTCCGTTAAAAAGCTTCCATTCCATGGCGACGGACACAGACGTCTGCGATGACCGGAGAGCTAGTTACGATCGGATTCAGACGTAGGTCAAGACTTGGCATCGACACAAAAATTGAGGCGAGAAAGCTAAAGCTCTTCCCCATTCCACCGGAGCTTGGCGAGCACCATGATCAATTCCAAAAAGAGTCCCGAGGAAATTTTCGGCCACCAGATTTTCGGGCCGCCCGATTCCACCGCCTAGTCGACACCACCTGTTCTCGATCGGCGGGACCGCACACGAAGCGGAACGCGGCGGCGAGACCGCGGACATAACGGACCAGCGAATCATTATTCGCATCTCCCCACGAGCGTCTAAGCGCGCTTACGATGAACTGAAAACTCGGCACGGCATCATTGGAGATCCCACGCAAGCGCACCGTCATACTTGCCTAACTTTTACTAACTCCACGCGGGGAAAAAATTGAGTTTGAGCAAGTTTCACACGTCGGACGCTGGTTTAATCTTATTCAGCCATTCACACCGGATCTTAATATCCCGCTCAATCAGGTTCTCCGCGCATCTGCATTATGGCGACGGCTTCGCCGGTGCGCCTTGCAATGCTTTTTGCATCGCATCCATCTCGGCTCCGAAGGTGCGCCAATCGCCTTTGCTTAGCGCATCGAACGCGCGACGGTAGTGGTTAAGCGCTTCGGCGTTGGCGCCTGAGGGCGGTTGTTCTTTTGTCCCAGCCCCGGGCGGTGGCGTGGACGTCGACGTGATAACGGCTGGCTTGCGTCCTTCCGACGAGACTAGCGCGGCCAGCAAACTGTCGACATCCTGAGCCATGACCACACGATCTCCGGTGGAGGCGATCAGGCGCTTCAGCTCCGGTAACTGGCGGCTTTCGGCGCTTAAGTACAAGGGCTCGACATACAGCAAGGTGTCGTCGATTGGTATCGCCAATAGGTTACCCCGGATGACGCGCGAACCGGCCTGGTTCCAGAGGGAAAGCTGTTGGGAGATCGTCGTATCCTGATCGATGCGGGCCTCGATCTGTGCCGGGCCGTAAATGAGCTTCTCCTTGGAAAAGGCAAACTCGATCACCTTGCCGTAGTTGTCACCGTCGCAGCGCGCCGCCAACCAGGCGATCATGTTGTCGCGATTGTTGGGCACCATCGGCAGCATCAAAATAAATTCCTCGCGAGGCTCCCCGGGCAATCGCATAATCGTGTAATACGGCTGCATCGTCGTGGCACTTTGCCCTTTGTGGCTCTCCTTCGGAAAGTTCCACAGATCCTCTTTGTTGTAGAACACCTCCGGATCTTTCATGTGATAGGTGCTGTAGACGCCTGCTTGGATAATAAAAAGATCTTCCGGGTAACGGATGTGCTTGCGTAACGACGCCGGCATAGAATCCATCGGCTGAAATAGCGTCGGAAAGATACGCTGATAAGTGAGCACGATCGGATCCTTTGGGTCGGCAATATAAAAAATTGGATTGCCGTCGTAGGCATCGAGCGCAATCTTCACCGAATTGCGTATGTAGTTGATGTTGCCGGGCCGGGTTAGTTGGGAATATGGGAGCGAGTCGCTGATGGTGTAGGCGTCCTGCAGCCAGATCAAGCGCCCGTCGCTCACGACCAGATAAGGATCGCGATCGAGACGGAGAAACGGCGCGATCCGTTGGATGCGGTCCTGAATCAGGCGGCGAAAGAGAATCTTGCTCGTCGAGGTTACGTTGTCGCTGATGAGCAGCTTGAAGTCGCCGAAGGACCAGGCAAATAATGCGCGCCGCCAGAGGCTGCCTAAGGACACGCCGTCGCGGCCTTCATACACGTTGTAGACATTTTCCTGACCCTTGGCGTAATCGAATTCCTTGGTGCCCCCGCCAACGACCACATAGTTGCGGGTCTCCTCGCCGAAGTAGATTTCGGGCCGGTCGATCTTCAGCTCCGGCGGACCCACGGGGGGAATATCCTTGACGAAAAAAACCGGCAATCCTTCCTCATCGAAGCGATTCACCGGGTTCATCGCGATACCGTTACCGTGGGTAAACTTGAAGCGCTGATTGATCCAGGTTTGCGCGTCGGTTGGCAGTTTCGATTGGTTCAACTCTCGGGCGGACAGCAAAACTTGCCGGTAACTGCCATCGATGGTGTAGCGATCGACATCGATGTCATGGAAGTCGTAGTAGAGACGGAGTTCCTGCAATTGCCGGTAGGTATCCGTTAGCGGCCGCGGATCCCACCAGCGAATGTTCTGGATCGTCGCTTGGTTTGCGGCGATCACCTCCGCCGTAAGCTTCCCTTTTGCCGGGAACGGGGCGCTGGTGATGTGATCGAGGCCGAAGCCATACCGAGTGAGCTCGATGTTACGGGCAATGTAACGCGACTCAAGTTTTAACTCGTCGGGCTTAACCCAATAGCTTTGAAACAAACCGGGGACGATCGTATGCACAATCGCCACAGCGAAAACAATGATCACAGCCGCAATCGGCAGGCGGATACCGGCAAGCCCAACATTGTAAGCGCATAGAGCTGCCGCTATCAGTGACGCGCCTGCCAGAGCTATCAACAACGGCAAGCGCAGATGGACGTCGGTGTAGGCGGCGCCGAAGACGATCCCATTATTGCTGGTCAGCAAGTCATAACGCTCGAGAATATAGCCGCCGGCTTTGAGGAGAAAAAAGATCGCCAGCAGCGCGGAAAGGTGCCGGATCGCCGCGCGACTTAGCGTCGGAAATCCGGTCTGCTGGTAATTGATCTCGCCGCGTACCACATAGATGGCGACGACGATGGCCGCGCTCAAAAATATTATTAAGATCCCCCAATCCTTGAGCAGCTCATAGACGGGAAGCGAAAATACATAAAAGCCGAGGTCATTTCCGAACAACGGGTCAGATCTTCCGAAGGGAGCGGCATAGAACCATTTGAGAAAGTCGTCCCAGTTACCAGTCTGGGCAAGACCGATAAACACGCCGAGTACCAAAGCAACCGCGGTGACGATCAGTCGCCATGGGAGTTTGTCGAGTGAAAGCTCGATGATCTCAGGGAGCCCTTGGGCGCCACGACCGACGATTCTAAAGTGAGGCCGTCGATTCGGCGCGGCTGTAGTCGTCTTCACTGCGATGAAACCGTTGAGCAGTAGTATGGCGGATGACAGTCCGGTGGCGACGGCAAACACAGCGACCACAGTGAGCCAGGTGGTGGTGAAGACCGCGCGGAATCCCAGCGCGCTGAACCACAACAGGTCGACGAAAAAGCGGCTGAATACGAAGAACGTCACCAAAATCGCGACGATTGACGCCACAACTGCGAGAGTCCCTTTTTTCATCATTAAATATCTCCCCCCAGACCGGAGTCTAGGTATATACAGAACAATGGACGAAGAGGGAAGGTATTCAGAGAGAGGTGTCGGCGCCGACGGGTCACAACCCCGTGTCTAATTTGCCTAGAGCGCCTAATTTACAGATCTTGGCCCACCACCTGTGGCAATTATCGTATCGCGGTCGAGACTGTGTCGCAATTCGCTTGGAGCTCTTCGACTTCAACATTGAGATGCGCTATCGCTTTTTTTTGATCCGGAAAGTTTTTTGCGACAAGGGTTTCGATCTATCCGTTCCACTCGTAGTTCAAACCGGCGAAGTCGATCTCGTAACTGCCACCTTGTTTTGCCCCGCGCACAAAGGTCGCAGCTTCTTTGAGCTTCGGACAATACATTTCGAAGAGGTTTCCCGCAGGATCGCGAAAGTAAAGGAGGCCTTTGATGCCGTCACGCGTCCAAGGTTCCGAAGTGGTGACGCCGTTCTGACGGAGCCAGGCGACCATCGGCAGAAAATCTTGTGGTTCAATGAAAAACGCGTAATGGGGATATTCACCGCCGCGTTTGGTCGTACTTCCGGGGCGATCCGTAAACCCGATGATGACTCCGGCGACCCGCACCTCAGCGAATCCTGTGCCGCCGTCGTTGACGTCATGGATCAACTCGCCGCCGATGACTTTGGTGAAGAAGCGCTTGGCCTGTTCGAAATCTCGGCAGTAAAGGCTCGCGTGAGCGAAAGCAGTGAAGCGTGGCCTGTGAAATTCCTGCTTGGGACCGAGCGCGGCGTTCTTGCTGTTCCACTGATAATTGAGACCGCCGAAATCGATCGGCTTGCCGCCGCGTCTGGGAGCCAACGCCAATGATGAGATTCCCTCGTAGCCCGTATCGCAGTAAAGCTCGAAAAGATTTCCCGACGGGTCGCGGAAATAGATCAACGCTGTAGCGTCGCGCCGATATGGATGGTTGGGCACGCCGTAGCGATCGAGCAAATTCTTCATCAGCTCGAAGTTCAATCCGTCGAGATAAAAAGCATAGTGCGGATATTCGTCGTCGGGACCGGTCCAGCCATCGGGCTGCTCGGAAAGGCCCATGATGATGTCTTTGATCCGGTATTCGACGAAGCCTGCAATTTCATGGACCAGCTCGCCGCTCATTACTTGGGAATAGAAAATTTTTGATTCTTCGAGGTCGCGGCAAGGAATACTTACGTGACTCATACCGGAAAAGCGCGGCGGTATTGTGGGAGAAAGTTGCGCGACCGTCGCAGAAGTCGTTGTCGCCGTTTCCATTCTTACCTCTCCTCTTCGTATACCGGACCGAACCAAAAGAGCGAATCAGCTCTTTGATCAAGCTCTCGATCCGATTGGGGGCGCTTATCGAGTATCCGTCTCGTGGCAGCGATACGCCGCTCAGGGCGTCCGTTGGGATACTGGTCCTTTGGCACCGTGAGAACATTGCAGCCTTCTGAGGCCATGGGCGGTGTGTGAAAATTGGCGCTAGGGAAACCTGCTAGGAACCGCTTTCTTCTTGCCCAAAGAATTTCCCTTCCACCATCTCTCGCGGAAGTTGTTTCCTCGGCGAGTAATCGATACGTTTTGCGACCGCCCCTGGCTGATACGCCATGACATGAAGGATCACCAACGGCTCGTCGCCCGAGCTTTCAAACCAGTAAGGTTTAGGGCGAGAAATCAAGATCGCTTGATGCTTTTTGAGCTTGCCGACAACCTCATCACCCTGACCGTAGAAAGTTGCCTCTCCCTGCATAACCACCCAAATCGCGTCCATCCCGGTGTGGGCATGTAGATTCGTTTCGCCACCGTCGGTGACCACCTGAACATTGGCGCGGATTAGATCCGTGCGCACGAGTTCCGTCGTCTTCTTTCCTTTCGCCACCATCTGCGGGTTGATTTCGAAGACCTCGAATCCTTTCGGCTGTTCCATGTTTCCTCCTTTATCCAAGTTGATGTTGAGCGCAGCGGTATCCTATCACTTCATTTCCGACTTGGTAAAGCCCAAGGCTTCCGTCCCGGGTTCCGCGCCCAGGAAGGAAGTC
>DASPXM010000106.1:0-15351 GCA_035637295.1 Verrucomicrobiia bacterium
CCGTAGCCGTGGCGAAGGCGGCCGACCGCCCCAGATCGGCAGCGCCGCGGCTGATTGGTCGCGCTGGCCGGCCGGTACGGTGTTTCGGCTCCTTTCCACGGGACAAAATTACCGCGTGGAAGATTACGGCTGGGCGCTTTCTGGACGCAACACGATTGACCTTTATATGGCGAACCAGCGCGAAATGAATTCCTGGGGCGCGCGTCAGGAAACCATCCAAGTCCTGAAATGGGGCGCTCCGCAGGAAAGCTTGCAGTTCCTGCGATCGCATCAGAACTACAAACACATTAAGCGAATGGTGCTCGAGCTCGAAGGCCGCCAAGAAGAAGCGGCGGCGCTGCGCTAGAAGCTATCTAGATCGCAGCCGCTCACTGGGTGCTGGGTAAATATGCCCATCTTTGCTCATGCGCTCTCACCTGCTTTTTCATAATGCATTTTCTTGTCGATCTTTGATATTGCGACGTGCGGCTTCCAGTTTCTCCACTTTCGCCTTCTGCTCGGGTGTCAGGAATTCCGCGATTCTGGAATTTTTCCCCAGAAGCTCTAACCTGTTCAAAAGAAGTTCGCACTTTGTCGCGCCTATCTCGATGCGCCCCTCATCTATAATGTTAGCGGCACCAAGCAAAAGAGGCAGTCCCGAATGCATTCGGGACCGCCTCTTTGTGAACCTAACCTTGGCGGAGAAAATCTAGAATTTCTTGATCATCCTCACGTACACGAACCGCCCCAGGTTATCATAGAGGCTGCCCGGATAGCCGATGGAATTGCCAAGCTCAAATGCAAACGACTTTGGCGGATCTTCGCCGAAGATATCGTTCACACCCACAGTAAGGGTGGTGTTGTTGAGGATATTCTTCCAGCACGGCATGGCGTAAGGAACCGGCGGCGCTTCCTTCTCCTTGCCCACCACTTCCTTGCCGCCCTTGGAATACCCCGGTACCGGCGCGGCTTCCACCGGAGGTGTGAAGATCAGGCTGTAGGAAAGCTGCGCGTCCGTGAACCAGGTCGGGTGCACCCAGTGGCGCTTCCAGAAACCATCAAACTGCTTGGCATAGATCTGTTCCCAGTATCCGTCCAGCGTATGCACGGTAACATTGAAATCCACGTTGTGCCAGTTCCAGTCAACGGTCGTGTCTCCTTTCCATTTCAGCCAGGCCTGAGGATTGGTTACGTCCCCGAAAAAGTTGCCAATAAACCACTCGGCACTGGAGCTACCAGCTGCCTGCCGCGGCCTTGCACCGGGGAAATTGACGACCATCTCGTTCAGATAACTCCACCGGCTTAAGAGGCTAAATGTGCCAAAGCCAGTCTCGATCTGATACTGAGCACCGAGGTCAACACCATTTGTCCGCGTACGCCCACCATTTAGATAAGGGCTTGAGACCCCAGAAAAACCGCCTTCCGGATCAAACAGAGCCGCCGGTGGACTCGACAGTGTCGGCTGCGCAGGACTCACGATACCTGGGAAAATGCCTTGGTTGTACCCGGTGAGGATTGAGCTAGGAGAAAGGAACATGGCAACCCCACTGCGCTCCACATCCCAGAAGTCAACCGTCAACGTCAAAGTTCCATACTTGGACGGAATCCACTTCGGCGTATAAACGACGCCTCCAGTCCAGGAACGATCATGCTCCGGGTGGAGGTTTCTGTTGGGAAGATTCTCAATGGTTGTTTCCGGATTGGTGACGCTTTGGAAGCTCGGGTTCGAAGGGTCGCAAGGAGTGCTAATAAATCCATTAGCGCCAGGGGCACATGTATTGCCCCCCAGTGGTCCCAGAACGAACCTTCGGGGTCCGTACAATTGGACCATGGACGGTTCAAGGAAGCCTTCGCCCCAGGTACTGCGCAGAGTCAGTTGTTCGTCAAACGGCTGCCAGCGAACCCCGACTTTGGGCACGGCCGCATTCGTATCGTTATTCAGCCAATCCTCGAACCGCACTCCGGCTGAGAACTCCAATGAGTAGAACCCAGGTATGTTGAATTTTGGGCTGAAAATTGGAACGAGCGTTTCCGCATAAACCGACCACTCTTTGCGCCCCGCCTTGACCTTGCCGATCACGGCGCCGCCGGCGACCGTTCCGAGGCGATCCTGGTCATCCGGATCGATCGTGTAACTTTCCCGGCTAAACACACCGCCGAAGGCAAGCCCAACGCCGCCAGCGGGCAAATCAAACAGGTCCGTAGTGTAAACGTTCATATCCAATGTCGCGAGCTTCATCGTAAACAGGTCCCTCGTACGTGCGATCGCATACTCGATGAGCGGGAGATTGGTCGGGAACACGACATGCTGGGTATCGACAAACGGGTTATACGGCACCGTCTGTCCGATGAATACGCTCGAGGTGGGATCAAATATCGGGTCGGCCGCGTTCATAATTTGCTCGAACCGCGGAGCACTGACGAGTTGGGCCTTCGCAATATTCTGGATTTGGCTGTACATGAACGCTCCATCGTAGCCCCAGGTCCCGTTAAACAGCTTGTCGCCTTTTACGCCCACCGTGAAACGCTCGGCTATGTTTTCGTTGTCGATCAAGCGGTTGCCAAAATCGAAAATGCGCGCACGAGTGCCGCCCGAGATGATCTGCTCAAATGGATTGAACGGGTTGAACGCGGTCGGGCTCATCCCAACTTCCGCAGAGGTCGGGCCGCCAAACGGCGGGACTCCACCCGGGAACGGAGAATTGGGCGGCACGAAGATCGTCGGGGAACCAGGCGTCTCGAAACTGCCCGTGGCTAGTGGCGCAAGTTCATCATGCGTTTTTCCATCCACATAATAGAAGTCGCCAAAAATCCGGAACTGATCGTCACAGATTTTAGTCTCGAAAGCCGCATACCCGCCCCAGCGTTCCTGCTTGGGATATGAGCTTGAGTAAAGGTTAAAGTTAAAACCAGGGAGGATACTAAAGGCCGCCCTGGGTCGCTTGAAATAATAAATATAATCGCTTGCCGGAACCAATCCGTTGGCATTATCCGGCGGCGTGCCGAACTCCCTCGAACTCGCGGTAGGGAATGGCGTCCCGCCCGCCGCTATAATGGCGGCCACCTGCAACTGAAGATTCCACGGCACCGCGTTCGAGCTCAAGAACGGCGGAACAAGCGAGTTCCCCCGGTCATGGTTGAACATATCGTGATGCTTGTAATAGAACATGTCCCCAGTAATGCTGGTTTTGTCGTCGCCCACCCCAAAGAGGATGTCGCCCCTGTACTCAGCCGCATCTTTATCCAGCGTGTCTCCGTACTGGATGGTCACCTGTGCGCCACGATAATCTTTATAGAGGTTAAAGTTCACCACGCCGGCAACCGCATCCGCGCCGTAGGTGGTCGAAGCGCCGTCCTTCAAAATGTCGATGCTCTGGACGGCTGTGATGGGAATGGTAGTTAGATCAACGAAACCATACCCGGAATTGGCGGATCCCGGGAACACCGCAACACGGCGACGGTCAATCATGACCAATGTGGCGCCAGGATCCAAACCGCGCAGCGACAGCGCGGCAGTACCGGCTGGACCGGACTGGGCCACTCCGTTATTATTAACGGGAATATTGGACCCACCCATTACCGGCTGCCTCTGGAGCAGTTGTTCCGTGGTCGTGCCTGCGCCTGATTTGTTAATCAGGTCGCGGTTGATACTGAACACCGGGTTCGGACCGACCTCCTCCGCGGTCGGAATGAGTGAACCGGTGACGATCACGCGCTCAACCTCCGCAGCGGGAGCCGGTGGCGCAGCAGCCGCTGGCGCCGGTGCCGCCGGTGGGTCCTGAGCCAACGCGTTCGATGCCAGAATGAATGGAAATCCGACGCTCGCCACAATAGCGATGCGCACGAATCCGAACTTATTTAGCACTTTTTTTATCATTAGTTTCTCCTTTGAGTTTTATTTGGTTTTGCAAAATCGAATGACTGTCAGGTCACTCGTCGTTGTGAGGCCAGAGTATCCTTGTGGCAGATTTTCGGGTTAGGACATAAATCCGGCACTCTCGGCCAGAACTACTCGCAGTTTACCTGCAACTTATTTGGTCCCCCGGAGCGAACGGCTGACGACAAGTAATCGACGAAAGTGTTCAATCGTGAACCCACGATCTCGCACTCACGCGTGTGCCAATACTGGCTCTACATCTCTGGATCGCTGCTTCAGGAAATCTTCCTCCGCAGTAACTCCAAGCAGCGCACGATAGGTGCTCGGCCGACAACCTACATGCTGCTCGAATGCTCGACTAAAAGCATCTGCGCTTTTGAATCCAACAGAGGCGCCGACGCTGTCAATGCTATTGCGACGAACTCGCAATCGTCGCTGCGCTTCTCTGACACGAGCAGTGGCGACAAACTCCGCTGGCGTTGTGCCGAAAACATGCTTGAACACGCGAGCAAAATTTCGCGGCGACATACATGCCCTTTGAGCGAGCGCCTCGACCGAAAGGTCCTGATTAAGGTTGCACAAGATCCAGGCAGCCAGATCAGCGAAGCGTTCGGACGACTCGACCTGAAACTGTAACGGCTCAGAGTACTGTTCTTGTTCGCCGGATCGCTTAACGTGAACAACGAGTTCGCGCGCCAGTGTCAAAGCAACCTGGCGACCGTAATCTTCTTCAATTAGCGAAAGCGAAAGATCGACCGCCGACGCGCCGCCGGCGCAGGTGTAGAACTGGCCGTCCTTTACGAACAAGCGATCGGGAGTGACCCGGAGCTTGGGAAATCGCAGAGCGACATCTTTAGCGAAACGCCAATGAGCCGTCACCTCGCGCCGATCGAGCAACCCCGTCGCTGCGAGTGCGTAGATGCCAGTACCGAGGGTTGCGATGCGCCTTGTAACAAGTGCTTGGCGACCTAGCCACCTTGCTATCTTCTTGTTCGATCTCGCATTGTGGATGCCGCTACCTCCAGGAACGATGAGAGTATCAAGTGGCGGCGCGTCTTTCATTTCCAGCTGCGGTTTTACAATGATGCCACATTTCGTAACGCACCGTGCGGTGCCGATGCCGAGTGTTAATACCCGATAACAAGGCAATTCGCGACCGTCCCCAGTTGGCATCTTTGCTCGGGAAAAAGCCTCGGCCGGCCCGGTCAACTCATCGGCGGCCATTTGCTCGAATACGATCAGGCCGACCGTTTTTGGAATCATGGCTGCGCAGGCCAAATTCCGCTCGGCTGTCCCATTGAAGTGTCTGCTGTGTGTGGGAACGAATCTGCTGTTTGTGGGAACGTACGAGTGCACTACACACCGTCATCGGACTAGAATGATTCGACTACAAGACCCACTCCGCGCAATATCACGAGCCCACTTCCGAGGGATCCGGGAGAGGTACGTATCGGTTGCCTATCCGCCTATGCAGCGCTCAGATTCAAGCGGACTAACCGGCAAACTCAAGTTTCTCTCATTAGTGTCCGTTCGCTGGAATATCGCTGCACAAGAAGCGAAATCGGTAATCACCACAATAGGTGACGACCGCGATTCGATCATCTCGAGAATCGGCGAACCATTAGAGAGATTGGAAGCCCAACACAAAACATGTGTATGACTACGCCGATGAACATCATCTTGAAGGAGAACGGATATTTCGTGGCAGCCGAAAGTGGCACGACGATCCGATTCATGAAAAAATAGACAGCCGTGCCATACATAAAGCCCGAAACGACAGCATGCTCCACGAGAAAGGGCAACCCGCGGCTCATCGCAAAGTAGACAGCAGCGGCCGAAAACGCGATTAGAAACTGACATAGAAGACCAAGGAACGCCGTTGCGAGTCCGCCCTCGAAGGTACGCGGTCCGAGCAACCCGCCGGCAATCCCTTGCAGTAAGCGCATCGGCTTCAATCCGAAGAAACCATAGACAGCAAAGGCGGCCGTGATGTCTAGGCCTCCGGCGGTCAGGCCGGCCCACAGGATGGCCAGCAAAGGTTTTGGCGCGTGCATTCTTCAGCGTCGATCACTTATATGTTTGAGCGCCTCGTCTCTTTCTCGCGACGATAGCAGAAAAAAGATATTGGAACTTTGGCTTGGCGATCGCGGATACACTTTCAACATCATCCTATTGACAGTGGTATAATGTGGCAATACCCACTTGGAGCCAGGAGAGCATTCCACTTCCGCCCTGGGAGCGATGCTTCTACTTGGTTACCAGCGTCAATGTCCTTCTTAAGGTTCGTGGGGAAGTCCGCGGCCACACATGCGCAAGCAAAAAATAATAGTGCGCTCGTCAAACGCATAACAGATTTAACATGTACTTTCGCTGCGGAAGATGAAATCAAAAGGTCTTTCATCGTACCTATTCAGCCCGAGCGGAGCGACAGGCTGTTTGCGCAGTCGTGATGCTATCTAGGATGAGCGCTCCGGCTGCCGCAGTGAACGTGGAATAATCCACCGCCACTTTGACACCAAGAGCAAAGCTCATTGTGAAGCGAAATGACATCAAAAGTGCAGCACTACTCCATGGCACGATGCGTTGATAGATCCCTAATAGCAGAGCCACACCAAGTGTGAGTTCAATGATGGTCTCTGACGCCGCGAGCGCAGGAATCAGCGCTTTCGGCAAAAACCAGTTAAGTACCGCAACGAATTGTACGAAGTGAGACCAATCACCCCATGCCACGTTTTTCGCTCCGTAGCCTCCAACCAGCCCAAAGCGATCGGCGATCGCCGAGAGAAAGGCAGCGGCTAGTGATATGCGCAAGAACACCTTGGCGATTTTTAAAACGTGCTCATCGAGCGCTTGCGTTTTCATAAAACATTCTCCAAACGTTGAGTGTTACTCCTTTGGCCATTGGTGTCTCTACTAGGACACCGCTTAGGTATCTCGTGTTTGTGATCTTGTGGTTGGGTCTCATTTGGCGATGATAGGATTTTCGCGACAGCAGACTTCCAATTTGTTGTCATCCAGGTCTTCGAAGAAGAAGGCGTAATAGCCCGCGCTGTAGCTACGACAAAGCTCTGGGCCCTCCAAGTTTCTTCCGCCGATTTTGCGCACGAGCCGGGCAAGCTGATCAACTTCTGCACGGCTCTCAGCCCAAAAGGCGATTCGCGTGTCGTTGGGCTGATGATGGCGATCTTGCGTGAAACCGAAGAATGCTTCCGGCTTATTTCCGCCGGCCGCATAGAAGATTCCCCATCGTCTGCTCGAACGGTCGCGAATAAACCCCAGCGCAGGCAGCAGCTCGCTGTAAAACTTGTGTGCGCGTTTCAAATCAGTTACGCGCAGGTCAATGTGATCAAGGTATCGTGTCTTTTTCATCTTCTTTCTGGTTTCGCTCTCCTCCTGCAGCTTCTCTCCGCCCTTGCTTTCAAAGCTCACAAGCGAGTTTCAATGGCCCGACTTGGCCGACCGGCTTGCCTGAAATGTGCGGAAAAACAACTCGCGGTCGGATTGCATGAATGATTCTCCTCCCAAATTACGTTGCAGTTAGAAAGCTTCGCAGACTCGATCTTGGAGACATTGACGCTACGTTTTTCTCCACGCGATCAGGATCGCGCGGCAATGCCGATGCCAGGGCGAGGGCTGCTCCGGCGTAGAGCAATGTGTCCGCGACGTAATTTAGCCCCTCATTGATCGCCGTTGATCCGTGGGCCAGGATCAAAATAGGCAGATATAGGGATAGAGTGAGGACAGTCATTAATGCGCCAATCGAGGCTGCGGCTATTCGAGATTGCTTGTTTAGGGCCAAGCCGATTCCAGCCGCCAACAGGATTGCTCCTGCGAGGTATCCCCATACACTGGGGGATGGAACCCATGACGGCGTCATCTCTTGCGAAGGAACGCCGGGCGCAAACTCCGGATGAAGAAAATGTTGTACAGCAAAAAAGATCACAGCAATCGCCAGGACGATGCGCCCAAATAAAATCATCCATTTCGATTGTCGCGGCGAGGAGGCGCGACTATGCAGTCCGGCGAGAGCCCATGCGCCCGCGGCGAAAGACAGATCTCTTAGCGCGAAGGTCCACGCGAATCGATTTTTGAGATGCGCGAGTAGACTCGGTAGATAGATCATGCAGACAAATAGGAAGAACATCAATCCGAGCAGTGTGGACGACAAGCGTACGAACTTCCTCACAGTAAGACTGGTAGCGCCTGCGAGCAGCGCGCATCCTACAAGATACGGCCAGAACCAGTGCGCCGGCATCCACGACGGGGCCATAGCCTGGATATACGCCGGGCCGCCGTGGAAATGCTCGGGCGTGAATACAGCGAGTGAAACGGCAAAGAAGACAGGGCCCAATGTGATGAGCTTGTCCCAGCCGCGAGCCGCGCTGATCTCTTTTCGAAGTATAAAAACTCCGGCGACAAGATAGATAAGCCCGGCAAAACACATCCAAAAATTTGTTGATGCAAGCATCAGAACCTCTTTCGCGAAGGTGCTGCGGGGGAGATCATACCCCGGTCGCCTGATTCGTCTCGGCAGACCTTGCGATCGAGAATCATGAGTAACGACCCTTCGCTTGTGGATGGTCACGCGAGTAGAGCGCCGCGAGCAATCCTTCTCTCGCGCTCCGATATTTCGGCGTCCAGCCGGTCGTCTCTCTCAGTTTTGCATTCGAGATGCGGAGTGAACGCGCCATCGTTTCACCGACGGCCCCGGTAAAGTTCACCAGCCACTGTGGAAGGATCTTTGGCGATCGAACATTCAACATCTGCGCAAGTGCATCGCCGAATTCACGCCGGGTGAACGGCTCGCTATCGACGACGTTATAAATTCCGGATGGCGCGTCGACTGCAGCGACGACTGCCGACGCGGCATCTTCGTGATTGACGACCGAGAAGAAACCATCAGGTCGGCCCAGTATTGGCATCCAGCCACGACGGACATATTCGAAGAGGCCCTGTGTGAAACGGTCATCAGAACCGTAGAAAAACGCGAACCGCAACGTCACTCCTGTCCTAACAGCACGCGCGAAACGCTCCGCGGACGCCTCCGCATCAAGGGCTGTGCGGTTATATCGAGCAGGCCGCGGTTGCACGTCCTCAGTGATCCAGCGGTCAGCGCAATCCGGATAGATTGGCGCAAAGGACTCTTGAATGAAAAGACCCGCGCCACTGGCAAGTGCCCCATCGACGAGCAATGCAGAGCCGTCCCTTCTGATGCGATCCATTTCCTTCCAAGCGCCCGGGAGGAATGCCCGAACGCCGGTACTTGGAACATGGGTAGCAAGATTGATGACCGCATCGTGCTCTGCCATCGCGCGGTGTACCGCGTCAGCATCGAACAGATCGAGCGTCAGTGTCGATGCGCCGATGCGCTTAAGCGCTTGGAGGTAATCGAGTGACCGGCCGACAGCAGTCACCTGGTGGCCCAAATGGAAAAGGAGTGGCACGGCGCGACGCCCAATCACGCCGGTTGCACCAATTATGAGGATGCGCATGTCTTGTCAGCTCGGCTCAATTCAGTGCCATCGTCGTCGCCGCACAGCCGCAGAGCTGCTCGTGAAGCCGAATTCGACCAACGTGCGGCGATCCAGCATAGATTAGGGCTGAGGATTACCTCCGTGCACTCCCAAGTGAGATTGCATGAATGCAATCGCGCTACGAATAATCTCCCGGGATCTGTCATCATCATTCTGATTGTCGAAGCTGTGCACACCTTGGGGATGATTCGCGAAAGTCAGCGCAATGTTTCTAGCCAGTGCCTCGTTTACAAAACGATCAATCGAATCCTTCATTGTTGGGACCTGGTCGCGGCCGGCGCGCGCAATAAAGATCGGCGGAATCTTGCTCGCATCCTTTTGGAGATAAGCGATCGGAGAGAAGGCGCTGAGCGTCTGTGCCTTTTCGGTCTTACTGTAATCTGATTGTCGCACATCCATAAAGGCGTATAAACCAACGAGACACCGCACATAAGGCATGTCACCGCGCATCGCCAACGACAACATGGCCCCCCCGCCGAATACGCGATCAGACAAATACGGTCTTTATCAATACTGTATTTGTCGGCGTTTGCGCGCACGTAGTTGATGGCGGCGATCACATCTTGCGCGGCGTTCTCTAGAGACTTCGCCGGGTACTCAAGCCGGTGCGTGAAAGTCACACCGACAAGATCGGATGCGGCGATAAGTCGGCCCCAAGTTCTATAAATGCCCCAGTCTTTCGGCGTCCACTCGGGTTTCGCGCCTCCATGAATGAAAATCACGACCGGGCGCTGCTCGGCTTTGACGAGGTCAGGCGGAACGTAGATATCCATTAATATGTTCGGATCTTCGGTCTTGGTGTACTTCAAGTTTTGGACCACTCTCACCCTGTCCATGCCCGGCACCTTATAGACGATGGGCATCATCACTTTGCGCGCCATCTCCCGCACGTCATCCGGCAGATTTTGCGCGGGAGTCGCATCAGAGCGCTGGTTTGCCGAAATGCTTCCTAACGAGCATACGCAAATGCTTAACGCAATTAATCGTACTGAACATCCCATGCGTATAATTCTTATTTAGGTTCCGGTTGCCGGCTACTCGTCCTCGGCAGCAGGAATCCAGTTGCGATCAGCCAGATAAAACCGGGGAACCTCGTAAGCGGAATGAGGAAGAGAGTCTTCGGGAAGACCAGGTTCAGCCAGCTCAGCTCGCCGCACGCTGCAAGGAAGAGACCATGACGGTCTCCTATTCTTTTATGTATCGTTTGTTAGTGAATACGCTGAGTCTGGTTAGGCCTTATCGTCTTGATGCACAACAATCTCAAAAAATCGCTGGCAACCTCAGACGTCGGTGAGACTCTCATCAAAGTCGTGGCGTATTCGTCTGCGCCGACGGGTATCGTTTACGGCGTTGAACCCGCCGAAGCCGTCGCAAAGTCTTTCACGAATTTCTCGAGCAATTCGTCAAAGCGCTCGGGCTGATCAAGGAAGACGGCGTGCGCGGCGTCCTCGATCTTTTCGAACCGTGCACGCGAAATCTGGCTCGCCTCCGCTTGCTGGCGAGTCAGCTCATCCGATTTCGCAGAGGCAATGATCAGAGTCGGACAATCAATCTTCTTCAACGCCGCTGTACGGTTCACCCCGAATAAATCCGCAACCAGCATTCCGATTCCGATGCTGGGTGGCGTTTTCAATCCTGTCGCGACCAGTCGGTCGATCGCATCGGCCGGTTGCGGCTTGCTAATGATCGCTTCCATCATGCCGCGAAGGTACTCGGCCTGGTGGGCCTGATAGACACTAAACATTTTGAACTGCGCAGCCGTTTCCTGCGGACGCGCGCTGATTCCGTCCGCGCCGTCTGAAACGGCCGCATCCACTAGGACCAGGCCGGCGAAATCATGCGTGCTATAACGTTCGATGTAAGCGGCCAGATCCTGCACTCCCTGAGACCAGCCGACCAGCACTGGATGGCGCGCCTTTAGGCGTTCGAGCAGATTATGCAAATCCTGTGCGCGCATCTCCGGCGTGTTGCCGCTCGTTGTTATCGTTGATTGACCCTGTGAACGCGGATCGAAAGCGATCACGCGGTGATTTGGAGCAAAGCGATCAATCTGTTGTCGCCAAATATCGGCGGCCGTGCTCCAGCCGGGAATAAAGACCAAAGTCGGCCCCGCACCCGCCTGCCCGGCTTCGATTACCCGCAGCGATACGCCTTCGCCGACGTCGAGCTTTCGCTCGCGTAACTCGGAGGTGCAACCTGTGTGAACGGCGATGGCATTTGCGCTAATCCACGCGATCAGGACGACAATTGGCCGAGGAAACAACTTCACCGCCAAGCTTGTGTCGTATGCAGGTCGCAGGCAACGCGAACGCGGCCCTTTGCCGTGCTGCGATTGAACAATTGATAATCTGCTCATCCGCCCACGATCGCTTCCGCCTCAATTTCCACCAGCATCTTGGGATCGATCAACGCCCGCACCTCGACCATGGTTGCCGCCGGCCGGATGGCGCCAAACACGTCGCCATGTGCGCGGCCTATCTGCTCCCAATCGCGCGCAATGTTCACCACATACATGCGCGTGCGCACCACATCTTCCATGCGCGCGCCCGTCTTCCTGAGTGCGGATTCAATGTTGTGCAGCGTCTGCCGCGCCTGCGCGTATGCATCGCCCTCGATAACCTTTCTGTCTTCACCGGTCGCGGTGCTACCCGAAACCTGCACCACATTGCCCACCCGTACCGCGCGCGAATATCCCACTAACGGCTCCCACTTCGTGCCGCTGGAAATCATTGTCCGCGCCATATCGCTTCCAGACCCAGGGTTCCGCGCAGAATACTGCTTCATTTCGAAATCACCTGCGTGTTCTTCGCCGAATTTTGTACGGTAACGAGGCAGATGATCGGTAATTTCATCCCATGGCGCGCGATCATCCACGAAAGTATGGAATTGCGGGCGAATTCCGGGGTCGTCGTCGAACGCGCCCATGCGAATGGAAACTTCAGGGCCATCGGGCCAATCGCCGCCAAAAAGACTGGAGCCGCACCTTACACAGAACGCTTTGACAGCACCTTCGCCCTTTCCGTACACGCGAATCAACTTCTGGCCTTGTCGCAAATGAAACTGTTCTTTCTTCACCCGTGCTTGCGTGCACACGGCGGTTCCAGAATGTTTGCGACATCGGTCACAGTGACAATGACCCGCGCGGATAAAGGGTGGAAAGACTTCGAACTGAACACCTCCACACAGACAACTGCCGTGGATCGGTTTCGTAACGCTGACCGATAAGAGCGGATTGGCATCACCAGGAGTGGCGTGATTCGGTGCGCCAGTATTTCGTTTCATCAGATACTGCGAAGCAAAAGCGATGATGCACCATGTAACGTAATTGTAATTGCTGTCGCGCAAGCAAACGCCGCCACAATACTAACGCATTCAAGCACTGAAGCCACAGTTAGGAAAAAAACAGCGAAGCTAAAAGAGCCTAGAAGAATTCCACGCAGGAGGCGTGCGGTGGTATTCGGTCCATGGAATCGATGCGTAAATCCCGCGAGGATCATTGCGAACACAGGGAAGGGGGTGAGAAGACCGCTGAGATGCGGCCCCAAAATATTCGCCACGCTGGTCAACAACAGAACGACGGCGGTAGCGGAAATCATACGTAGCGGAATCTCCCAAGCATGCAGATGCACAGCTGTCGCGACATCCTTCGCTACCGGCATCAACGCGTATGTGGTAGCAAGAGCGATAATGACGCTGAGGAACACGGGTAACAGGCCGATCGACACATTCCGTAGAAGAAATGTTGCCAGGAAGAAAGCCAGGCACCCTAAAAGCATTGTCGGGAGCCACGTCAATCGAAATGCTGCCCAACCATAAACCAAACAAAAGCCGGCGAGCGACACGAGCCCAACAAGAGTTCCGTTTGCTGCGCGCGAAGCAAAAGTTGCCCCGTGTTCGAGCGCAAGAAAAAGTGTCACGGGAGCAGAGGTAAGCGGCAATCCAACAAACCAGCCCGCGGTCGCGACTCCCTGCTTGCGACCAAGGATGCTGGCCACGCCAATTAGGGTTGGCGTCAACAGGAGCTTTGCACCGAGCATGTTCATGACACACGCTAAGACTACGATATGACCGAGCGGCCCTGATAAGATTCCCACCTCGTGCCGCTGGAGATGTTTCTCCGCTCCCTATCGCCTCCACGCCTTGTCATGGATCTACCGCGAACTTGAATGCCGCATCGATATGCACGGCCGTAGTGTTGATAAAAAAGATGCCTTCGTACTCAAAGTTCGCGAGTTGTTTCATCCCGGCAAAGGCGAGAGGTAGCTCAGTGCATGCCAGGCACACCACTGGCTGATCTCCGAACTGGTTCTCGTCGAGCGAGAGCCTCGCTACCATTGCGAGCCGCTGGTCTGCGCTTTCTGATTTGCCAAGCTGCAGATCCGTAATTAGCTCCGCCGTCATCGCTCTGAGGGATTCGTCGGCCGGGCCAGACGCGTCGATTCCATACTTGGCAAAGGTTTCTCGAAATTTTGACGATCTCATCGTCAAAGCAGTACCCAAAAGAAGGACTTGTTGGGCTCCGATCCGTGCGCTTTCCTTCGCCATCTCATCTAGAATGCTGATGACAGGGATTCGAATGCTCCGCACGATGGCTTCGAAGCGGTGATGAGGAGTATTGCTCGCCATCAGCGCGAATTCGGCTCCATTCGTTTCCAGGCGCTTGAGAGCGCGCCGGTGATAGTCGTCAAATTGTGACCAAGACTGTTCATCATCGTCAGAGCCGAGGTAAGAAATAGCCTTAGCCAAATCCAAAGACTCGATGCTGATCTCAGGCATCGTGGGCACGTCGCGTGGGTTCCTGGCAAGGTGGAACTGTTCGCTTCGACGGCAGAGCTCGGAGTAGTACTCTGTCGTGGATTGCCATCCGACGCCGCCGACGATGCCTATCTTCTTCATCCCGCCCCATCGTTGCGCTCATGGAGAGCCCGAAACATTCGTGCTTTTTTATCTACGTCGCCACGGGCCATCACGTTGCTCCTTTCAGATCGGGGGGCACGCCGAATGTTCCATCTACGATCTCGACAAAATTTCGCTCCTCGCGCAGGATCAGGCGTTTAGCCTGCGCCATGGCAAAATTTTCCCGTGCTTCCGAATCTGTCTTCAGGCGCGCTTTGTAGCGCTCATACGAGGCGAGGCTATCGAACGCAATCAGGCCCCAACCAACATCGTTGGTA
This sequence comes from Verrucomicrobiia bacterium, assembly GCA_035637295.1. Taxonomy (GTDB): domain Bacteria; phylum Desulfobacterota; class Binatia; order UBA9968; family UBA9968; genus DP-20. Next base: position 14,565 of record DASPXM010000106.1, read on the forward strand.
CCTTCGTGAGGAAGAAAATATCCGACGAGATGTCCACCACATCGCGGAATGATGCGGCCCCAGTTCTCTGCGTACTGCTTGAAGGCGTCCCTCTGGAAGGGATCAATTTGGTAGCGGATAAAGCAAGTGATCCTCACTAATGTTCTCCTGGCAGTCGATTTGGCCGATAAAGTGTCACTGCCCATCGTCAGTGCCGCTCCTATAGTTGCAACAACCCGCATGAATTCGCGGCGATCTATCTGCAACGTTGAAGATGCGGTCGGCGCCATCTTTACTCTTGAGTTTGGCCATCCTCTGAATCACCCCGCGAAATAGGCTACGTTTGACTGCACAGGTTTCTTTTCCGTTTTTTGCGCAAACGACTGTGAACACAATGCGACGCGAAGGATGAAAGCCGCCCAACAGAACAACGGACGCTGATACGTCATTTCCAGTAACCGTTCTGTTGTTGTGCTACGGTGGCAATGCCCACTTGGAGCAGAAGGGGCTAGCCAGTTCGTGATTTCCCGTGAAATGCGGCGGGAGTTAACTACGATTGATGAAGAAATGGGTCGAGAAGACTTAAGATAGGAACGTGCATACCAGTTTAGCCAATTCACGATTAATGAACAAATCGCTCGGCAAGAGGCGCCGCCGCCGTTCGATTATGGCATTCGAAATGATTCGGCTCGATCGGACTGCTCGCGAACCGCTCCACCAACAACTCTACCGGCAAATTCGTGATGAATTGGTATCGGGAAACTTTAGCGACAACTCTTCTCGACTTCCCTCTTCTCGAGAGCTCGCG
>DASPXM010000107.1:0-9807 GCA_035637295.1 Verrucomicrobiia bacterium
CAATCACAGCGAGCTAATTCGCAGCTGAAACCGGCGAGTCGTTTTGCTGCAACAACGCCGCCACGTCCTCATCCGAGACCTGCGAGAAATCCGTAAAGAACTGCCCCACGGCGAAGAATTCGCCGGACACATTCAAGCAAAACATGGCATCGCATTCGTGCAACATCGCCCGCGCCGCATCATCCGACGCTACCGCCACAGCGCCAATGAGTTTCTTTGGCTTTTGAGCACGCACGGCCCGCAGCGCGGCCGTCATCGTCGAGCCCGTAGCAATTCCATCGTCGACGACGATAACGATGCGGTCGTGAGCGTCAATTGGTCGGCGCTGCGGCGTATATTGTGCGCGGCGCTTTTGCAGAACCTCAAGCTGTCGATTCTTTTCCAGATCGAGGTACTCCGGCTCGATTTCAAACGCATAGTCGGAAAGGAAAACATTTCCATTTTCATCGATGGCGCCAATAGCGAGTTCGGGCTGCAAAGGATGGCCAAGCTTGCGCACGAGTACGACGTCCAATTCACCGCCCAAGGCATCGGCGATGATCTTGGCCATCGGTACCGCCCCGCGTGGGATGCCTAGGACTAAGGGATTCTTGTTTTTGTAATAGGGGCTCAATCTATCGATCAATAGATGTGCGGCATGTTGGCGGTTCTTGAATCGCATGGTTCACCTCGTACGTGTCATGAAGTGATAGCTCGCTCTGAGAACGGCTTGCGTTCCTGTCGATCTGGCGTCGTCGATTGCGACTGGGTCGCGTCGACCTGCCGAGCGAGATTTTTCAGCCGTTCGGAAACGGTCACCTGATATTCTGGCCCACGCTCCAAACATTTCAACGTTTCAGGCAAACGCTTGAGCTCGCCCAGCGCTCGTTGACGCGAGCGCTCCAAGGGCTCGGCCGCCGAAAGACGCCGGCCTGCCTTCATCATGGGTCGAATCAACGCCTCGCCTTCCACCTGATCGCCTTCCAACGTAAGGAGATCACCGCGCATCCGGCCATTATCGTCGTAGCAGCGGAACACCTGCTTGCGTCCCGGCCAAAGCACTTTGCCTTCCGAGCGCTTGCGGCGCGCTTTGCCCGCGTATTCGACCAATTTGTATGCGCAGTCTAAGTAAGGAGCATCGACGGAAGTATCCATATGTGTGCCGATGCCGAAGCCGTCGATGGGCGCGCCCTGGTGCATTAGTTTTTCCAGGACATACTCATCCACGCTGCCGCTCGCGAAGATCGTGACGTCTTGGAGCTTGCCGTCGTCGAGAATGCGCCGTACTTTGAAAGCGTGATCCGCCAGATCACCGCTATCGAGTCGCACGCCTTTGATCTTGATACCGTCGCGCACCAGCTTTGGCGCAAGCCTCACGACCTTCTCCGCCGCGGCTTCGGTATCGTAAGTATCGATGAGCAGAATCACATTCTCCGGCAACGAGTGAGCGAAATGCTCGAAAGCGACGGTCTCATCGGCATGCGCTTGAACGAAAGAGTGGGCCATGGTGCCGTACACGGGGACGCCAAAAAGTGGCGCCGCCAATACCGTCGCGCTGCCGTCGAAACCAGCGAGGTAGCTTGCCCGCGCAGCGAGCAGACCAGCCTCGGCGCCATGAGCACGACGCAAACCAAAATCGACCAACACCTTGCCCGGTGCCATCAATACCGAGCGCGCTGCTTTCGAAGCGATCAAAGTTTGAAAGTGAAGCAAGTTGATCAGCCGGCTTTCGACCAACTGCGCTTGCGCGATCGGCGCGGTCACGCGCAGGGTCGGCTCGTTGGGGAAGAATACCGTCCCTTCCGGCATAGCGTGAATGTCGCCGGTGAAGCGGAAATTTTCTAGGTAACGCACGAAAGCTGGACGAAAAGCGCCATGACTCGCGATCCACTCGAGTTCGGCCGGCGTGAACTGCACGGTTTCAAGAAAGGCTAATGCCTGCTCGAGTCCTGCCGCCAAAAGAAAATTTCGAGTGCGCGGCAGCTTGCGGACAAAGAACTCGAAGACAGCCGTTTCCTTCATGCGTTGATCGAAGTAGCCCTGAAGCATGGTGAGTTGATAGAGGTCGGTTAACAGAGCGCTGGACTGTGGATTAGCCGCCGAGAGTATCGACATCGCTGCCCCTCATCCGGGACCACCGGCATCGATCAATTCTTTGCCGTTATCTGAAGCCTCAAGCCGCCGCGTCCGTTCATCGGCCGCAGCCGGCGGTTCGGCAGGGCGCTTCAGCTGAATCCGGCTGCTCTGCGCTGACTGCAGGCTGATGACTTCAACAATGAAATCCGACGAGGATCGAAGCTTTTCGCTTTCTTGACTGGCAATCGCCGCAAGATCGGAAAGCGAAATAATTCCCAAAAGCTTTCCGCGTTGCGCCACGGGCAGGCGTCTGATTTTTTTTCTGTGCAAGACCTTGGCAGCCATTTTGTGGTCTTCTTCAGGACCCAAGATAATCACCGGCCGATTCATGTGCGCCGACACTGGGCAGCGAGAAGGATCATGGAATTCGGCCAGACAATCGAGTAAATCGCGATCGGTAACGATTCCTTTGATCGCGCCGGCAACAGTCACCACCAAGCAACCGACTCCTCTTTGGCGCATACGCTTCGCCGCCTCGCCGATATTCTCATCGGGCACGGCCTGGACGACGTCTCTAATCATGATGTCTTGAATCTTCACGCCGCGATCTCCGCGTTTTGCTCCACGAATACTCTGAGCACGTCCGTCACGGTCAGCATACCGACGAGGCGCCGATCGTCGACGACCGGCATAGAACTGATGCGATAAGCTTCGAGGACCTTCGCGGCTTCCACTAGCGGTGCATCAGGTGCAATCGTCATCGGATCGGCGGTCATCGCCGCCGTCACGGTCAATTTTTCCGTATAGCGACGGATCTCGTCTTCATCGCGAAAGAGCGGATAGGCCGGCGCCACTTGGCGCACGTCGCGGTCGGTCACGATGCCGATCAGCCTGCCATTCTCGATCACCGGAACTGAGCGGATATCGCGCCGCCGCAGCAGCTCGATTACTTTCTGCAGAGAATCCTTCGGTCCAACGGTTGCCGGGTCCACGCTCATGCAGTCGCGCACTCTCCAGAAATTCTTTGCCTTCTTCATAAACTCTCCGCCGAGCTCGCCGAACACATCCATCGGCGTATGAATGCTCGATTAGGACAAGTCCCGTTTCTTGGCCTCGAACTCTTCTTTGTTGATTTCACCCTTGGCGTATCTCTGCTTCAAGATCTCCAGCGCGGTCACAGAACGCCCATGCCTGCCTTGGTCTAGCAACCAACGAATGGCGAGGACAAGGCCAGCGATTAGAAGTCCCCAAAACAAGAGCATCATTAACATCATCCCTATACCCCAACCCCACCACCACATCGGATGCATTTCCCAGTGCCACTCGTAGGCTCTGCCCTGCGCCAACGGAGACCCGACCGCAATTAGCAAATTACCAAGCGCGAGCGACCACCAATCGGTGAGCATGCGACTCCTCTCTCCTATCAAAAAATTGATCAGAACACTGCCATAAAGAGAGGCAATCTATATGCCAATCAATCTGTTCAATATGCTGATTGCTTTCGGGGAAGATGACTCAGGCAAATTCTTACTGGCGGGAAAAGCGACCGCAGAACGCTTGCAGTGCTGCGATCACTGCCATGGTCGAAATTGTGGACTTGCCCGAATGTGAGCAAGGATTAGCTGATGGCTAATTTAGCCATCAATGCCTAGCTTTTCGAGCTTGCGGTAAAGCGTCGAAAGGCTCAGTCCGAGCAATTCGGCCGCGCGTATCTTGTCGCCTCCGGTTTTTCCGATCGTGCGCTCGATATGAGTTTTCTCGTAAAGCTCGACCGCTTTCGTCAGATTGTCTTCAGCGCCGAATTCGTCAACGCCGTTGTGCTGGCCTGGTAAATCCGCCGGCTTGATCCACTCGCCGTCGCCGAGAATCATCGCTCGCTCTAAAACGTTATCCAGCTCACGGATATTTCCTTTCCATGGGAGCGACATGAGGATCCGCATGGTGGCGCTGTCGACGCCTTTATAATTGGTCTTCATTTCCATATTGTGGCGTTGTATGAGATGTTCCACCAAGCCAGGCAGATCATCAAGTCGTTTGCGCAGCGGCGGGATGTTGATCTCGAAAACATTGAGCCGATAGTAAAGATCTTCGCGAAAGCGGCCCGCTTCGACCTCACCGTTGAGATCGCGGTTGGACGCCGCAAGAATGCGCAGGTTGACCTTAACCGGTGTCGTGGCGCCCACCGGTAAGACGGTTTTCTCTTCGAGCACACGGAGAAGCTTGGGCTGCAAACTCAACGGCATCTCGCCGATTTCATCGAGGAAGATCGTTCCGCCGCGCGCCCTTTGGAACAAACCTTCTTGAGAACCGACCGCCCCCGTAAAAGAGCCCTTCATATGGCCGAAGAGCTGGCTCTCCAATAAGTTCTCGGGGATCGCGCTGCAGTTGACGGGCAGAAAGACATTGTCCTTAGCGTGGCTGCCGGCGTGAATGGTTCGCGCCACGACTTCTTTCCCCACACCGCTCTCTCCGCTAATCAACACCGTGGTTGGCGTCGGCGCGACCTTCTTGATCATACCGACAATTTCTTGCATCGCCGCGCTGCGGCCGAGCGGTCGGTCCGGACTGAAATGGTCATTAACTTCCCGGCGGAGTAACTGGTTCTCCCAGGCCAATTTTCTATGGTCCATCAAATGCCGAATCTTGCGAAGAACCTCAGCAAAGAGAAGCGGCTTGAGCAGGTAATCTTGTGCGCCTAAGCGGATTGCTTCAATCGCCGTCTCCACGGTTGCGTGTGCCGACATGATCATCACCAGAGTTTGCGGTGAGATGTCACGGACATGCTTCATCACGGCAATTCCATCCGCGCCGGGCATCATCAGATCTGTTAGAACTAAATCGAGGTCGAGCTTATCGATTAAGGAAATCGCGGTAGTTCCGTCGGCCGCATCGTGCACCTCGTAACCTTCGCCCCTCAAAAGCTCGACCAAACTCTCGCGTGCACTTTCCTGATCTTCCGCGACTAATATGGAACCATTCGAATTCATCTACGCACACCTATTCCCAAGAGTGCGAAAACGGGGTACTCGCCTTGCCAAACGTGCAAATGCACAACCCAATTCTATAAGAAAACATTTCATTATCTAGGGTTGAGCAATTCTGAGGCCAGGCGGTGAGCTTCGGTCGGGGCTACTTTTGCGGCAAGGCGATTACAAAGGTCGTTCCTTTTCCATGCTCGCTTCGATAGGTTACCGATCCACCATGGGCACTGACGATCTGTTGGACGATCGAAAGCCCAATACCCGTGCCTTCCGGTTTGGTGGTAAAGAACGGCTCAAAAATATCGATGCCTGCGGGAATGCCTGTGCCAGTGTCCGAAATTTCCAGGATGATTCTATTTTCGGAAGCTGAGCCTTTAATTGAAATTCTTCCACCCCCGGCCATCGCCTCCGCCGCGTTCTTGGTGAGATTGAAGATCACCTGCTTCATTTTATTGATGTCGACGGTGATGGTGGGCAGGTTCGACGAAAAGGAACATTCTACCTGAATTCCTAGTTCGGCATAGCGCGGCATCTCGATTTCTATTGCTTCGCCGACTAAAGCAGTGAGAGTCGTCCGCTGAAAAACGAACTTCTCCCGGCGCGACAGAGAACGGAACTGTTCTAGCAGCGTGCTAAGTCGCGACACCTCGGTATGCAGTCGGTTCACAGTCGATGTTATCTGGGTATCGAGCAGGTTCGACTGTTTACGGAGACGTTGCTCGAGAAGCTGAATCGTCAACGACATGCCATTTAGTGGGTTGGCGAGCTCATGGCCGATTTTGGCCGCCGTCGTTCCGATGGCAACAAGGCGTTCGTTCTCCAGCAGTTGGGCTTGCAACCGCGCCTTTTCTGAAATGTCGCGAATGAACGCGGCATATTGAACATCCTGGTCCTCCGCGATCTTTGTCACTGACAGTTCGATCGGAAAGAGCTCGCTATTTTTCCGCCTGGCGGTCACCGTTCGTATGCGCCCGATGGCACGAGCTTCGCCTGTCCTTTCATAATGTTCGATATATCCGTCGTGCTCCGTTGCGTAAGGCTCGGCCATGAGCAAGTTGACCTTTTGCCCTACAATCTCATTTCTCGTATAGCCAAATATTCGCTCCGCCGCCGGATTGAACATCACGACTCGTCCTTGATGGTCGATAGAGAGGACAGCGTCTTGGGTCGTGTCAATGAGACTCTGCAACCAGGCTTGGCCGCGTCTCACTTCAGAAATATCCCGGATGAAAGCGGCATATTGAACTTCTTCGCCTTCAACGGTTGTCACTTTCGTAACTGAAAGCTCGATAGGAAAAGTCTCGCCGTTCTTGCGTCGACCTTCCACTGTGCGGATACGGCCGATGGCGCGCGCCTCTCCTGTTCTTTCGTAGCGTTCAATATAGAAATCGTGCTCAGTCGCATATGGCTCGGCCATCAAAACGTTCACTTTTTGTCCTTGGATTTCAGCCTTGCTGTAGCCGAAGATACGCTCCGCTCCCGGGTTGAACAACACGATTCGCGCCTGCCGATCAATCGAAACCACCGCATCCTGAGTAGTTTCTATTAGACGCTCAAGCCAGTTTGCGCTGCGTCGGATTTCTTCTTCGGCCTTCTTGCGCTCGATCGCTTCCGATAGCACATTCGCGACGGCTTCCAAGAAATGGACATCATCGGGTTTGAAAGCCCGCCGTTTTATCGTGTGCGCGCCCAGAACTCCAAAAGGCCGATCCCGGCCTGGGATGATGACACTCAAGCCGCTAACAACGCCATGGTCGCGCAGAAGCGGTGGCCCGCTGAAGCGAGTCTCAGCTTGCAGATCTTCTACAATCACTGGCGCGTTGGAAAGGAGCGTGTAACCGGCCTGGGATTCGGCACCGGCATTCACTGTTGCCACTCCAACGAATCCGTTTTTCCAACCTACGCCGGCACGGAGGAGCAGGGCTTTGCCGTCTGGCAAGAGTTCCAAGATTTTGCAGAATTCAATGCCTAAGGTTTGTGCGACGAGCGCGGTGATCTCTTCCATGAGCGCGGAAAGTGCTAATCCGCTCAACGCGCGTTGACCTATGTGAGCTACTGCAGCCTGCTGGAGGACCCGGACGTGAAGGCTTTCCTCTAGCTTTTCCCGAGCAACTATTTCAGCCTGCAGCAACTCGTTAACTGTTTCGAGCTCTGCGGTCCGCTCTTGACCCCGTATCTCGATCTCGCCGTGCGCTTGTCGCAGCTTAACTTCATTTCTTTCCAGCTCCTCTTCGAGATGCTTGTGGCGAAGCGCAAACCCAAGCTGCGTCGCAACCTCCGATGCGACTTGAATGAGATGGCTGTCTTTTTCTCTGAACTGGAGCAAATAGAATAACAGAACGGCAAGAACGCTCTCTCCATCGAGAACAGGAACCCCTAACACTGCCTTGATGCCCGCCTGAGCCGCGAACGGCGCCAGCGGAAACAACTCGGTCGGCTCAGCTGCAAGGTTGGATGTCCATTCGGGCTTTCGGCGCGCCCAAACGCGTCCCGGCATTCCGACATTTGGTGGGAATGAACGCTCTTGGCAAATTTTGACGAATTCGACGAGATTGGCATTGTCTCGGTGCCAAGCCGTGAATAGTCTGAGCTCTTTTCCTGGCGTAGGAAGCCAAGCCAGGCCGAGATCCCACCCCGTAAAGTCACAAACGATTTGCAGCGTCGCACTGCACGCCGACGACAAATCCTTTGTTTCGATTAGAGCACGGTAGAGAGTTAACAGGAGCTCGAACTCCTCGCCAACCCACCCCCGCGTGGTGATTTCCGCGTTTTCCGCCACGGACTCTCCTTTGTTGTTCTTATAGGGCCTGCTCTGACTTTGATAATCCTTCCAAAATCAAGCTCAATCCTGTATCCCGATTGACGTACCTTTGTCTGTTACATACGTTACAAGATTTTCTTTGCCATTCTTTAGCCGGAACGCCAATCCACTGGCAGCGAATTTGCGTCCTTCTGCCCCGAGGGTAATCCGCATGGCGAGAACTATCATTCAATCATCAGAGCTTAAAGGTTTAGGGTTACTCGATTGGGTGCCCCGCGACCGAATAAATCTTTTGAGTCGCCGTATGACGGAGTTCCGCGTCGGGAAAGGCGAAGTTATCTACCGCCCCGGTCAACCCGCCAAAGATCTTTATTGCGTGTTCGAAGGCACGGTCGGCCTGTCTCTTTTAGCAAGTAAGGGAAACTATTTGCGACTCGCCTTGCTGGCGCGGGGAGAATTCTTCGGCGTTTCGGCGCTCGTGCCCGGATGGAGCAGGGTCAGCCGAGCCATGGCGCTTGGAGAATCACGTGTTGGAGTGATCAACGCCAAGACCTTCGTTAGCGAAATTTGCGCAATTCCCTGGAACATATTCACCGCGCTGACAAATGCCACCATTAAACCACTGCTTTTTGTGTCGTTGCGGCGGGCGCTTTTTCTTGTGGAGGATTTAACCGACCGGGTGGCTCTGGCGCTTTGGGAATTTGCCGGTCATCCCAATGCTACAGCCCTAAAAGGACTTCTCCCGTCAGCCCTGACTCACGAAGAATTAGCTGCTGTGGTCGGCGCTTCGCGACCGCGCGTATCGATTGCGCTCAAGGAACTGGAGAACAAAGGCTTTTTTGTGCGCGACAACAACCAGATCAGGGTGCAAACAAAACCTCTGCGTGACTATTTACAGCGCAAATACGAATTCCTGCTTTAAGCTGAATCACCCACTGTCTTGCGCGTCTATTCCCGGCGATTTCTTTTTGCAGCCTGCCTGGAAATTTCCAGATTTGCCAATCTCGTTAGCAAAAATAGGAATCCTTCGGCTCTCTATTTAGATAAAGCTGGCACGTTGTTGTTAACCTACGGCTTTGGCAAGCGAATTGGAATGAGAAAATGAACGGTGCCAATCACGGACGATGGTATGCCCTTTGCTCCACTATAATAAGGAATGACGCAAACCATCATAAGGGTGGCAGTAGCCGGAGGGATTTATGGCGAACGAAACTGAACTTTTCTATCTTGTGCTGCTAACGCTGCTGACGCTGATTATCCATTCAATTCTCGCCGTGAAACACCGTCGGGACGATAAGCATTCTCACGCGTAGCGCAGCATCGAAGAACGAGTTGCAGCGCGGCGAACGGTTGGATAGATCACCCAGTGGATGAGTCAGTCTTGTTGCGATCCGCTACGAAAGCGCGGCAGGATTTTAGATCTGGTAAGGGGCAGTATTGTCGCAGAATCGCATCCCGGCAACTGTAACGGTACGGAAAGCGATGTTGGTAAGCGGAGTGAACGACACTTTTAAGCTCCGCAGGTGATAGTTCGATACCGTTTCGCTGGTTCCATTCAAGTAGTTTTTGTTCCGTTTCATCCCCGGATAATCCCATCAGGCGAAATTCCGAGGCAAGCCTGATCGCGCAGTTATTCCGATACCCGGGCTCGATGTGGCTTTCCCAGATCTTGCGCACTCCCGCGCAAACGAACTCGAGTTTAGACAAATCAGCCGGACGACGAATGGGATAGACAAACGGCTTGCGCGTGAGCTTGGCGGTCTGGCGCCGAACTCGACTGAACAATTCCGACGCTTTCTGGTTCGCTCTGATATCGGCACGCGAAACCAAGCCGGTCTCGTCGGTAAGCGTCAACGGTCTCGCCGTGCGCCCGAGCTCGCGTATCTGCCCGGGGTTTAAATGCTCAAGCTCGGTCGGACTCAGAATGATTTTATATAGCTTGGACTTCTCGTGAATCGTGTTTGGCAATCGCAGCAACCGAACTCGATCTTTGATCGAGAGATCCACGGT
>DASPXM010000108.1:0-8764 GCA_035637295.1 Verrucomicrobiia bacterium
TCAAGGTTTGTTTGCGCTTCTTCAAAGTCCTGAGGTATGAGGGACAAATAACAAATTTCGTCTTCCAGCAGATCCGCTGGGTGCAACCATCGGAAGTTGCCGGAATGGATTTTTTAGACGGCGACCGGCCGTTGATTGCCAAGTTAATTGAATCTGGCGCAAATGACTTCTTATGGTAATCCGCAAAGAATTGACATGTAGCCCAGCAGCGAGTATCCTGCCGCAACTTCTAATACGATGAGTTTCCCAATTCTATTTCGATCAGCAGCTGTATTGTTCTTGGTGCTTTCCTGGAGCACCTCGGTATTTGCCGATGTATACGTCTACAAAGACAACAACGGCGTCCTGACTTTCAGCAACGTTCCCAATCATACAGGGTATCGACGCGTCCTCAGAGAAAGAAACGGGCCGGTGTCGATCGGCTCGCTTGTCAACGCTTCATATGATGATTTGATTTTAACGGCATCTGGTCGTTACAATGTCGACGCGCACCTCATCCGTGCCGTGATCAAGGCGGAGTCCGATTTTAACTCCCACGCTCGCTCCCAGAAGGGAGCTATGGGACTGATGCAGCTTATGCCTGAGACTGCTCGGCTCCATAATGTGATCGACGCCTATGATCCGACCGAGAATGTCGATGGCGGGGCGCGACATCTAAGGATGCTATTGGACCGATATCAAGGCGATCTTGAGCTTTCGCTTGCGGCTTATAATGCGGGTAGCGGCGCGGTCGAGAAGCACGGTGGTATTCCGCCCTTCGTAGAAACCCGCGACTATGTGCGTCGCGTTCTCCGTTTCTACGATTCGTATCGTGGCATTGGCTTGCAAGAGATTCGCCAAGTCCGCCAATAAAAGGTTAAAACTTTGTCACTTCAGAGTCTCCCGTGGTTTGGACATTCCCGAACCTATTAAGCTTCTTTCGAATTCTCATTATTCCCGTCCTGGTTTATCTGTTGACGTTCAGCGATCGAACGTCAGCGCTGCTCGCCGCGGGGATCTTTCTTATCGCTTCGGTGACCGATTACTTCGACGGTTATTTTGCGCGACGCAATAAAAGCGTTTCAGATCTCGGCAAGATTCTCGATCCATTGGCCGATAAACTCATGGTCGCTTCGGCGCTAATCATGCTTAGCGCTATGGATCGACCGAACGAGCCGAGCGTGCCGGCATGGCTGGTGGTGATCATACTGGCTCGCGAGAGCGCCGTGACCGTGATCAGGGGGATCGCGCTCACGGAAGGTATCGTGATGCAGGCCGAGACTCTCGGCAAGTACAAATTCATTCTGCAGGCCTTTGCGGTGGTCGGCTTGTTAGTTCACTATCGCTTTTGGGGACTCGATTTTTTTGCTGCAGGAATGTACTTTCTCGTGTTGTCGGCGGTGATTGCAATTTGGTCCGGCGCAAATTATCACATCCAGTTTTTCCGCCTTCGTCAATCGCATCTTGGTCGCAGTTGACCGCGGTGAAATTGACAATCCGTCTCCGTTCATGTAGTTAAAATTTTGGTGCGGGTGTAGCTCAGTTGGCTAGAGCGTATGCTTGCCAAGCATAAGGTCGGGAGTTCGACCCTCCTCACCCGCTCCATCAAAGGGCCCTTGAGAAATCGAGGGCTTTTTTGTTTTTGAGGGAGTAGGGGAGGAAATAGAGCTACGAACGAGCATATGATAACCGTTTTGGATATAGAGTAATGCAGGCTTTACGAAATTATGTCCAGCATACAGGAGGCCGTTGAACTCTGTTTCATATGATCATCGAACAGTTGAATCTTCTGCTGGGCGAAAATTGCGATTCGCTACTAGAGCATTAATACGTGTGCGGGAGCTGGCTGAAGATCCGAAGTTTAAAAAGGCGGTTTAGACGAACTTCGAAAGATGGGGGATCAAATCGATATTTCTCCTTAGAGTCTCTTCCGAAATCTCGAAAGCTATTCGGACCGAATTTCTCACGGCGCATTTTATTGTCACGCAGGCAGATAAAGCTCGTGAATCTCTGAGGAGGATAGCCATGAGCACAGAACACGCAAAATTCATGGCTCTCGCCATTGAAGAGTCCCGCAAGGGACTTCGCGCAGGCGAGCGCCCTTTCGGAGCGGTAATCGTTCGGGGAGACGAAATCGTCGCGCATACGGATTCCATTGTAGAGTCCTCCGGCGACCCCACGAGCCACGCTGAGACCCTGGCCGTCCGTGCGGCAACGGCTCACTTGAAAAGCCCCTCCTTGAAGGGCTGCACGGTCTATGCTTCTTGCGACCCTTGCCCCATGTGCGCCGGGGCGATGTTCGCTTCCCATATCGAGCGCCTCGTTATCGGCGCTTCCTCCCAGGCGCTCATGCGCCTCACCGGGTGGCCATCGAGGAGCTACTCCGTGGAAGAGCTGAGTAAACAAATGAACATCAAGATCGAGGTGATCCGGGGCGTCTTGCAGGACGAAGCGGAGAAGGTTTTGGCGGCATACAAGTGGTCCGAAGGCTAGTCGCTCTTAAGTTTTATTCGGCTAAGGAAAAACGAAATCTGCCTCCGCCCCCTCCTATGGTAGAAGAGGGCAGCGCGAAACGAAATTGAGTCCTAATCTCGTAGTGATTGGAGTCCAGAACTGGCACAGCGGGAGCGCGACTCAGCTTGCAGGCGGCATTTGCCGATATTAATATCCACAAAAGCCTGTTTGTATCTTGCTGGACTAGGCTATTCCTAATTCCTAATCATGAGCCCGAAAATCTCAGATGAACTCGCTGTCAAGGCTAACTCCTATCCGGAGTCATCTTATGGCGCCACTACTGTTACTTTAATCTTATTGGACAGTAGACGTATCAATGAGGTCGTCCTTGCTGGGGCATCGGAGATAGTAAAGGTCGGTGGTCGGGATGTGTCTGAAGCCAGCGATCTTGATTTTAGCCGACCGCGGATTGATTTGGCGACACACAGACTATGCGCAATGGATTGAGACCGACCCTGCCAGCCGATTTTCACCAGAGGAATTGCGGCGGTTGCCAGTCGTGCGGGTCGGTGAGCATCCGGCTCTCGACCGAAACCGATTCGCTGACAGACCTATTTGAGATGCGAAGCCTTTGCTGTCAAGATCGAAGATCGCGACTGGGAGCTTAGTGATGACAGAAAAAACTACGAACGAAAACTTTTTTTGGCTGTTTAGACCAGGCGTATCCTTAAATTTAGACCGGAACGGAGCGTGGCAGCTCACTGCGCTTCTTGTCTAGCTCACAGAGCCTCTGAGAACCTCCTCCTCCCCAGCCCTCGGAAACGCTTCCCCAGCTCATCTTCGAAGAGAGGGGAGTTGATGAACTTCGCTAGATCCAAAAGGCCATCGCGGAGCAAAAGCGCCTCGCTGATCGGCTGAAGAAGCTAGAGGAGTAACGAGCGGTGGTGCCAAGTGGTGCCACTTTTTAAAGTTCCGATATCGTCCTAGATCACAGGTAAAGGCTCAGACACCCGCCCCATTCCCGATTGGGGTGAGGAGGGGTGGTGCCCCCTGCGTGAAAAACGCCCAGACGTGCAACGTTGCACTTTTTGGATGCTCAAGGGGCTTGCTCGGGACATTCGGGAATGCTCGTTTGCTCGCGCAAATGCTCGAAACTCAGCGTATAAACGAGAAACCCTGCGGAACGCGAGCTTGCGCTGGCTAGCCCTTTTTTCGCCTACCATGTTGCTAAGCATAAGGTCGGGATTTCGACCCCTCCTCACCCGCTCCATCTTCTTCCTCTCTACGATTTCCAATCAATAACGCGTGTCTTCATTTCAGTTCAGAGCGCTCTGCCAAACATTCCCCAAAGCCCTTGAAAGGTCGGCGTCAAATTACTTGACATATGGAATATTTGTCTATAAAGAAATCACTATCCAGCCACGTTTAACTCCTCGAGCCAGTTCTGCGTGCATCTACGAATTGGTAAGGGAAGGGTAGACAGTTCTTCGTCGATGACCAGGTTCCTAACCTCCCGCGTTACGCAATCGCTCTTGGATGTTTGTTCATCCCGGGATCACATGTTGCTCAAGAAATTTTTACAAGTGGAAACGAATCGGGAGAGAAGCTCGACAAGGTTCGCGAGCCAGCGCAAAGGGTTGCTCAGCCAATATTGAAATGACGGGATAGGCTCTGATTCTGAAAGGAATGGATTCGAATGTCTCGAAGTTATTACGGTGACTTTCGCGATTACTTAGACGATCTGCAGACGCGCGGCAAACTGTATCGCTGGCGCCGGCCGGTGAACAAAGATTCTGAATTGATGCCACTGATGCGGCTCCAATACCGCGGCATCGACGACCAAAAGCGGCAGGCATTCCTATTTGAAAATGTCCGCGATGGCAGCGGTAGACAATTCGACATTCAGGTCGCAACCGGCATGTACGGATCGTCGCGAACCGTCGCAGCGCTTGGATTAGGCTGTGAAGACGCAGGCGATATTTATGAAAACTGGCGTCACGCGCTCGCGCACATGTACGAACCAAAAATCATCGCCCGCGCGCCGGTGCAAGAAGAGGTTTATAGCGGCGGCAGGTTGAAAGAATTTCCCGTGACGCGCTTGCCGTCGCCGGTGGAAGAGCCGGGTTTCAGCTGCGGCATCCGGGTGACGGCGCCATTCATCACCAAGGATCCCGAAACGGGAATGCGCAATGTCGGCATGTACAGCGGTCACTTTCGCGGCGACCAAAAGCTCATCGCAGGCATCGCTCGAACCCACCACGCGCTACTCTACCATCACCCCAAAGCGGTGCGACGCAGGGAGCCGCTGCCGGTGGCTATCGTGCTCGGATGCCTGCCGGACATTGTCTATGTTTCAGCAGCTAACTTACCCTATGGCATCGACGAGATCGCCGTTGCCGGCGGGATTCGCCAGCGGCCGGTCGAGATGGTGCCCTGCAAGACGATTCCGTTGGAAGTTCCTGCCGACGCGGAGATCGTCATCGAAGGTGAAATCTCCCTCGACGCGATGGAGCGGGGCGAGCCATTCAGCGACTATCCGGGTTATCTCATGGCCGAGCGCGGTTTGCGCCCGGTGATCGATATCAAGGCAATCACGCACCGCCGCAATGCGATTTTCACAGCGATTCTTGTCGGTCTGCCGCCCAGCGAGTCGAACGGCATCTCGCGCACCTGCCGCGAAATGATGCTCTATAATTTTCTAAAGTACAGCTGCAACATTCCGGAAGTGTTGGAAGTCTGTTGTCCCGAGATGGGGGGCGGCTGGAATTGGTGGGTGATCCGAATGGCGAAGAGCCATCCGTCGAAACCCAAGCAAGCGTTGCAAGCGGCGTCCGGCATGGACACGACCAACAAGATTATTATCACCGTGGACGAAGACATCGATCCCAAGGATCCCGAAATGGTGATGTGGGCGATCAGCTTCGCTTCACAGCCGCATCGCGACGCGCAGATTGTCACTGGAAAGAGTCCGTTGTTAGATCCTTCCGCCTACGCTCTCATGACCAATCCTGAAGAACGCTTCTTTCCACCTCCCGTCGGCTGTTCGGGCTTGCTCATCGACGCGACACGCAAAGGCAAATACCCCCCAGTGGGCTTGCCGAAAAAAGAATTTATGGAGCGAGCGCTGGAGATTTGGCAAGCAGAGGAGATGCCCGAGCTCAAGCTGCGCACGCCTTGGCACGGCTATCCCTTGGATCTTTGGACCGCACAGGACGATGAGTTGGCCGCCGCGGTGGCGCGGGGCGACTATTTTTACTCCGTCAAAAAATAGAAAGGAATCAGGTGTGGCAACACGAGCAACCAGCTATGAATTGTGGCTCGAGGAGGAAGGCATTCCGGTCGTGGACGGTTACGGCATCGAGGACGTGACACTCTTGCCACGCAAACCATGGAAGCGCACCGGCGGCAGCGGCGCGTACATCGACCTCAAAGGCATGGAAGGTTTCACCGGCATGTACGTGTGCGAAATTCCCGCCGGCGGAGCGCTCGAGCCGGAAAATCATCTGTATGAGGAATTGATTTACATCATTAAAGGCATGGGCGCGACGGAGATTTGGTCTGCCGGAGACGACAAGCGCAAGATGCACTTCGAATGGCATCCGGGGAGCTTGTTCGCCATCCCGCTCAACACGCGCCATCGCATGATCAACGGCAGCAACGAGCCGGCAATCTTTCTCGCCGTCACCAGCGCACCGCTGATGATCGATCTGCTTCACAACGTGCCGTTTGTGATGGGCTGTGATTATAAGTTTGATGACCGCTTCGACGGCCAGGCCGATTATTTTGTTCCCACCTCCGACCGAAAAGAAGTCGGCGGCTTTATCAACTGGGATTCGAACTTTATTGCCGACGCCCGCGGCGCTTTGGTCGATCCATCGGAGGCCAAAGGTTTCGGCGTGCGCATCACCTCTTTCGATATGGGCGGCAGCACATTGGTCGGTCATATCGCCGAGTGGCCTGTCGGCCGTTATCATAAAGCGCATTTTCACCAAGGCGGAGCGATTTTGTTGATCCTGCGCTCCAAAGGTTACACTTTGATGTGGCCGCCGGAAGCCGGCATCCGTCCTTACCGCGCGGGCAACGCGGAGCAAGTCGTGCGCGTCAACTGGCGCGAAGGTAGCGTTTTCAGTCCACCCAGCGGTTGGTATCACCAGCATTTCAATACCGGCAACGAACCAGCGCGGCAGCTGGCATTCCGCTATAGCGGGCAGTCGGGACAGTTTCTACTCGGCTGCTGGCGCGCGATTAACAAGGAAGGAGTTCGTACCAGCGTACGCGAGGGCGGCACGATGATCGAGTACGAAGACGAAGATCCGCAGATTCGCCTCGATTTCGAAGCGGCAATCTCCAAGGTCGCGGTGCCGATGGAAATGCCGCAGTTCGTGTACGCTGCCTTATGAAATCAAGGGTGAGAGGGCGGTTCTCAGGCCGGGCGATTGCTTTGATTGCGGCAGTCGTGTTGATGACGCAAATTTGCGCCGCGCAAAGTGTCAAACCTGGGGCTGAATGGGAGAAAATCGTCGAGCTGGGCAAGAAGGAAGGCAGGGTGGTGGTCTCGCTGCCTGCGAGCACAGAGCTGCGCGCGGCAATCGAGAGATCGTTCGAGAAGCGTTACGGTATTGATGTTGAGCCGGTCGTCGGCCGCGCTTCAACGATCGTGCGCAAGATGGTCGACGAGAGCAAAGCCGGCGTTCGCTACGTCGACGTGCACATGGGCGGCAGTGAGTCGATAGTGACGGGCATGTTGCCCGAAGGAATCCTCGAGCCCATCGAGCCGCTCATGCTGCTTCCCGAAGTGAGAGATCCGAAGCAATGGTGGGGCGGTCATGTCTGGGTCGACAACGCCAAGAGGTTTGTCTATTCGACCCTCGCCTATCAGACGGAGAATATCTGGATCAACTCGCAACTGATGAAAGCTGATGAGATCCGTTCCTTTGACGATTTGTTGGACGAGCGCCTCAAGGACAGGATCGGCATGCTCGATCCGCGTACGGCGGGCTCCGGTGCATCTACCTGGTCCTATCTCAGGGAAATCAAGGGCGAAGATTATTTAAAAAAACTTGTCGGCCAAAAACTGGCGCTCAGCCGCGATCAACGGGTGCTCGCCGAGATTCTCGCCAAGAGCAAGCTCGCCCTGGTTATCGGGTTGACGTACTATTCCTACGCGCCGTTTATCAAGGCCGGACTTCCGGTGGCGCCGCTGCCGGCTCCGAAAGAGGGCGTTTATGTGAGCGGCGGCAGCGGCCATTTGGTGGTTTTGAAAAATGCGCCGCATCCGAATGCGGTGAAGCTGTTCGTCAATTGGCTTTTGAGCCGCGAAGGTCAGGAGGTTTATAGCCGGGCGATGCACCAGGCAACGCGGCGCACCGACGTGGACGTCAAGTGGCTGCGCGAGGTGGGGGTAACCGCCGCCAAGGATGCTCTGACCATCGAACAGTATTACAGACGAGAAAATCAATCCGAAGATAAGATCAACCGCCTGCGGGAGCCGGCGGCCGCACTGGCCAGAAAACTTTTCGGTTAGGAGAATCCTCGCCATGAAAAGGGTTGTTGCCGCGCTAGCGCTCTTGCTCAGTTGGTCCTCGGTGCTTGTGCTTCCGGAGCCCGCTGGCGGACAGTCCGCACCGGCCAAGAGCGGGGAATGGGACAAGGTCGTCGAGGCGGCCAAGAAAGAAGGCAAGGTAGTGGCCTCGATTCCGCCGAGCACCGAGCTGCGCAAGGGAATGGAAATCGCCTTTACGCGGCGCTACGGCATCGGTGTCGAGTTCGTGCCGGCGCGCGGCGGGGCGATCATTCAAAGAATGGTCAGCGAAGCCAAAACGGGCGCGCAGTATTTTGATCTGCATATCGGCGGCACCGAGTCGGTGGTGACCGGGCTTTTGCCCGAGAACATTCTGGAACCCGTGGAGCCGTTTTTGATTCTCCCCGACGTCAAGGACCCTAAACAGTGGTGGGGCGGCCATATCTATATCGATAATGCCAAGCGTTTCATTTACAATTTTGTCGCGTACCAGACGGTCAGTCTCTGGGCTAATCCCAACGAGTATAGACCAGCCGAATTTAAATCGTTCGACGATCTGCTCAATGCCAAGCTGCAAGGCAGGATCGGCATCAGCGACCCGCGCACGCCGGGCTCCGGCTCGTCGATGTGGTCATACATGCACTACATCAAAGGCGAGGAGTATCTGAAGCGGCTCGTCGCCCAAAAGCTCTTTATCACGCGGGATCTTCGTTTGCTCGCAGAGAATTTGGCGAAGGGCAAAATCGCCGTCACGTCGGGCATCGGCTATTCTGAATTCTATCCGTTTATCAAAGCGAATCTTCCCGTTGT
>DASPXM010000109.1:0-3519 GCA_035637295.1 Verrucomicrobiia bacterium
GCCAGCCTCAGCACGGGAGTCATGTCGGTAAACTCATGACGCGCCACATCCAAATATTTTCTTCCTTCGACTAGCCGGTTTTCCGCGCCAAGCATTTCCTTAGGAATATCGATCCGGCGTGAGTTCGGCGGCAGCTCGCCGTAAAGATCATTGGACTTTTGCATGGCGGTCTGCCCCTTGCGCGAGAGAAACCAGTTGATAAAAACCCGCGCTGCATTGGGATTGGGGCTACCCTTGATGAGACCTAACGAACCGCCACCAGTGCTAAGCGGTTGCCCTTCTTTCCAGTCACCGGTTTCAAAATCGTCCACCGGCAACCCTTGACCGGAGGCCTTTTCGATTTGCCTGCAGCCGTGACAGATGGCGAACTTCCCCACTGCCAGCCAATCCGTGATCGTGCGCCGGTCGCCGAAAGTCACGTCCATGGCGCCGAAGGCGCGCCGGATAAACTCCGGACCAAGTTCGGGATGATAATAATAAAATTGCAAATGGGCGCTGAGCCCCGTCTCGGTGGGCCGCTGTGAGGTGATTTTTCCTTTCCACTTTGGATTCGCCAGGTCCCAGTAGGATCTGAAATCTTTCGCGTTGACGAGATTGGAATTGAATGACAGGCCGCGGGAGCCGGGGAGGGCGACGTAGATAAAGATGAATTGATTTTCTTTGTCCGTGAAAACATGGATGCCGCCGTACCATTTGGACTCGTCGAGCACTTCAGGAAGGATGAAGGCCGATTTGATCGAGTCGAGGATCTTGCCGCGGTAAAGAAAATTATAATTCGAGTTCGGCCCGCCGCTGTATACGTCGGCAATCGTTTTACCGGCTCGGACCTCCGCCACGATCCTGGTGGCGATCTGATCTCCGGTCCCGTTGACCGAGACGATCCTGATCTCAGGGTAGTCCTTTTTGAATTCGTCGAGCAGCGGCGCCTGTCCGTAGCGGCCGACGTAAAGATTCAATCGTCCTTCTTTCTTGGCTGCTGCGACGGTTTGTTCCCAATCGCTCTTCCAGTCGGCGCTAAGCCCTAGCGGGAAGATCAAAACAAATAATACACTCAATAGCTCGAGGGCGAGCCAACGTCTCATCTCAGCAGCTCCTCGCGGCTCGTTACAGTGAATTGCCGAGCGCTATTTTTAAACCTACCAACGCGCCACGCTCTGGTCGGCGATATCCTGCCAGCGGACATCTTTTGGGATGACGATGTCAGCGGAGCGCACATTGCGGTAGGTTTTCGGGTCAGTACCAGCAGGCGGGATGCCGCGCTCAAAATCACGCAGGACGTCGAGTAGAATGCGCCGGTAAGTGATGATGGCTTTGTCCGTGGTACCTAGGTGCTCGCGGCTTCGATCGACAATCGGTCCCATGCTTTCCTGCACCGCCAGATCTTGAGTGTTGACTCCCTCGACGCCGGTATAAGTCTTCGTCCGCTGCACTTCGCGGTCGATCAGCCAGTCGTTTTGTCGCGTGCGATGTCGCGTGGTTGTTTCTCCGCCAGGCCCCCGGCCGGCGCTCGTCTCCTGCTTGGCGATGAAGTCCGCGGTTAGTGGTTTGTCTTCGTCGACAGCGAGCATCCAGTTGTAAACCATCGTGCTGTGGTCATCGATGGGCACCCACATATGGCCTTTCATGATCGGGATGGTTTCGCGGTTGCCGCTTCCTTTGCCTTTTCTGCGGACGATTTGTTGGGAGCGAAACTGGTGAAACGGCAGGATGAACTGGTAAAGCCGCAAATAAGTGCCGATCTCGCCGAGATCGCGCAGGCCGACATATCTGAAACCATAATTAGTTCGTTCCACTTCCAACCGTGGCGCTCGGTCGATGCGGTGAAAGGCGGCGAGATCGGCAAGATCGTTGTTGTGGAGAAAAGAGCCGTGGCACGTATCGATGCCGCCTTCGACGCATTGCATGTAATTACAGTATTCATGGGTCTGAGAAACGAAGCGATGATTGTCCGGCGCTCGCGTCCATTCCATGCCGACGGGTTCGGGCTGCGTCTCGCGCGGACCCATGTAAGCCCAGATCACCCCGCCCATTTCTGTGGTGGGATACCATTTCAGTGAGACTTTTTCTTTGAAATTGTGTTCCGCTGGCTCGTTCGGCATATCTACGCAATGACCCTCGACGTCGAATTTCCAGCCGTGATAGACGCAACGTAACCCGTTTTCTTCGTTACGGCCCAGGAACAGCGAGGCGCGCCGGTGCGGGCAGTACTCCTCGACAAGGCCTACTCGCGCTTGCGTATCGCGAAAGGCAACCAGATCTTCGCCCAGGAGTCTAACCCGCACCGGCGGACAGTCAGGCTTCGCCAGCTGATTTGCCAGCAAAGCCGGCATCCAATAACGGCGCATGGCTTCTCCCATCGGCGTTCCGGGTCCGACTTGAGTTACGAGCTCGTTTTCTTCTCTAGTTAGCATCCCTATGCCCTCGCTTCCTTGGTGTGATTATTTGTGAATACCTGTGGCGATCTTAGAAAAACTAGCTCCAACGGGCAAGCGTGACTCTGCGCGCATTTTTTCTGCCCGTGCGATTCATGTAGCTCAGCATGACCCGAGGAGAACCTGCTCAAGCGAGCCGCGGGAATAATCGTTGCGCGTTTGCCCCGAGGATTTTCCTCTTCGCGCTCTGGGTAAGCCCGGGCCGGTCGACCGCGGCTTGAGCGCCGTCGGGAAAGGCAACCCCTGTGTGAGGATAATCGGTTGCGAATAGCCAGATGTCTTCGCCGAGTTCCTGGACACAGTAAGCGATGTAACGCTCCCCTGGATCGATCGAGTGAAACAGCCGTCCCTCAGCGAGAACGTCGGACGGTTTTCGCTTTATATTGGGCACCAGATTTGGCTTGGACTCGTAGCTTTCGTCGAGGCGCTCGATCAGCCATGGCATCCAGCCGGCGCTGGTTTCGAAAATTCCTGCGCGCAGTTTAGAAAAGCGCTCGAAAACGCCGCCGCCGATCAGCGCGCTGAGCGCCGTCATCCCGCCCCAAGGCTGATAGACGGCGCGAATGATAAATCCCGCATGGTCAAGCTCGGTGGCGCCCGGTCCATTGGGCGAGCGCAGCACGCCGCCATGGACCAGGATCGGCAGGTCGAGGTCCTGGGCGCGCTCAAAAAGCGGATGGAGCACGGGAGTATCGAGCAGCTTTCCATCCGGACAAAGCGGCGGCACCAGGACTCCTGCCAGGTTTGAATCTTGCTCTGCCCAATGGGTGATTTCCTCAATGCTGGCGCCCATATCGCGCATCGTCGCAATAGCCACCCAGCGCAACCGCCCGCCCGAGCCGGCGCAGTAATTACTCATGTAGCGGTGATGAGCCCGATGGAGCGCGCCCTCGAATCCGACATCGCGCAAGATGCAGTAACTGGCCGCGTGACTCGGAAAGATCACACTCGAATCGATCCCTGCCCGGTCCATATCGCTGAGTCTGAGGGCCGGCTCCCAGTTGACCTCGCGCGGGATCGCCGTCTGCCGCGTCAAGCGCGTGTCGGTCGGGCGCTCGGCGCCGAAGGTGTCGTAGACGCCGAGCGG
>DASPXM010000110.1:0-4960 GCA_035637295.1 Verrucomicrobiia bacterium
AATCCAACGTCGTGATCCAACTGATCGCGATGTGCAGATCGAAATCCTGTTCTGCGGCATCTGTCACTCCGATCTCCATTCGGTCCGCAACGAGTGGAGCGAGTTTATGGCCACGAATTACCCGATTGTCCCCGGCCATGAGATCGTCGGGCGTGTCACCAAAGTTGGCTCGGCGGTTACCAAGTACAAGTCAGGGGACTTGGTCGCGGTGGGCTGCATGGTCGACTCGGACGGAACCTGCGCGCACTGCAAAGCTGGCCTTGAACAATTCTGTCCGAACATGGTCCTCACCTTCAACTCGCCGGACAAGCACCTCGGAGGTTTTACCTACGGCGGCTACTCCGAAAGTATCGTCGTCGATGAACGTTTCGTCCTGCGCGTCCCGTCCAATCTTGATCCCGCCGGAGCCGCGCCGCTGCTGTGCGCCGGCATCACAACTTACTCGCCCATGCACCATTGGGGCGTCGGCAAGGGCAAGAAAGTTGGAGTGGTTGGTCTCGGCGGGCTCGGTCATATGGCCGTGAAGTTTGCTGATGCTCTCGGTGCTCACGTCGTCGTCTTCACTACCTCGCCTCACAAAAAGGAGGACGCGCTGCGCCTTGGCGCCGATGAAATCGTCGTCTCCCGTAACGCTGACGAGATGAAAAAGCACGCCGGCAGTTTCGATTTCATCCTGGACGCCGTCTCCGCCGATCACGACATTAACACGTATATTAATTTACTCGGCGTCGATGGGAATCTTACGTTAGTCGGCGCTCCGGCAAAGCCTCTTGCGGTCGCGGCATTCGGCCTCATCGCCAGACGTCGCAGTTTCTCCGGCTCAATGATTGGCGGCATCCCCGAAACGCAGGAGATGCTTGATTTCTGCGGCGCCCACAACATCACCGCCGATGTTGAGGTTATTCCGATACAGAAAGTCAACGAAGCCTACGCGCGATTGCTCAAGTCCGATGTGAAATATCGTTTCTCCATCGACATGGCTTCTCTTAAATCAGAGTGAGCAGAAGTTGATGGTTTTTAGTTGAGAGTTGAGAGCTGATTCGCCTTCGGAGGTCAAACATGCAGAAGCGCAAACTTGGAAAAACTGACTTGGAAGTCTCAGCCATCGGGCTCGGCTGTATGGGGATGACCTTTGCGTACGGTCCGCCTGGTGACAAACAGGAGATGATCTTACTGATTCGGTCGGCCGTGGAACGCGGTGTCACATTCTTCGATACCGCCGAAGTTTATGGTCCGTACACGAACGAAGAATTAGTGGGCGAAGGCCTCGCTCCTTTTCGTGAACAAGTGGTGATAGCCACCAAGTTCGGATTCAAACCTGATTCCAAACCCGAAACGAGGTGGAGTAACCTGGATAGCCGGCCGGAGCACATCAGAGAAGTTGCTGAAGGTTCGCTCAAACGACTCCGGACCGACGTTATCGACTTGTTCTATCAACACCGCGTTGACCCCGACGTGCCCATCGAAGATGTGGCAGGAGCGGTGAAGGAGCTGATTCAGGAAGGGAAGGTCAAACACTTCGGCCTTTCCGAAGCAGGAGCGCAAACGATTCGTCGCGCACATGCTGTTCAACCGGTGACGACAGTCCAAAGCGAATACTCGCTATGGTTCCGAGATCCTGAGAAGGAACTGCTGCCGACACTCGAGGAACTCGGGATCGGTTTCGTTCCATATAGCCCTTTGGGACGAGGCTTCCTCACGGGAAAGATGAACGAAAACACGACATTCGACAGTTCGGACTTTCGCAACATGCTCCCGCGCTTCACGCCGGAGGCTCGAAAAGCAAATCAAGCGTTGGTTGATATGCTTGGCGAGATCGCAAAACGCAAGAAGGCAACGCCTGCTCAGATCGCGCTTGCCTGGTTGCTTGCGCAGAAGTCGTGGATCGTTCCGATTCCAGGAACTACGAAACTGAAGCGGCTGGAAGAGAACATCGGAGCAGCAGCAGTTGAACTTACCGCCGACGATCTTCATGAGATCGAAAGCGCCGCGTCAGAAATCAACGTGCAAGGAGCTCGATACCCTGAAAAACTCGAGCAAATGACCGGGCGCTGAAGAAAATGATTAGTGATCAGTGATGAGTGATCAGAAGAGTTGAGAGTTGATCCGCCTTCGCTAACGGAGTGACAATGGAGTTAGGGAAGACCAGGCGGTTAGGAAGGAAATACGAATGCCTGCCATTTTCGATCGCGTCCTCACAATAAATCTTGTCGCGAACACGGCGATTTTCTACGTCGCGGCGCGCCTTTATTTGTTGCCTTTGATTCCACGTGTCCGACCGCAACAAATTCTTGTTCCCATTCTTCTTTTACATTCGATGCGGCATCTGGGATTGATGTTCCTAACTCGCGGCGCCACTTTTCCTGGAATGCCGTCGCAGTTTGCGTATCCGGCCGCATTTGGCGATCTGATAACCGCCATCCTTGCGTTCGCAGCAATTCCACTCGTGTTACGCAGCAGTCGGCTGGCGAAGCCGGCGGTGTGGATTTTCAATATTTTTGGAACGCTTGACCTGCTCGCAGCGATCACCTTTGCCACGATTTACGATGCGCCAGTCACAATGGGACCAGTCTATTGGATTCCGGCTTTTTGGGTTCCGTTGTTGTTGGTGACACATTACGTGACTTTTGTGCTTCTTCGTCGCCGTTGGCAGCTTTGAGTCGCTGCTACAGTGGTCTGATCTGCTAGATTTGGTGGTTTGCGATCGCGCCAGGCAGCCGCAACTAGCGCCAGACACCGTGCGTGCAACGACTAAGCGTTATCAAGAATTTCGGCGACCTTTTAATCGTGTTCCAATTGCGGTTGGTGGCTGGCACGCCGAGAAGTTTCTCGACCTTGCCGAGGTAGCTGATCGCTTTCATCTGCCGGCGATATAAGCCCAGGACGAATCTGTCCTGGATCGCAATGACTTTTAGCAGCCAGTCGTCCTCTGAGGGCAGACTGAGAGGAAGAGCAGGCGGTGCGGGAAGTCGCTTAGCCAGCACGTTTACGAATCGCGTTATGTCCGGACCTGAGGGTTGCCGCACGAATGGATCCTTTGCTGCAAGCTTGATAATGTCTCGCGCGGGACAAATCATGATCTCGCATTTGAACGGCAACTTCTTTGCGATCGCAGCGCGGAGGGCGGATTCTTTTACATCTGTGCGCACCACGAAGGTCCCGACCGCGCCAATATTCACGACGGCAAACCTGGACAACTGCTTTGCGATCGACGCCGGCTGACATCGATTACCTTTACCGACATTCACAGCACGAAGAAAGACAACCGAAGGCATTCGAATTCGATCCTAGTTAACGCTAATCTCTAACGATCGGGAAGAGAAAGCACAGATGTGTGTTGATTGATTATGCCGAAATCATTTTTTGCAACGCTGATGTTCTCAGCCGTTGCCGTAATCGCAAATGCAGCTGATGCTCCCGATCGCGTCCGTGAATTTGTTGAGCCGTACCTGAAGGAAAAACAGATTCCCGGCTGTGCGATTATGGTCCGAAAAGATGGCAAAACGGTCCACTGCGCCGGGTACGGTATAGCGAATCTCGAGCACAATGTGCCGGTTACGACAGAAACGGTTTTCCAGTCGGGCTCGATCGGGAAGCAGTTCACCGCGATGGCGATCATGCTACTCGTTAAGGATGGCAAGCTCGCGCTCGACGATGCCGTGTCAAAATACCTCAACGTGCCGAAAACCTGGTCCGACATCACCGTGCGACACGTTCTCAATCATACATCGGGGCTCGGCGATTATCCGGAAACCTTTTCGCTGCAACGCGATTATTCCGAAGACGAACTTCTGAAAATGGTGGTGGCCCAGCCCCTGAGCTTTGAGCCTGGGTCGAAGTGGGAATACAGCAACCTCGGTTACGTCACACTCGGGATCCTCATCCATAAGGTAAGCGGCCAGTCCTATGGTGATTTTCTCAAGAAGCAAATCTTTTGGCCGCTTGGTATGAAAAACAGTCGCATCATTAGCGAAGAGCAGATAATCCCGCATCGCGCCGCTGGTTACCGATTGAAGAACGGTGCGTTGAAAAATCAAGAGTGGGTCGCGCCCAGCGTGAATACGACCGCCGATGGCAGTCTTTACCTTACGGCCGAAGACATTGCGAAATGGGACCAAGCGCTCGAAGAGGAAAAACTAATCAGTCACGACGCTTACGTTGAGATGTGGAATTCGGTAAAACTCAATGATGGCGGGGCCGCGCCTTATAGTTTCGGCTGGGGAATAACCCAAACGAGGTCTGGTCATCGATTGCTCGAACACGGCGGCGCGTGGCAGGGGTTCGCTGCTTACATTGCGCGTTATCCCGATGATCACCTCAGTGTGGCCGTTTTCTGCAATCGCGCGGGGGCGTCCCCTCGTTACGTCGGACAACGGGTCGCGGCGTTGTTTGTCCCTGAGCTCGCGCCGGCAGTTCATTCCGCGGCGCAGTTGAGCAAGACAACGCTCGAGTCTTACGCCAGTGATTACCGTATGGGCGATCGCTTCACGATTCACGTGAACGCGGTCGGCGATCATTTGGAAACGACCTGGCTGGGAGAAAAGATAATCATGATGCCGGAATCGGAGAGCGCGTTTTATGAACCGGATTCCGACCGCACGTTTCGAGTCGTGAAAGACAATCGGGGTAACGTGACTGCTCTGATCATTTCCGTGCCCGAAGAATTGACGTTGCGAAGAATACAAGCCGGGCCGGTGAAAACGGAACGGTAATCTTCGTTCTCGATGCCGGCCATTTTGCATTGGACACGGCTGCAGATGAAATCGCCGCATTGATCCGCGGCTTTGTTAAGAAGAGTGACGAGTGACCAGTGACGGGCGACTCGCCTTTGGTTCCCTTCCACGCTGGTCCTAAGGCTCCGGCGTGACAGGCAGTCGTGGTCTCACAGGTTCGTCTGGATGAAATGCAGACTCGCATGGATATCGATTTGACGCAGGATGGTCTCCCCGGAATTAACGAA
>DASPXM010000111.1:0-37976 GCA_035637295.1 Verrucomicrobiia bacterium
TCCGCGCCCTCTGCGCCTCCGTGGCGGGCCATCTAATGCATGTTCATGCCGCCGTCGACGCCGATGGCTTGGCCGGTCATGAAGTCGCTGTCATCGGAAGAGAGAAAAATCACCGTGCCGACGAGATCCTGGGGATATTGATCGCGCTGGATGGCGCGGCGTTTTCTGCGATCGGCCAATTGCTCCGGACTCGTGACGCCTTCCTGGTTTGGACTGGAAATGGTTAGGCCGGGCATGATCGAATTGACGCAGATGTTGTCGCCGCCGACTTCGCGCGCGAGCGCGCGGGTGAAACCTAATACGCCCGCTTTGGAGGAAACATAATGCAAGAAAAATGGCGTGCCGCTTTGCGTCGTCCCCGATGAGATGTTGATGATCTTGCCTTTCTTCTGTCGCTTCATGGCGGGGTAGACGGCCTTCACGCAGAGGAACAACCCTTTTACGTTGACCGCCATCACGCGATCCCATTCGTCGGTGTCAATCTCCATGAAGTTTTTCTTTTTGAGGGCGGAGTAAAGACCGGCGTTGTTTACAAGGATGTCGATGCGGCCATATTCTTTCAACGTAGCCTCGGCCATCGCTTGAGTTTTTTCCGGTGAGGTGACGTCAACGGCCACAGCGATGGCTTCGCCGCCGGCCGATTTGATGTCCGTAGCGACTTTCTGCGCTTCCGCTTCCTGAATATCGGCGACTACAACCTTGGCTCCCTCTTTCGCTAAACCGTGAGCATAAGCTTTACCGATGCCTACGCCGCCGCCGGTGACGATCGCTACTCTGTCTTGCAAACGCATAGTGTTCCTCCGTTAGCGTCGCATTCTTTAAGTCTTCAGGAAAGTTTATCGCGCAAAGGCGCAAAGGGCGCCAAGTGACGGGCGTCGGCCCGTCATCCCGAGCGAAGCCGAGGGATCTAAGAAAGATTTCTCCCTTCGGTCGAAATGACAAGCTGCGTTTCTTGGCGAGCTTTGCGACTTTGCGCGAGTCATCTTCTCTCCTCGTTTAGAGTTTTAGCCGGTAAAAATCGATGGGGTTATCGTGCAAGATCGCTTTCTTGTTTGCATCGCCGATATCCGGGCGTTCCAAAAATTCCGGTATATCATGGGAAAACATGTCGGGAAGCCGCTCGTGCGGATAATCTGACGGCCACATCAAACAGTTCGGATTGAATTGTTTGAGCACGTGAGTGAGTGCCTGCTCTGCCACTTCGCACGTTGTCCAGATTTGGCCGGAGCGGATGATTTCACTGGGCTTTTTCTTGAGCAGCGGCGCTTGGAAGCGGTAGGGTTTTTCCATCTCTTCATCCATGCGGTCCATCATGTAGGGCAGCCAGCCCGAGCCCGCTTCGAGAAAAGCAACTCTAAGTTTGGGGAAACGATTGAACACGCCCTCGAATATCATGTGAGTAAACTGAATCAAGATCGCGAATGGATGCTCGAGGGTGTGAACGTGCAGAAACTTACTAAAGAAATCGAAGCCCATGCCGCGGCTCGGCGCGCCGTGGACGGTGAGCGGCATGTCGAGCCGTTCCGCGGCTTCGTAAATCGGATCGAAGTCGGTATGGCCATAACCTTTGTTGAGTACGGTCACCGCCGGCAGTAACCCGGCGACGAGGCCCAGCCCCTTGGCGCGTTCCAATTCTTTGGCCGCTTCGCCGGGCTCATGCACGGGCAGCAAAGCGACGCCCTTGAGGCGCGGGCTGACTTTACAGAAGCGTTCGGCGAGCCACGCATTATAGGCCCGCGAAATGATGCAGGACCATTCCGGATTCTGAATCAGCCCAAGGGATAAACCACCGGTCGGATAGAGAACCGTCGTGTGCACGCCGAGCTCATCGATAAATTCCAGCCACTTTGACGCTGGCGTTTCATGAGCTTTTCCAGGCACGCCGAAGCCGCGGTTCCAACCGTCGAGGGACGGAAAATAACTGTAGGTCTGAAAATGCGGTCCTTGCCCGTAGTGGCCTTCGAGAAATTCCCGCAGCTCAGTGTCTCTTTCCATCACATGGCCGTCGGCATCAATGATCGGATAATTCACGTTCATAATCATGCTCCTGGCGAAGAGATTACAGACTACTGCGGTCTCTCAAAAAATCGTCACATCATTCGTTCCGTCATTGTAGGGGCGGTTGAAACCCGCCCCTACCTGGTGCAGCGATAACACTGAGGCCGTTCCGATTTTGCAACGAATTTCGCACGCATGCCTAGCCTAACGCCGGGTTAATCAGCGCTTTCGTCGGAAAGGTGCCCGTTACTTCGCCGCCGATGGCGCGGATGCAGTGCTCGGTGTCCTTCAGCGGGAAGATGTGACTGACCATCTCCTGCACGGGAAATTTCGTTTCCTCGATGATACGCAAGGCGGCCTCCGTGGCGTCGTTGTCTGCTGTGAAGCAGCCCTGAAGCTTGATCTCGTTCCAAACCAGTTTGTCCATCAGCATCGGCGTCACGGTTGAATCGCCCGTCAAGCCGCCAAGGACCATTGTGGATTGACGATGCAGGCAGTCCACGGATTTCAATATCGCGTTGGGATTGCCTGAAACGTCGACGACGACGTCGCAGAGCTCGCCGTTGGTCTCCTTGCGGATGACTTCGACGACGTCTTCTTCTTCGACATTGATGGTTCGGGTGGCGCCGAATTTTTTCGCCAGTTCGAGCCGCGGCTTGTCGCGGCCGATGCCTGTAATGAAAATCTTCGCGGCACCGGCGTGCTTTGATGCGAAGGTGCACGATAAACCTTGTTGACCAGGACCTTGGATTAATACGTAGTCACCCATCTTCACGCCGCCGCGGCGGATCGCCCATTGGAAACCATTGGCCATTACCGAACCGATCAGCGCCGCTGCTTCGGCGGGAAGCGAATCGCTGACTTTGGTCGCGAGTACGTCGGGTGCGAGATAGACATAGTCGGCAAAGCCACCGAACAGATGGGGCGGCTGATCGCATTTGGTGCGCCCGCCGTAGTTGGTGCGTTGCCGGCAAAAGCGCTGGTTGTTGCGGCGGCAGTCGGCGCACCGCCCACAGCCGAGAGCGCCTTTCAAGATCACGCGATCACCTTCTTTGACTTTATGAATTTGCGCCGCGTTTCGTCCGAGTTTTTCGACGCGCGCAAGTATTTCATGGCCGAGGATGATGGGATAAGGCACTTGCAGCTTACCGTGAAGATATTTCACGTCGGTGCCGCAGACGCCGCCCATCTCTACTTTCAACAGCCCGCCGTCCGGCGGAATGTCGGGCATCGGATATTCGCGGATCTCGAGTTTATCGGGGCCGAGTAATGTCGCTCCTCTTGAAGTTGCCATAGGACCTCCACCGTTTTCAATTAGTTCTTTCTAAGGAATCCTTCACTGCGTTCAGGATGAAGTGACCTCTTGCTCAATGCGCAAGAGGTCACTTCACTTTGTGTTCTTGGCTGAGCTTGTCGATGAAGCCGCTGCTTTCAATCTCCTTCACCAGAGACATGTCCGCATAACGCTCAGGGTTCTCTTTCAGCACTTTGGGATCTTTCTTGCCGACTTCTTGAATCGGCAGCTCGAAATACTCCCTCGACGGATATGGCTTCAAAGGAAAATCATATTCGCGGAAATTTTCTTCGAGTATCTCCCGATCTTGGACTTTCATGTACTTCGCCAACACTTTCATGGCGAAATCTTTGTTGGACTTGTACAGGGCCACGCCTTCGATCATCGCCTTGGTGAAATTGACCAATTCCGGTCGGGTTTTCGCCAAGTACGATCGGCGCGAGACGAAGAAAAGGCTCGAGTAGGGAATGTTCAACTTGGAAGCATCGACCAGCAGCGTCATGCCGAGTTTCCGAGCCATCAGCGTCATCGGCGGCGTTAACATAGCGGCGTCGGCGTTGTTCGTCTCGACAGCGGCGATGCGGTTCGATTGGTTACCGACTTGCAGTAAGGCCACGTCGACGTCCGGTCGCAAACCCTCGCGCTGGAGCAGGTAGCGAGCGGCGAAGTCGGCGTTGCTGCCGAAGCGGCTGATCGCCACCCGCTTTACTTCTTTGATGCTCTTGATGCCCTTTCTTCCATAGACGCGGTTGTCCATGGTGTTGCCTAAGCGGCCAAACATGACCAGGTCGAGCGCAGGTGTCGCGATCACCACTTGCGGCGAAAACATGCCGACGTGAGCATCGCCCGATGATAACGCCGCGGCGGCGGACGAAGCGCCCTGGATGAAGATGAGTTGCACGTTGTTGCCATATTTTTCGAAGAGCTTCGCTTCCTTGGTAACCCATAACGGCGCGAATTGTCCCACTTCGCTGGTCCAGACGACATTGATGTTCGCGGCGGAAACGGCAGCGGCTTGGACGAAAAGCAACGCTGCGGCAAGACCCGGAACATATCGGCTTAGTCTCATTCGTTTCTCCTTTTCAAACTGCGCAACCAATAGTTGACGTCTCTTCCCGCTAACCCCTATACTGCCGAACCACGGTTGAATCAAGTTAGAGGAGGCTTTGTCCATGAGCCATCTTTTAGTCGTGCTGATTGTTCTCCTGCTGCAGGGCGTAGCGCTGAGCCAGACGCCGAGCCGCGTAATGTCTGGTTATGCGGCGATATCCGGACCTCATGCGGTTCTTTGGATGGCTCGCGAAGCCGGTCTATTCGAAAAGAACGGTTTGCGTACCGATGTCGCGTACATCCGCAGCGGCTCGACGATGAGCCAGACTCTTGTGGCCGGAGAAATTCAAATGGCGCAGATGGGTGGACCGGCGATGCTAGCGGCGGGAGTAGCGGGTATGGACGTGACTTTCGTTGCCGTGGCGCTGAACACGACGCCGATCGTGATCATGGGCACGGTGGCAAAGATCGAAGATCTCAAAGGCAAAGCCGTGGGCATTACGCGCTTCGGCTCGAACACGGATATTTCAGCGCGCTATGCGATCAGAAAAGCGGGATTACAACCCGAGAAAGATGTCGCGCTCGTGCAGTTGGAAGATTATCCGGGAATCATGGGCGGCATCGCATCGGGACGCATCGCCGCCGGCGCCCTCGCCGACCCATTCACCGACGCGGCAAAGAAGCTGGGCTATAAGGAAATCGCCGACCTTGCGGCGATGGGACTGGAGTTTCCTTTCGTCGGTATCGCCACAAAAAAATCGTACATCAAAGAAAACATGGATACCGTGCAGCGTTTCGTGCGCGCCTACACCGAAGCCATCGCGATTTACAAAAATAACCGCGAGCTGGCGATGAAGATCACGAGCAAGTATACAGGCATCAAAGATCCGGCGATTCTCGCGTCAACCGTAGATTTTTATGCGCCTAAGTTGCAACGGGTCCCATACCCGACAGTCGGCGGCCTGAAGTTCGTACTGGATCAGGTTGGGGTGCGCGACCCGCGTGCAAAAAACTTTTCTCCCGAAACGTTCATGGACCTGCGGTTTGTTAAACAGTTGGAAGATAGCGGTTTCATCAAGGGGCTGTATCCGAAAGGATAGCTGCTCTCGCGTCAGACGATGAGCGCGCTTGAATCGCGAACCTTAACTCACCAGCCCGTCACTAACGCGAGTCCAAATAGGACCACGACCGGACCGAGTGCGGCATTGATTTTTAACAAAAGGAACCAACGGCGCCAATGAGAGAGCAACGGGTCCGGCCAGGTAGTTGCGTTCGGTGGCAGGTCGGCGGTTAGGGCGGCGATTCGCGGCGCATACTTGAAAACTTGCAGGGAGTGATGGACGACCATTGCGCCGAATAAAAACAGCTTGCCGCCAAGGATGATGGCATAAGCGCCAGTCGGCGCTGCCGCGGTTGCTTGAGTGCGAATGAGCAAGTTCACTATCCCCGTCACCAGCAAAAGTCCGATGGCAGTCCACGAGACCATTTCTAGTCCGATTCTTCCTTGGTTCATGGTTTTAATGGCGATACGCGGTTCCAGTTCATGCACCGCCGGTCCCAAGACGACCAGGAAAAAAACGATGCCGCCGAGCCAGAGCGCCAGCGCAACCAGATGAATCATCAGACTGATGGAATACCAAGCGCTCATTGAATTACGTTCAGAATAGTTTCGTTCCTGTCAGTAACACCCGCAGAAAAGCTTTGCAAATCAACGGTATCGCGCTTGAATTGGACTGGTAGCTGTGTTAGCAAAGGTTAAGTTTCTTCCTCCACTTCCAACAAAACAAGGATGGATCGTTAGATGCTCCGCTGGTTGCCAGAAGACGTCTCGACCTATGGTCACGAGATCGATTCCTTATTCCACCTTATTTACTACATCACGGCCGTGACCTTTATCCTGGTTACAGTCCTCATGGTTGTTTTTCTGGTGAAATACCGTGAACAGCCGGGGCGGCGGGCCATCTACACTCACGGCAACACGACGCTTGAGATTATTTGGACCATTATTCCCGCCGCGATCTTGATCGTACTGTCCTTCATGAGCGTATCGACTTGGGCCAAGGTGAAGCGCAGCGTGCCGCCGACGGACTTTGACATTCAAGTGACTGCCAAGCAATTTAACTGGGAAGTAGTTTATCCTGGAGCCGATGGCAAGTTTGGCACGCCGGACGACGTGAATTTCGACAATGATTTGCATGTCCCGGTCAATAAGGTCGTGCGCATCCATCTCGGATCGAGGGATGTGATTCACAGCTTTTTCCTGCCCAATTTGCGGCTTAAGCAGGATGCGGTTCCTGGCCGCACTATTCTGGTCTGGTTTGAAGCGACGAAGCCCGGGAAGTATGAGCTTCCGTGCGCCGAGCTTTGTGGTTTCGGTCACTCTGGAATGAAGGGCTGGCTGTACGTCCACACGCCGGAAGAGTACGCCAAATGGGCAGCGGAAAACTTAACTGCTAAACCGCAGTAGAGCGTCCTGTCTTTAGCGTTGTAACCCTGGGCATATCGACGGAGGATCTTGAACGATGAGCGATACAGTAGCCGCGGGTGCCGTGCACGCAGCGCATGGTCATCACGAAGAAATTGGTTTTTGGCGCACTTACGTCTTTTCCACCGACCATAAAATGATCGGCCGCCAATTCCTATTCCTCGGGCTCTTTATGTTGTTGATTGGCGGAACGCTGGCGATGATGATCCGCTGGGAGTTGGCGTGGCCGGAAACCGCCGTTCCAGGGTTCAGCTGGATTCCTGAACCTTACATGTACGAAGGAATCATTCCGCCGCAAACTTACAATGCTCTTTTTACCATGCACGCGACCATCATGATCTTCTTCGTAGTCATGCCGATCATGGTAGGATGTTTTGGCAACTTCCTAATCCCGTTGATGATCGGGACTCGCGACATGGCCTTTCCGAAATTGAATATGCTTTCTTTCTGGGTCGGAGCAGTGTCTGGCGTCGTGATGCTGGCAAGCTTCTTAGTTCCTGGTGGGCCAGCCGCCTCGGGTTGGACGGGTTATGCGACCCTGTCGGCCAGGGCCGCATACACGGGTGTTGGGTTAGGCCAGGATCTTTGGATCATCAGTTTGATCATCATCGGTATCTCTTCTCTGATGGGATCGATCAACTACATTACGACCATCGTCAATATGCGTGCGCCGGGCATGAGTTACTTCCGTATGCCGCTGACCGTTTGGTCGCTATTCATCACCGCGATCCTGCTGCTCCTTGCTCTCCCCGTTCTAACTGCGGCGTTGGCGATGTTGCTTTTTGACCGAACAATGGACACCAGCTTTTTCCTCCCTGAGGGTGGGGGCCAACCGCTGCTCTGGCAACATATGTTTTGGTTCTTCGGCCATCCGGAAGTTTATGTCTTGGTGCTTCCCGCGATGGGCGTGACTTCGGAATTGCTCTCGACTTTTTCCCGCAAGCCGATCTTTGGTTATCACGCCATGGCATTTTCCATGATCGCCATCGCATTTCTCTCCTGGATTGTTTGGGGCCATCATATGTTCGTCAGCGGCATGAATCCGCTTCTCGGTACGGCTTTCATGATGACCACCATGGTCATTGCCGTCCCGTCAGCCATCAAGGTTTTCAACTGGCTCGGCACTCTCTGGGGCGGCAGCATTCGCTTGACCTCGCCGATGCTTTTCGCACTTGGCTTTGTCTCGAATTTTTTAATCGGCGGTCTTAGCGGCATATTTATGGCTTCGACCCCCGTCGATATCTTCATCCACGATACCTATTACATCGTCGCCCACTTTCATTACGTCGTCGCCGGGATCATCT
This sequence comes from Verrucomicrobiia bacterium, assembly GCA_035637295.1. GTDB lineage: Bacteria > Desulfobacterota > Binatia > UBA9968 > UBA9968 > DP-20. Next base: position 8,132 of record DASPXM010000111.1, read on the forward strand.
TCGCGCTGTTCGCCGCGGTGTACTATTGGTTTCCGAAGATGTTTGGCCGGATGATGAATGAAAAACTGGGGAAAATTCATTTCGTGCTGACTTATATTTTCTTTAATGGCGCTTTTTTCCCGATGCATTTTCTCGGCGTCGCTGGTCACATGCGGCGAATCTATAACCCAACCCAGTATGAATTTCTTCAGCCGATGCAGCACTGGAATGTGTTTATTACCATCAGCGCGTTGATTCTCGGTGCCAGCCAGTTATTTTTCCTGTTCAACTTCGCATGGAGCCTTTTCGCCGGCAAAAAGGCGGAACGAAATCCATGGCAAGCCAACACGCTGGAGTGGTCGGCGCCGACGCCGCCGCCCCACGGCAATTTTGAAGTCCAGCCGGTGGTGTACCGCGGTCCGTACGAATATAGCTCACCGGAAGTCAAGGAAGATTGGTTGCCGCAAGACAAGAATCTCGGCGCCGGAGCCGTAGCTAGAGGGCACTGACGGAAAGCCTAACTATGAAAGCAGAGGCCGGAAGGGTGGGTCTATCCGCCACTTCTGATGCTGTGGGGTTTTCACCGTGGCCGCATCGGCTCGCTGTGACGCTCGCTTGCGCCACATTTCCGCTCCTTTTCATCGGCGGTCTCGTCACCAGCAAAGGCGCGGGACTTGCCGTTCCTGATTGGCCGACGACGTTTGGCCACAACATGTTTCTTTATCCCTGGTCGAAGATGATTGGCAACATTTTTTACGAGCACAGCCATCGTCTGGTCGCTTCCTTCGTCGGTTTATTGGCAATCGCGCTGGCAGTGACCTTTTGGTTGCGCGAGCGACGCGCTTGGTTGCGCTGGCTCAGTTTCATCGCCCTTGGGCTCGTCATAACCCAGGGCGTTCTTGGCGGCCTGCGAGTGGTTCTCTTGGAAAGTACTTTGGCGATCATTCACGCGTGCTTTGCCCAAGCATTCTTTGCCCTGACCGTGGCTTTAGCGTTGTTCACCTCCCGTGAATGGCGCAGCGAAACAATCGAAGCCCGGATCGCGGATGGCGGGCGGCTATGGCGGCTCGGCGCGATGACCACCGCGTTTATTTACATCCAAGTGATTTTTGGCGCGGTATTACGGCACACCGGCGAACGATTGGACGCTCATTTATTCTTCGCCGGGCTCGTCGCCGTACATGTGATTTTGCTGCTTTTGCGCGTCACGAAAGATCAAGACGCCCATCTTAAGTTGGTCCGCTCCGCCTACGCGCTAGGAATCCTGATGCTGTTACAGCTTCTACTTGGCGCCGGCTCTTACCTGGCGAAGTTCACCATTCTGTTGAGGTTACCGCTTGATGTGATCGTGCTTCTAACCACGACGCATCTGATCGTCGGGGCGCTGATGCTAGTGACCAGTTTGGCGTTAACGCTGCGCGCGTATCGTTTATCGGCGATGTCGAAGCCGGCGCTCGGAGCGAACGCATTGACGGAGCAATTTTCCATATGAACTCGGATACGCGAACCGTGGCAGTGAGCGAAGTGAATGTCATGCGTCGCGCTGCCGATTTTTTTGAATTGGCCAAGCCACGCGTCGTTCTGATGGTGCTGATTACCGCCTTCGTCGGCTTCTACGTCGGCTCAGAAGCGGTGCCGAATTATCTCGAGCTCCTGCAGATGCTTTTCGGTACGGCGCTGGCGGCAGGCGGGACGCTCGCCCTGAACCAATATCTTGAGCGCGACACCGACGCGGTGATGCAGCGCACGAGGCATCGGCCGCTGCCCGATGGGCGGTTACAACCGCGCGAGGCGGTATGGTTCGGTACCTGCATTACGTTGCTGGGGCTCATCTATCTCGCGCTCGCGGTGAATCCGATGAGCGCGGCCGTCACCGCGGTGATTACCCTCAGTTACCTTTTTCTCTACACGCCGCTCAAGCTCCGCAGCCCGCTCTGCATGTTGGTCGGCGCGGTTCCCGGCGCGCTGCCGCCGGTGATCGGTTGGGTGGCCGCGCGCGGCACACTGACGGTCGATGCCTGGGTCTTATTCGCGATCATGTTTCTCTGGCAGGTGCCGCATACGCTGGCGATTGCGAGGATTTACCGCGACGACTACGCGAAGGCGGGGATCCGGTTCCTTCCGGTCATCGATCCCGACAGCGGTAGCACCGACAGACAGATTATCAGCCACTCTGCCGCTTTGTTGGCGGTGAGCTTGCTGCCAACGCTGCTGGGTTTTGCCGGCGCAGTCTATTTTATCGCGGCGTTCGTACTTGGCGTGGCTTTTCTCGCCAGCGGCGTCCGCCTGGCCATGAACTCGACCTTCCTGGGGGCGCGGCGGTTATTGTATGCTTCGTTGATTTATTTGCCCGTGCTTTTGCTGATCATGGCTTTGGACCGGGTCCGTTAATGAGCCGTATCGCTATGGAAGAGTTGCCCGAACAGAATCGTAGGGTGTTTCGCTTTGGATTTGCCTTGGCCATACTAGTTGTGCTTTATGTCGCCGCGGTGATTGCTTTCATTATCATCTATTGAGTGAGAAAATGGTTTCGTGAGTTATGGCAAAAAGCTCCGCCGCACGAAAATTAGATGACACGATCTCGGCTCCCGATCTCAGACGTCCCGGCTTCGGCGGCGGCGATCGGCCACCGCCGGTTCGGCCCAACACACCGGTACTGAATAATGCGCATCTGGCCGTATTGATGCTGCTCGGCGCCGAAGTGATGTTCTTCGCCGGATTGATCGGCGCGTTTCTCGTATTTCGTCTGAGCGCCACGGTTTGGCCGCCGCCCTTTCAGCCGCGCTTGCCGATCGGGGTGACGGGTGTTAACACTGCGATCCTGCTTGCAAGTGCGGTGACGATGCATTTAGGCGTTCGCGCCGCGCGCGCCGATGCGCTCGCGACGCTGGTTCGGCAGCTGACGATGACTGCTCTATTGGGGTCGGTTTTCCTGGTCGTTCAAGGCTATGAATGGCTCCGGCTTATTCATTTCGGTTTGACGGCTTCGAGCAGCATCTACGGCGGCATGTTTTACGCCCTGATCGGCGCCCACGGCTTTCACGTCTTTTGCGGCCTCATCTGGTTGTTAGTGGTACGGGCACAGGCCGGGCGGGGAAGGTTTTCCAAGTCTCGCTATGCCGGTGTGCAGACGTCGGGTATTTATTGGACCTTCGTCGTGGCTTTGTGGCCTGTGCTGTACGGCTTGGTTTATCTCTATTGACTCAGCTCGGTTGACAGTGAAAAAACATTACGATAATTTTTCCGCAAGTTTATGAAAACAAAAATTTTAGCGTTAGGCATGCTTTTCTTGACCGGGGTCCCCCACATCGCCCGGGCTTGCGCCGTTTGTTTTGGGGATGGTGACGACGCTGTCAGCCAGGCGTTTAACTGGAGCATCGCGTTTCTGATGGCAGCTCCGTATGCGGTGGTCGGGTCGATCGGCGGATCTTTATTTTATTTTTATCGGCGCGCGGCGAAGAAGCGTCAGCAAGCGAAAGACGCTGCCGAGCCGGTGATTCAATTGAGTTGGCATCAGGAGGAAAGCGGAAGATGAGTGAAGCGGCTGTATTGCATGCGGAAGCGGAGCCCCAAGAATCACCTCTGACCCCTGAGAGTTGGGGCAAGCTCGGTATGTGGTTGTTTCTCGCCGGCGACGCTACGTCGTTCGGCGGGCTGATCGTTGGTTACGGTATTTTGCGTCATGCGAGCAGCAAATGGCCGGTGCCAAAAGACGTGCTCGGGATCAATCTCACCGCGTTTATGACCTTTCTCCTGATTGTCAGCAGTGTTTGGATGGTCTTGGCGCTGGCGGCGATTCAAGAAGGTAACAAGGCCAGGTTCAACAAGTTTCTCGGCCTCACGATCTTGGGCGGTGCGCTGTTTTTAGGGTGCCAAGCCTACGAATGGACCCATTTGCTAGGCCACAAGCTGCCGGAACTGGGAATCTCGTTTTCCAACAATCTCTTTGCGACGACGTTTTTCGTTCTCACCGGTTTTCATGGAATGCACGTGACCGGCGGGGTGATCTACAATACTTGTGTGCTGGCGGCGGTCAATCGCGGCCGCTATGAAGCGAAGCATGTCGAGATCGCCGGGTTGTACTGGCACTTTGTCGATCTCGTCTGGATATTGATTTTTACTTTTGTTTACCTGCTGTAACGCAACAGTTAAAGGAACAGACATGGCCTCAACAGCACACTCGACTTCGGCGTATCTCAAGATTTTTTGGATTCTTTTGGTGCTCACGATCATTGAGGTTGCCATAGTCTATATGGGTCTGCCGAAAATCCTGCTTGCTGCTCTGCTTGTTATCCTTGCAGTATGGAAAGCGGCTTTGGTGGCGATGCACTTCATGCATCTCAAGTTTGAGAAAAGAACCTTGGCGCTAGTCGCCATTACGCCGTTTGTCCTTTGCGTTTTCTTAATTCTGATGCTGATGCCGGATATTTTTCCGCATTGATTTCCATAGCAGACCTTCCGACCCTGAATGCGGCGCTGAATAGCCTCAGCGCCGTTTTTCTTTTTACCGGCTACCTTTTAATTCGATCTAAGAAGCAAAGCGCCCATCGCGCCTGCATGCTGGTTGCCTTCGCTTGCTCGATCCTGTTCTTGATTTCCTACCTCATTTATCATTACCAAGTCGGTTCCGTGCCGTTTAAGGGCCAGGGCTGGGTCCGCCCCGTCTATTTCACAATCCTCGTCACACACACGATCCTGGCCGTCACGGTGGTGCCACTGGCAATCATCACGCTGATTCGGGCACTGCGAGAAAAATTTCCAGCGCACCGGCGCATCGCCCGCTGGACCTTTCCTATCTGGCTTTATGTTTCCGTCACCGGCGTCGTGGTCTACTGGATGCTCTATGGGCTGGTGTGGTCGCGTTGACAGCGGCGAAACGGTCGCGATACACAGGGAAAAGCGGAGGTTCGGAGATGAAATCGATCGGAATAGTCGGCTGCGGCGCGATCTGCAGGGCTTTGGTCCGAGCGGCCGAGAGCGGCAAACTGCCGGTGCGCCTGGTCGGAGTGACGAGCCGAACCGAAAAAAGCGCGCGCGAATTTCTTTCGACATTCAGGAGCCCGCCCGGCTACCTGTCGTTGGCTGAATTGATAACCGCGGCAGATCTAATCGTCGAAGCGGCGGGCGGAAAGGTCGTTCCCGAGTTGGCAGAAAAAGTCTTTGCAGCAGGAAAAGATCTCATGGTGATCAGCGTCGGCGCGTTGCTCGATCATCCTGAGATCATCGAGAAATCGCGGCAGACGGGATGCCGCTTGTACCTACCGTCGGGTGCGATCGCCGGATTGGACGGTATCAAGTCGGCGGCAGTGGGGCAGATCGTTCATGTGACGCATACGACCCGTAAGCCGCCCGAAGGGCTCGAAGGCGCCCCCTATCTGGTCGAACGCGGTATTTCGCTGGTGGGATTGCGAACAGAGAAAGAAGTTTTCTCGGGCTCGGCGCGCGAGGCCTGCCGCGGATTTCCGGCAAATGTGAATGTCACGGCTGCCGTGAGCTTGGCGGGAATTGGCCCCGATCAAACCCAAGTGCGAATCTTGGCCGTGCCCGGCCTCACGCGCAATTGCCACGACATCGAAGTGGAAGGTGAGTTCGGCCGGCTCCTGGTGCACATCGAAAACGTTCCCAGCGAGAATCCGAAAACCGGCAAGCTGACGGCGCTATCGATTATTCGCGCGGTTCAGGACGCGGTCGACCCCGTGCGCATCGGCAATTGAGGGTCGAGAATGAAGGATAGAGGATTGAGGATCGCGATCTTCCATCCTCGATCTTCAATCCTCGACGAAAATTCTCAAGCGAAACTACCATTGATCCGGTCTGGAGAATGAACAACAGCGACCTCATCGTCCGCGCGCTCGAGCAAGCCGGCGTCCGCTGGGTCTTTGGTGTGCCGAGCGGACCGGTGCTGCCGCTCATTGACTCGCTGCGGCGAAGCTCGGTTCAGTTCGTCCTAACCGTCAGCGAAACATCAGCCGGGTTTATGGCGACCGCTGTCGGTTATCTCACTGGAATCCCTGGCGTGTGCGTCTCTACGGTCGGACCGGGGGCGACCAATCTCACCACCGGTGTCGGCTGCGCCTGGTTGGATCGCGCGCCGGTGCTCGCGATCACCTGCAATGTCGCAACACCGTGGCTCAAGCGGCGTATTCAAATGCGCATCGATCATCACGCGCTGTTCCAACCGCTGACAAAGGCCACCTTTTCTTTTCGCGAAGGCGCGGTCGAAAAAACGCTCGGTGAAGCGATCGCGATCGCCATGCAGGAGCCTCCGGGACCCGTGCATCTGGATTTGCCCGAGGATATCGCGCAGGCCAAGGGGCCAGAGGTTACCACGTCGCCGCGCGAATCAGTCAGATTCCCGAATCTGTCACGCGAAATCGCGAGAACCGTTGCCGCCGCGCTGGCGCAATCGCGCCGGCCGTTGCTGCTCACGGGTCTGACGTTTACGCGCAGCAACGCCGGTCAAGAATTGCTGCGGTTTATCGAACGACAACAAATTCCTTTCGTCACGACGATGCATGCCAAAGGATTTCTGCCCGAGAATCATTCGAACTGGGCGGGCGTGATCGGCCGGGCGCGGCGCACGGACGTCAAAGCTTTTGCCGATCGAGCAGATCTCATCATCGCGATCGGTTACGATCCGATAGAAATCAACTATGAAGATTGGGTCGGCACGACGCCCATCCTTCACGTTAGCACCGAAAGCGCGGAACAAGACGGAGGATTGAACTTCCTCTGGAATAAAGCTTGCGGCCTCGATGCGGCGATCGAGGCGCTGAGTACGATTGACATCGCGGCGAATGATTGGTCAGCGCAAGACTGGCATCGGCATCGCACTGCATTAGAGCGCGCGCTGCGACCTCGGGGCACTAACTTTTCGCCGCATCAGGCGTTGGATATCCTGCGGGAAAGGTTACCCGGTGACGGCATTCTCGCCTACGACGTGGGCGCGCACACGCACCAGATCGCCACCCAATGGCGTACCGATCTGCCGCGAACGTTGCTCGCGACCAACGGTTGGTCGTCGATGGGTTACGGCATGCCTGCAGCCTATGCGGCCAAGCTGATTTATCCCCACCGCACAGTCGTCGGGGTTGTCGGTGACGGTGGTTTTCAAATGACGGCCGGCGAGTTGGCGCTGGCCCGGCGCTTGAATCTTGCGGTGCCCGTCATTGTGCTCAACGACGGCTGGCTCGGGCTCATGAAAGTGAAGCAGGAGCGTAAGCACTATCCGCTTTCCGGCGTGCACCTCGGCACGCCGCCGGATTCGCCAGCGCATTATTTTGGCGTGCCTTGCCGCTCGGCGAAGACGCCGGAACAATTCGGTGAATCGGTCGACTGGGCTTTCGCGCTCGGTGGCCCCAGTGTCATTGAAGCTTTTATCGACGCTGAAGCCTATTCCACCACGGTCTTCGATTGAGCGTCAAGCTCTTCCATGAGTTTGCTCCCAGGCGAGACCCGTTTCGCTGGACTATCCTCGCGCTGATCTGTGTGTCCCACATCATTGGTGCCGCGGCGCAATATGGTATCAACACGCTCGCGCCTTTTTACCAACACGAGCTCGAGCTTTCGCGCGCACAGGTGGGTCTGTTCTTTTCGGCGTTCTATCTTGCGATGACCGGCGCCTCCTTTGGCACGGGCTGGCTGGCCGACCGCTTCGGCGTGCGTCAGACCACGTTTTACGGACATCTCTCGGTCGGCATATGCACAGTCGCGGCGGCGTTTTCGCCGTCGTTCGAATTCGGCTGCGTCAGTTTTTTTCTCGCCGGCCTCGGTTATAGTTTTCTCAACCCTGCGTCCACCATCGGCGTGATGGCTTGGTTTTCCTCTGACGAGCGGGCCACAGCCATGGGCACCAAGCAGACCGGCGTTCCCGGCGGCGGTGTGTTGGCGGCGGTTTTGGCGCCTTCATTGGTGCTCATAATCGGCTGGCGCGGTGCCCTGGCTGCTCTCGGTATCATCAATTTTTTATTTGCTTTTATCTTTTCATCCCTGTGGCGCGACCCGACGACCGCCATTGTCGAGCACGCGGCTCGATCGGAAGAGAAGACCGCGAATCAAGATTCATTGAACCTTTGGGCACTGTTGCCAGTGAGCTGCGCGACGGCGATTTATCTGATCGGCCAGATGGTATTGATCACCTATGTGCCGCTTTATCTGAAAGATGCAATGGGATTCTCGCCCTATTGGGCCAGTCAAGCACTGGCCTTGACGCAGGCTGGTGCGATGGTCGGGCGCATCGGCTGGGGCGTGGCCAGCGACCGTATGTTCGGCGGCAAGCGCAAGGTCGTGTTAATTATCATCGGCTTGTTGTCGGCCGTGTCGATCGCGGCATTGAGCTTCATGAGCGGTGCCTCCTCGTATTATCTCCTGCTACCGATTCTTTTCGTTGCCGGGGTTACCATCGTCGGTTATCAGGGAGTCTCCTACGCGCTCATCGGTGAGATTGCCGGCAAGTCGAGAACCGGCGCCGGATTGGGCATGATGATTACGATCAACGCCGGCGCGGCAACGCTTGGCACGCCGATGTTCGGGTATATTGTCGACTCCACCGGCTCCTATGTCATCGGCTGGCAAGTGTTAGCGGCGACCATTTGCGCCGGTGTTCTGGAGCTGGCGATTTTGTTAAAAGAGCCGCGGCGAGGTAACTGAAATAGGTTGGGGAACTCTGCGTTCGCGCGCGTGATCAAAGAGGAATCGGTGGTGCCGGCGTGTCATTCTGAGAAACAAAACCCCGGCCCGCCCAAGCCAAATAATCGCCATTCGCAGAAAACTTATGTTGCTCGAGCGCGCTACCACTGAACGAGATCGTAAGTCTTAACTTCGACTTTGGCGTCATGCATCACCGCCCGGGTATGTTGTTGAAGGGTCCTATGCGCGTCACTCGCCCGGTAGCGATCAATGGAAGTTTGGTCTTCCCAGGTGCTCAATGAAATAAACTCGCCGGTATTTTCACGGCCCCGCAGCAGCTGTTCACTGATACAACCCGGTTGTTGGATCATCAGCGGCGCGCATTCATTTTTCCACATTCGTTCGGCTTCGGCGGTTCTATCCGCAGGAACGTTGACCCATATCATCCGCATGATCATGATGTTCCTCCTCCCGTTGTTTGATTGATCTGGAATTTAGTCGCGCGTGCTCTTGCTCCCTTAGACTTCCTCCTCGGTCAAAATTACCTAGTCAGAACGGATCCAACATACGCCGGTGATTCTAGTGGCTTTCACAAGCCATTGATTCTGAGTGCCAGCCAAACTCCTAAACTTTCCGGCATCGCAATGTCAAAGCCAGCGCACCGGTTCTTTTTGGCGTGAAAATGGAAACCGCGGCAATTTCTTTCGCGGACTAAACTAATCACGCTTTAGCTGCGTGAAAATATTACGTTCAGCTTTGTGGTGAGGTATCAACGCGCGGATTTTGCGCCAGCAACTAGGGACTGAGACAGCGGAGGGTGCGTGATGCGGCAATAGGAGAAAATCATCCAACGATGTGCGGATTTCCTACACGAGATTTATCGTCTCCTCCGATTTGTCGTACAACGCGGGCCGACTGATTCCGCCAACCAAGCCGAGGGATTCTGAATTCGTCGACTGGAAGTCGACTCTTGTTGTCGTCATTCCGGCGGAAGCCGGAATCCAGGCGGTTCTTGAACTTGAACTGAAAACGAACCTGGATGCCGGCAGTCGCCGGCATGACGAACTTTCACTTCGTCTGTCAGGCGAGGGATTTAGACGATCCCCAAAAGCAACATTCAAGGGAAGCCGCCTTATAGCCTTACCGTGTCGAGGGTCATCCAGTTTCTCATTTTCAAGGTTCCGGTTTGAATCTCAATGAGCCTTTCATAAGCATTCCTCTGACTGCGAAGAGCTTCTGCAAAACACAAATGCTGGTTGACCGTGCAAAGTCACGGTGCTAGCGTTGAGCTGGTAGCGGAGGGGGCTCGCGGGACGTGTGTGGCACCGACAGGGCGTTTATTCGGCCGGAAAGGAGCTTCCATGACGATTCAAACCGATACCCCTAACCTGACCACCGTACCCTCGGCACACCCGGTAATCTCCGATTCATATCAGCAAGGCATAGTCGCCGGTGTCCTGGGTGCGGCAACGATCGCCATCTGGTTTTTTCTTGTCGATATCTTTAGCGGACGACCGTTCTACACGCCCAACGTGCTGGGCACGGCGCTTTTCCGTGGCGGCGCAGGTCTTGATCAACCGCAAAATTTACCTATCTCGCTCGAGATGGTGCTGGTCTACACCTGGGTCCACGGTCTGGTTTTCTGCGCGATTGGCGGATTGGCCGCCAAGCTTCTCGATCTGGCCGAGCGCAACGTGAACGCCGGTTTTGGAATCGTTTTACTCTTCGTTATTTTCGAATTTGGCTTTGTCGGCGCTGCGCTCGTGTTCGCCGAGCCAATTCTTCGCGCCTTAGCCTGGCCTTCGGTTCTCGTTGGCAATCTAATGGCCGCGGCGGTTATGGCCGTTTATTTCTGGCGCCATCACCCCAGTATGAAAATAAGTCCTTAATATGCAGAGATCGAATCTTGTCCGACCCGTAGTTTCGTCTTCCCTGAGTCCGGGGTTCACCATTTGATCGGCGCCTGATCCGAGGAGGTGACCGTGGCGATCATTACTATCTATCAAGGGGCATCAGGCAGCGGTGAAGAGTTGGCCGAAGCGGTTGCAGGATCTTTGGGTTGCCGCTGTGTCAGCCGAGAAGTGCTGGTAGAGGCCAGTCTCAGGTATGGCATACCAGAAGCGAAACTGAACGAGATCGTCGAAAAAGGCGCGAGTTGGTGGAACCGCTTCGTGGAGAATCTAGAGCCTTATCGGATCGCCTTGCAAGCGGCCTTTTGTGAAATCGCTGCCACACGCGGGCAGGGCGGCTTGGTCTACCATGGGCACTTAGGACATGAACTGATGCCCGGCTTCAAACACGTGCTGAAAGTCTTATTGACTGCGCCAATGGACGCGCGCATCGAGCAAGTGAAAGTCCGCAATCATATCAGCGACACAGCGGCGCGCCGCCACGTCGAAGAACTCGACAAAGCCCGCAGCCGCCGGCTCATGACTATGTTTGGAGTCGATTGGCGCGACCCGAGCCGATTTGATTTGGTCGTCAATCTCGGGCGGATGAGCGTCACGGCGGCGAAGCGCCTGATCTGCGAGGCGGTCTGTTTGCCGGATTACCAGATGACTCCGGCGTCGAAACAGGCGTTCGAGGATTTTGCCCTGGCAGCGCGCGTCAAGGCCACGCTGGCGATGTCATCGGATTTGCCAAGGTCGCGACTCGACATCAAGGCGTCGCAAGGCAAGGTGATGGTCTCAGGATCGATGCCAAATTGGCTATCCGAGGAAACTCTGCTGTCGAGAATCGAGCAAATACCCGGGGTCAGGGAAGTAAACGCGGACATCGTTCGTGTGCCCGACATGGGTGGGGCAGAGTGGCCGTAATCTCGAAGCATCATGGGAAAATTCTTGCGCATCGCAACCCTCGCGTGTGCTGTCGCATTGTCCGGCGCGGCCATGGGTGCGGAGGCGGAAAAATCAAAGCCAGCGGTTCCCGAGGAGCTGGGCGACGCGTGGGAGCGTTTCCAACGGGCACTGCAAGATTGGGGAGGGCGGTTACGGGAGCGGTTCGGCACCAGGGACTCACGCGAGGATCGGCCGATGATTACGCTCATGCTGAGCTACCGGGATTATCTTGGCCTTTCCCCCGAGCAGGTAAAAAAGCTGGAACAATTAAGAGATAATTTCCAGCGCCAGAGCATTCGCAACGATGCCGACGTGCGAATCATCGAAGTGGATATTGCCGCGTTGCTCGACAATCCAGCGGTTGACGTCGCCAAGGTCGAGTCAAAAATTCGCGAGGCGGAAAAGCTGCGCGCGGATTTGCGCGTCGCGCGCGTTCGTACCATCGAGCAAGCCAAAACCGTGCTCACGGCTGAACAGCGAAAGAAATTCTTTGATAATGTTGTAACTACTTCGAACCGCCCGCCCCGTAGCGGTCAAAATCCATCGGCTACGGAAAAAGAACAAGCTTCCCCGTAGTTTTTCGTCCCTCCAGTTGCCGGTGCGCCTCGGTGGCTTCACTCATGGGAAATGTGTGTTCGACGCGCAGTTTCAACTTTCCCGAAGCGATCCAATCGAACAGATCGCCGCTACGCTGTAAGAGCTCAGCGCGATTGAGCGTGTAGTGCGCCAAGCTTGGGCGGGTGAGAAAGAGCGAACCTTTCGCTGCCAATTTTCCCGGATCGAAAGGCGGCACAGGGCCGCTGGACTGACCAAACAGAACCAAATAGCCGCGCGGCCGTAAACAGTCGAGACCTTTGTCGAAGGTTGTCGCGCCGACGGAATCGTAGACGACGTGAACGCCCTTGCCGTCGGTGAGTTTCTTCACCTCAGTGAGAAAGTCAGTCTGCGTGTAGAGAATCACATCATCCGCGCCGGCTTGTTTTGCTAGCTCCGCCTTTTGTTCAGTGGACACCGTGCCGATGACTCGGGCGCCGAGCATTTTAGCAAGCTGGATCAGCAGCAAACCGACACCCCCGGCAGCCGCGTGCGCCAGCGCAACCTCGCCTTGTTTTAACGGATAGGTGCTGCGCGTCAAATAATGCGCGGTCATGCCTTGCAACATGATCGCGGCCGCGGATTTGGCATCGATGTTGACCGGCACGGGCGCGAGTCTCCAGGCTGGCACGATTGCATATTCAGCGTAAGATCCGGGAACCATCGCATAGGCCACACGATCGCCTTTTTTGACTTCAGTGACCCCGTCGCCGATTGCATCGACGACGCCAGCGCCTTCGTTTCCTAATGTAAAAGGCGTCTGCAGCGGATAAAGCCCGGTGCGCTGGTAGATGTCGACGTAGTTGACACCGATGGCTTCGATCTTGACCCGCGCCTCGCCGGCTTTAGGTTCGGGGACGGGAATGTCGTCAATCGTCAGGACTTCAGGGCCGCCGTATTTATGCACTCGCACTGCTTTCATGGTCTTTCCTCCGATCGAATCAATAATTAATATAGAGGGAGAAGGTTCAAGCCGTTCAAACAGTTCAAATCGTTCAAGCCGTCGGATCGCAGAATGCGAGCGTGATGAATCACGCTCCTTACGAGGCGAAATCCGCAACCGTTATCTTTGTCCCCACGGCATCACGACCGTTTGGATCGGTTGAGGCAATTCGGGCTTGGAGATTTTTAGCGCTGGTGAATTTAACATTTTTACTCGCTCGACGCCTTGAGTGTATTCCTGCACCGCCTGCTCCCACCAGAAGTGCATCGGGATGGCGATCTTGGGATTCACCTGCTTCGTCACCTCCCGCGCCTCGGTTGCCGTTACAGTATAGTACCCACCGGCGATGGGGACGAGCAAGATGTCGATCTTGCCCATCATCTTGAGTTGGTCGGGACCGAGGATATGGCCGAGGTCGCCCAGGTGCGCGATACAGATATCGTCGACGCGAAAGACGAGATCGCATTCTTGCCACGCTGCATACCTTGGCTTTTATCGTGGAAAGCCGGCACGACATATACCGACACGTCGCGAATCGTCGTGGAAATCTTTTGCCAATTTTCTCCCCCCGGCGTGAGCCCGTGGATGATTACCGGCGTGCCTGGCGCCATGTGGACGCTACTGTGCGGAGCGTGTCGGTGACTGGTGGTAACGATATGCTGCGGTAAAGTCGGACGGGGTAGGTCGAAGGCGCCATGCGGATCGGTGAGAATGCGCGTGCCTTTGGATGACGTGATTTGAAAAGTCGAATGTCCGAACCATTCTATCGCAAGCAATGGCGCGCTGCTGGCTGCGGCTTGAAAGATTCTCCCTTGGACGACATCGGTTTCATGGCAAAAGCCAAAGACACGTACCGGCAGAGCCGCCAAAATCAACAGTAGGATCGATGCGTATGCCTTTGAATCGGTCATCAGCGCGGCGTCTCTTTGGTTGTTTCGAGTTAAATAAGTCCCCACTTCCGCCTCATCCACCACTCGGCGCTGAGCATTGCCAGAATGATCGCGAACGGCCAAACATTGCTCCACAGCCGGGTTTGGCGCCGTTCGACGATCTCGGACGGCGCGACACTTTCCAATCTCGCGGCGATCTTTTCCACCGCTTTTTGATCCCAGTCGTTGATGGCGAAATATTCGCCCTTACTCGACTCGGCGATTTGCTTGAGCAAATCGAGACGCGGTCGGCCATCGTCGGTTTCGCCGTAGGAAAACGCCGCGCCGAAGCTGGTGTTGTCTTTGCCTAAAACTTTGCCGCCGAGACTCGCTTCGGCTTCGACACGGTGAGTGCCTTCTTTGGTCGGCGTAAACTCTCCTGTGTATTCGCCTTCCTCGCTGTCGGCGGCGACGGACACCAGCGTCGGCTCGCCTTCGGGATTAACAACGCGAAGTTGTACGGACGCTTGGCGGGTGGGCGTGAAATCGTCTTTCAGAACCTTCAATTTGATCGCGATTTTTTCCCCCGGTTGGGCGCTTGGGATGGGATGTAGCTGCACTTGCTCAAATGATGGTTCTTGAGCCAGCCAGCGGACCGCCTGGCGCACGAGCTTTAAATGATTTTGCGGGGTTTCCCGGTTACCCACGGCTATAAAGTTCCATCGCCAGGCATCGTCACTGAGCAACGCCAGCGTGCGCCCTTTGCCGAAGCGGCCGACAACCAGGAGCGGCGCAGCCGTCGGCGCACCATCGCCGCCCGCGGTAATGAGAGTTTCGCCGCGCACGCCACGCACCTGGTTCAATCCGGTCAGTGCCGGCAACTTGCTCCAAGCCTCTTCATTGCTCTTCGGCTCGGGCAACAATCGCGTGATTGGGTGGACTTTGCCAGTCGCCGACAAAGCTGCGCTCACGGTGGTTTGCGACTGATAGTTTCCCTTGCCGTCCAGTTCCACCGGCAACACTTCCCGCAGCGCGCTCTCGCCGTAACCGCCGGCGTCGAAAGAGCGCGAGCCGCCGAGCATGGCGAGTCCGCCGCCGTCGCGGACGAAGTCTCTGACCCGCTCCAAGTATACCGGATTGAAATAAGCGCGGTAGGAAAAGTTGTCGAAGAAGATGACGTCGAAATTTTTCAGCTCTTCGAGAAAAATATCATCGATGGGAAAAGGAATCAGACTCAGCTGGCTCTCCGGCACATCGACGGTGTCCATCGGCGTGCGCAGAAAGACAAAGGAGACCAGCTCGATCAATGGATCCTGCTTCATCGCCATGCGTAAAAAGCGATAGTTCCACGACGGCGATCCGGACAGAGTAAGCACCCGGATCTTATCGCGTTGGACGTCGACTTTAAAATCCTTGTGGTTGTTCTGCGTGATTTGTTCGCCGGGCTGGGTGGGGATGCTGACGGAAAAACCATGGGTGCCCAGCTCTTTCGGCGTGAAGCTTAGCGTGACTTTCTGCTCGAAGGAGTCGGCGTCGATGGCAACCGTGCGGGTGGTGATTAGATTCTTGCCCCGGTTGAAGAACAGCGGCACCGATTTTCCCTTCATGCCGGAAGCTTGAATCGTCAGATCGATTTTGAACTCGCGTCCGCGAAAAGCGAACTCGGGCGCGCCCACCTTAGCGATGCGTACGTCGGTGAAACCTTCGCTTTCGCCGACGCCGACGGTAAATACCGGCACCGGCAGCGGCGGTGCGCCGTTCAGCGATTTCCTTTCACCGTTGGTGATGCCATCGCTGAAAACAACGATGCCGGACTGAGCGCCGCCGTCGCGCGCCGCCGTTTGCAGCAGCTCCAGCAAACGGCTACCCGGCGCTTGCGCTTTCAAGTTCGCGATGCTGGCCGGCGCAATCGGGTCCAAAGTCGTGCCGAAGCTGATCACGCGGAGATCATAATCGCGATTGAGTCTTTGAATCAGCGGGTCTTTTCCGCCCTGGAGTTTTTCTCTCACAAGATCGAGCCGGCTTTGCCCCGGTTTGTCACCGGGCGTATTCTTGGCGCTGGCGGGAAAGCCCATGCTCTGCGAGCTGTCGATGAGCAACGTCAGCGGCCGGCGTAGTTTACTCACGCGCTTGTCGATCAACGCCGGGCCGAACAAAAAGAACAGTAAGACCGCATAAACGCACGCGCGCAGGAAGATGAGAAAGCTCGTTTGGCCGAGCGGTAGCCGCTGCCTTAAGCCGAAAAACTGCTGCACGAGCAGCGCCGCCGCGCCGAGACTGATAAGCCCGATCAGCCAGCCGGGCGCAGCGCCGATGAGGTAGAGATCTTTCATCGCTTACTGGGTGAGCCGCTTGCGAATAAACGGGACGTGAATCAAGTCTTCTTTGTAGTTCTCGGTCATGGCATAAAGAATAAGATTGATGCCCAAATGAAAAGCGTCTTTGCGTTGTGCTTCGCCGCCAGGAGTGCAAGCGTTGGTCCACTTTCCTAATTGGTCTCGTTCCCAGGCGCCGCCAAGATCATTTTGGCAGTAGACCACCGGGGTGGAGTTGCCGACGTTAATTCCCTCGAGGTTGGGGCTAACGATTCGTACCCCGCCGATGCGGCGCAAAAGATAGTAACTTCTGAGCGCGGCATGGCCGGAAGGCAGCCGCTTGAATTCATTTCCCGGAAAAACTCGCTGCATCTCGCGGCGCACCGCTTTGTCGAAACCATAACCTTGCTGACCGAGGGCGTCGTCGATCAACAGAAAGCCACCATAGGAAAGAAATCGTCGAAGAGTTTCGATCTCTTCCGGGCTGAACGGTTCGAATTCATACTTGCCGGTCAGGTACAGAAATGGATAGTTGAAAAGATCGCGATCGGTCAGCATGATGTCGTGTCTGACGGTGGAGGGTTCGACGCTCGTGCGCGCCATCAGCTCTTCCATCAGCGGCGTGACCGATAAAGGGTGGGGATTCCAATCGCCGCCGCGATACTTGATCTGGGCAAAGACGAATTGCAGCGGACGTTTTTCATTGGGATGATCGGCGAAGGTCACGGATGGAACAAACGTCGCACCAAGGAGACTTTGGGACAGGATTTGAATGAATTTGCGACGATCCATAAACATTACTCGCGGCGGAATGTAAAATACAAAACTGAATATGTCTCGGCTTCAATCCGACTTCCCCAATCGTCATTCCGGCGGAGGCCGGAATCCAGTGTCTGTTTAATTTTCTCGGCGCCACATCCCTGGATGCCGGTTTTCACCGGCATGACGAAGTTATTTCCCGCCTTAAGGGCAATTCGATCTGGAGAGAAATTAGAAACTTGCATGGCTTTCAAAACCGCTGTGCGAGCCAGCCCTCAATCAGTAAAGTTACAATGAGCAGCGCCAACAAGGGAAGAGCGAGGTCTGTGCGGCTGCCGCCGTCTTTAAGGGCGTCGACGGGAATCACTTCGGCGCGGATCGGACTGAGCTTGGCCTGAAGCTCACGGGCGCTGATCTCGTCCAAACGAGATTCGAGAAACGGCGGATTCGCCGCGTAGATTTGCGGTGTTCCGCTATCTTTTTCAGCGCCGGTGGGAAAGGTCAGCCGGTAGATCCCGGCACGGTCGTTCACCTCGATGGTCGCTTGGGCGCGATCTTTTTCTCCCGTGATGGCAACTTCGGCGCTCTGCTTGTCCGGCTTGGTCACCCGCAAGCTCTTGCCGACGTAAGCGGGTGGAAGCGATAATTCTTTTGCCGTACCCACGGGGATTCCGGCATCCAACACGCCGCGTTTGCCGCCCGCCAAATATTGAGCCAGCGATTGCATCAGCGGCAAATAGACCGTCTTGACCGGCAAATCACTCCAGTCCCGGTCGGCACTCGTGGTGAACAACATTAACTTGCCGGCGCCGACCTTCTGCTCGATCAACAACGGGTCGCCATTGGCCAATGAGATCAACGCGGCCTTGCCCGGCGCCGCGGCGCGCGTATAACCCCATACGCGGGCTGATTTGATCGATTCCTGGAGAGTGTCTTCGGAAAGATTCTGCAGCGCTGGATGATCAATGTCGAATTTGCCGATTTTCTCGCCGCTCGCCTCCGGGCCGAGCTTCTTTTCGCGTAGCTCCGCGGGCAAGATTTGCGGCAACCGTTGACTGTAGCTTTCCGGCTGAAATTTGTCGCCGCCAAAAATCAGCACGCCGCCGCCTTGGCGTAGAAAGTTCTGCAGCTTGGTCGCGAACCCGTCCGAAAGCACTGCGACGTTACACAGCATGACGACTTGGTAGCCATCCAACGTTACCGAGTTCAGGCTGTCGGGCAGAATCACCGTCGGCAGGAAAAGCGAGGAATCGCGCTCGCCGGCCGGGTTGAGAGCCCGGCTCAAAAAGAAAGTTTCGCTCTGCACGAGCGAAGTCTGTGGATCGCCGTCGACGACGAGAATCTTGAGCTTGTCTTGAGCGTCGAGAGTGAAATGCAGCGCTGGGTTACCGGCAAGCCCCTCTTTCTTAAGCGTCACCTGGCCGGCATGCGCGCCCGCTTGGTTCACCCGAGCTTGGAATTTGACCGATGTCTCTCCTTTCGCCGCGACGGTTGCGAGTTTTTGTTCGCGGTTTTGGCCATCGATGCTCAGTTGCACGAGCAGATCTTTGATCTCACTATCGCCAAAGTTCGCTACCGTCGCTTCGATTTGGGTTGGCAAATTGACTCCCACGCCTTGGCTCGCCAGGCGGATGGTTTTTATGGTGCCGTTGAGCGGCTGTTGTTTGCGCCCGACACGAATCACTTTGAGCGCTATCGAAGGATCGACCTGTTTCAAAGCGGCAACGGAAAATTGGTCCCATCCCGTGAGACCCATGTCTGTGATAAGTCGGATTTCTTTCTGGCCGGCGGGCTCGACCAACAACTCGTAGGCCTTGCTCAGCGCCAATGGCAGATTGGCGGTGCCGTCGGCAATTTCGATGCCTTCGAGCTCTTTTAACAGGATATCCTTTTGGCCTTTGAGGCGGAACGGTTCTTTGCCAACGATGTTGGTCGGGATCAGCGCGGCGCGGTCGCCGTCATTTAGAGCTGAGATTAACAGGCGCGCCGCATCTTTGGCTTGTTTAAAGCCATTGCCATCACCGCTCCAGGTCATGCTGAGCGAATTATCCAGCAACACTACCAGCGAGACCGGACCGCTGCCGGCGAATAATCCGGCGCCGATCTGGAATATCGGATTGGCGAGCAACAGCGCGAGAAACATCACGGCGAGGGTTCGGAGCGCTAGAAGAATCCAGTGGCGCAAACGATAGCTGCGCGAAATGCGCTTCTGCGACAGCAGAATGAAACGCACCGCGGGAAACTGGATGCGCTTCAATTTGCGTCGATTCAATAGGTGTATCAGGATCGGCAGCGATGCCGCCAGAAGTCCGAAAAGAAGCGCCGGATAGAGAAAAAATACCGACATGCCTCGCTTAGCCCCTCCAACTCAGGTAACTGGCTAGGGCCTGATCCAGCGGCGTGGTGGTCGAGATCAATTGATAATCGATGGAATTATCGAGGCACTGCTTGCGCATCTCGGTGATGAATTCTTGGACGACTGCCCGATAAGTTGTTCGAATAGAGCGAGGATCGGCGATCACCCTCAAGTCCGCGGCCTCCAAATCTTCGAAGAGAATGTTGCCGTCGAAGGGCAAATCGAGCTCCGCTTGATCCAAGACGTGAAAGACGATGACATCATTGCCTTTGAAACGAAACTGGCGCAGTCCCTTGACAATCTCGGCGGGCTCATCGAGCAGGTCGGAAACCAGCACAACGAGCCCGCGCCGCCTGATCTGCCCGGCGATCTCGTCGAGGATTTTGCCGACGTCGGTGTCTCCGGCCGGGCCGCGATTTTCCAGAGCGTGGAGAATCTGGATTAAATAATCCCGTTTAGCGCGCGGCGGGATGAAAGCTTCGATGCGGTCTGAAAAAGTCACGACGCCGGCGGCGTCCTGCTGTCTCAAAATGAGATACGCCAACGAAGCCGTTAGCGTGCAACCGTAATCGAACTTGGTGATGCCGTCGGAGGCATAATTCATCGACGCGCTGCTATCGAGTAGCAGATAGGCGCGCAGATTGGTCTCATCTTCATACTCTTTGATGAAATAACGGTCGAACTTGCCGAGCGCTTTCCAGTCGATGCGCCGGATTTCGTCGCCGGGCGAGTATTCGCGGTGCTCTTCGAACTCGACGCTAAAGCCTTTAGCGCGGCTGCGGTGCACACCCGACATCAGTCCTTCGACCACATATCGGGCGCGCAAGGAGAGATTGGCGATCCCGGCGAGGACTTTGGGATCGAAATAGTTTTTATTGCCTTCGGGCATGCTTTTCTACAATGGTCGAGGATCGAAGCTAGAAGATCGAGGATCGCTATCCTCCATCCTCGATCTTCTATCTTCGAAGTGTTTGGTCCTTCGTCAAGCGGCCTGCTAGTTTTCTACCACCAGCGTCTTAGATAATCTAGCCAGCTTCTCCAGCCTTTGTTGCGTCCTTGGTACGTTGGATTTTGCGCGCAATTTTCGATGTAACCAATCATTGTTTCGTCGGCGTTCAGCGCGAGAAGCACCTGTTGCTGAAACGCCAGACACTTCTTTTCGGCTTCGGCGCCGGTCCATGCGTCGGCGTCCGGTTCTGTGCCGTCATGATCGCTTTTCGCGTCGAGATAGAGTTT
Source organism: Verrucomicrobiia bacterium (assembly GCA_035637295.1). Taxonomy (GTDB): domain Bacteria; phylum Desulfobacterota; class Binatia; order UBA9968; family UBA9968; genus DP-20. The sequence continues at coordinate 28,648 of DASPXM010000111.1, forward strand.
GGCGTGATAGGCATCATGGGCGATGGCACCGGCGTACCAGAGCATCGAATGGCGCCAGGTGGCTTTGCCGACGATGAAAGTGGGTTTTTCCGCCCAGGCTTTCATGCCGCTGCGCGTTCCTTGGCGGATCATTTTAAGATAGCTACGGATCACTGCGAATTGCCCTACGGGGCGGAGGAGTGCGAGGGCTTCTTGGGTGCGAAGCAGGAATTCCGGGCTGCCGCGGATTTCGATTCCGTCCACGGCATGCGATCGTCGCTTCAGGCAAAACATTGGCGAAAATCTCGAATGCCGAATTGCCGATTCGACATTCTACATTCAGCTGGGGTCGGCAAGCGCAATCTGAAATTCTATCTGGCGGCTTTGCCGTCGGTCGATGGCTTCACGTCGGCGAGCAAGCGGTTAATGATATCGAGCGAGGCAATCCCTTCGCCCTGGGCTTTGAAATTCGGAATGATGCGGTGGCGCAGCACGGACGGCGCGAGGGCTTGAATGTCTTCGATAGAAACCGCGTAGCGCCCCTGTAGAATGGTGCGCGCTTTGGCGCCGAGGATCAGATATTGCGAGGCGCGCGGGCCGGCGCCCCACTCGACGTAATTCTTGACGTATTGCGAGGCTTCGTCATTTCGCGGCCGAGAGCGCTGCGTCAGAGCGACCGCGTAGGAAACCACGAATTGTGACACCGGAACCTTGCGCACCAGTTCCTGGTAACGCAGGATCGCTTGGCCGTCCATGATTTTACGCGGCTCTGGCTTGCCGGTTGAAGTCGTTTGCATGACAATCTGGACTTCGTCGTCGAAGTCCGGGTAGCGAATCTCGATGTTGAGCATGAAACGGTCAAGCTGCGCTTCGGGAAGAGGATAGGTGCCTTCCTGCTCAATGGGATTCTGTGTCGCCAGAACGAAAAACGGCAGGTCGAGCGGAAACGTGGTGCCGCCGGCCGTGACCTTGTATTCCTGCATCGATTGTAAAAGCGCCGCTTGCGTCTTGGGCGGCGTGCGATTGATTTCGTCAGCGAGCAAGATGTTCGTGAAAATCGGCCCTTTGAGAAACTGAAAGGCGCGTCGCCCGGTGGCCGCATCTTCCTGCAGGATGTCGGTCCCGGTGATGTCGGAGGGCATCAGGTCGGGCGTGAACTGGACGCGGTTGAAGTCGAGGTCCAATATTTCGGCGAGCGTGCTGATGAGCAAGGTCTTTGCCAAGCCAGGGACGCCAACGAGCAGGCAATGGCCTTTGGCGAACAGCGCGATCAAGACCTCTTCGATGACTTTGTCCTGGCCGACGATGACCTTGCCGATCTCGCCGAGCATACTGTCACGTTTGGTGGCGAACTCCTCGATCTCTGCAATCTCGTGCTGCTGGATCTCCGTTGCTTCCATGGGTATCCTTTTTTCAGTCGCTCAATTTCGGACGGTCAACTTGGTGAGCGTCGCTTTGGCTTGCTGGGCCTTTTCGTGCTCGCCCAGCGCCGCATACGTGTCGCCGAGCAATCGGTAGATGAGCGGGTTGAAAGGGTTGATCTGGATCGCTTCCTCGAGCGCGGCGCGCGCTTCCTTGAAGTTCTTCGATGCGTGATAGGCCCGGCCCAACTGCACGTAGGCATTGGCGTTGTCAGGGTCGACGTCCAAGGCCTGCTTGAAAAGTGGCCGCGCTTCGTCGGCGCGATTCATTTCGATCATCACTCGGCCGAGCTTGTTCAAGATGACCGGAGACTGGGGACTCGCCTCCAACGCCCGCTGGTATTCGTTGGCGGCGGCCGTGGCGCGCCCTTTAGCAAGCAATTGATCGGCAAGATGGGTGCGGTTGCGCGCGACGGCGGACTTAATTTCTCTCAGTTCCACAGCTTCTTCGTCTTCGCCCTGATCTTTTTTTACTTTGAACCTTCGCACCTGGCTGCCGGGGATTTCTTTTAGCCCTTTGGCTTTGAGAAAGCCTTTCCATTTCGCTTCAAACGCTTCGAAAGACATGCCGTAGACTTTTTCAATGGCTTCGGGAGTGGGCGTGTTATTCAAAGTCGCGAGCAATTCTCGCATGCCGGCGCGCCCTTTGCTTTGATTGATGAAGTCGATGGCCGACGCGGCTTCGGCGTATGCAAGCTGAACCTGTTCCGGCGTCTCCAGATAGATTAGCGAGGGCTCCATTTTCTTGAAACCAACGAATTGATTCTTCTCCAAAGCATGTACCAGCAGAGTCTGATTGGCTGGCGTGAGATAATCCTCGGCCGCGTCTTTGGAAGGCGCCGGCTTGCGCCAGCGGGTTTCATAAAAGCGTGCCATGCCTTCGTGCAGCCAAATAGGCGCCTGGTTGTTACTTAGGCTGACAATGGCATAGTGCTGATACTCGTGACTGAGGGAATCGAGCCAGCGATAGCCCAAGCTCAGGGCTCGCGGTGAAATGATCATCAGTTTGTTGAACTTGCAGATGCCGACGGCGCCAGTTTCCTCGATATCGCGGAGCGACAGAGTCGAGATCGCGTTAAAACTTGTCGCGTCCGGCGCGATCTCGATGCGCACTTTTTCTTTGGGATAGAAGCCGAGCTCGGCACCGGTGGTTTCATAGCTTTTCTCCAAAGTGTCGAGTGCGTGGGGTACGAGGATACCGTCGCGCTTATCGTCGACGAACAGGATAAAATGGGCGCTTTCATAGCGCTTGAGCAATTTGTGAACATCGACGGTAAGCTGGGAATGCAGCTTCAATGCCTGGCGTCGTTGGTTATTGGACTCGATCGCCAGCGCCCGGTCGAGAGTCGTCACCGCTTCCGCGTAGCGGCCTTGATAAAACTTGACCCGGGCATCGAAATCCAACGCGGCCGCTGATTTGGGATTTTCTTTGAGCGCTTTTGTGGCAAACTCTTCCGCTTGCGCGATGTGCCAGGCATCCAAAAGCTCTTCTCCGGCTTTAAACCTGGGATCGACCTCCGCGGCGCGGGCCGGCACTGCCACAAAAAATGAAAACAGAAAAACGGAGAAAAACGCGACTCGGTACTTCAAGCGGGAATCACTCGGACAGGTTTTTAAAATAGCGCTCGATCTGGTCTTTCATCTGCGGCGGGACGCCTTGCTTGAGCGACTCGAGGATTTCCTCGCGGAAATTGCGCGGCGCTTTGTAATCGTCTTTGCCCGGCAGGCGGAATTTCTCCGTGTCCAGACCGGTGAAGCCGCTTTCAACGTCGAACTCCGGAAACTGCGGCATGCCCGGGAGCGGCGTTAGCGAGCCGAAGGGGAGAAATCGACCCTGGCGGAACAGGCGGGTCATTGGCATATTGCCGAGCTGGCCCCGCTGGGCCATCTGCTGCATGGCGGATTGCATCTGCTGTTGCGATTGCGAGAGACGATCCAAGGCCGAGCGCTCCGGCGGCACGGCGCCACGGGAGTCCAGTTGGCCGAGACGGTTTTGTGCGCTGCCCATGGAGTTTCCAGCCTCGCCGATGCTTTGGACGATTTTTGGATCGAGCTGCGGGAAGAGCTGAAAAAGAGATTCGAGTTTTTCATGCAGCGTCTGTGTGCGCTCTTTCAACACATCTTGGCGATGCGCCAGATCGCGCAGGTCGCGTTTTTCCGCGTCGGTCAGCGCCTTGGACGGTTCGTTCAGGAGGGCTTCGAGCTCGGACTTAATATCATCGAGGCTCTTATCCGCGCGCTGTGCACGGGACTCCTGCCTTGGCGCGCGCTTCTTGGCCAGCTCCTTGCGCGCGTGGCCGTCGCCTTCGTTGTAACCCGGAAAATCCTTGTCGCTCAACTTGGCGATAAGATTCCTCAGCAGTGCATTCATCGTCGCATCATCGAGGTTGGTCAGCAAGCTCGGGTCGTCGGGCCCTTCACGATCGGGAAAAAGTTCGGTCAGCTGGCCGAGCTCGGCAATGGCTTTTTCAAGGAAACGATCGAGCTTGTTCTTAAGAGCGGCATCGCGCTCGGTCAAAGCGGAATTGTTCATGCCTTCGGTTTTAGACAAAATCTCCTGCTGTTCGCGGGCGATCTCCTGAAGCTCATTGCTCTGTCGCTGCATTTCACCTTGCATTCTGCCCATGCCCGAATTCATTGCGGAGCGCTGTGCGTTCTGTAACGAGGCAACCATTTGCGCCATTTGGTTAAATAGCTCTCGGGCCAGCTGACGCGCCCCTTCGATATCGCCCTGCATGAGTTTTTTCCGAATCTCGTCCAGCGCGCGGAACATGTCCTGGAATCCCAGGCCCTGCATCGCTTCCGGATTCATGAAGTCGTCTGGCATTTGCTGTGCCAGCTGCGACAGCGCCTGCTGTAAAGAAGCGAGAGTATTTGCCATCTCGGAGATTTGCTTCATGATCGCGTCGAGGTTTTTATCCCCGCTTTGCATTTTCTCGAGCGCTTCCATCAGGCGCTCTTGGCTACGCGCCAGGTCTTGCGCCGTGGATGCGAGCTCTTGGGCTTTCATCCGTTTGCCGATGTCTTCAGAAAGAAGCGACATGCGCTCCAGTTCGGCGGAGATCTCGTCGCGAGCTTTCATTTGCTGATCGCGCGTTGCCGCTTGTTCTTGCTTTCTCAGCAAATCGTCCTTGGTGAATTCAAGATTGCGCTTGAGCGCCTCCAGATCGGACCAGGTCGCGAAATCCGACATGCGGTCTTTTTCCGTGCGGCGCATGATCTCTTCGGTACGTTTGACCGCGTCGGCGAGGTTTTGTTCAAATTTCTGGTCGGTTTCCTTTGACGGGGCGGTAGGCTTTTCTCCCGGCACCGGGGTTTCGAGATGGTTGCCGAGCAGATCGACCATGCGCGCGTTCAGGTCCCGGATCAAATCCGCGACTTGTTGATGCTCACCTTTGAGATTTTTGAGCTTCAATCGAACCGAGCGGGATGTGCCGATCTTGGGACCGGAGATCGTGTCGTTGTCAAAAACTTGCAGAAAAAAGATCGCTTCCTCACCGTCCCGCAGCGCCAATCGACCAAGATCCCATTTGTACTGGTCGCGCAGGATCAACCGTTTCGTTTCGTCTCTTTGCAGGCTGATCTTCTCTTCCCGATCGCCGATTTTGGTCACCAGAGTGATTTCCCCTAGGCCGAAGTCATCACGCGCGCTGTATTCGAGCGAGAGGATTTCGTCGCCGTTGATTTCCAGGTCTTCCGTGGGACGGAGGAGATCGACGGTGGGAAAACCGTCCGGCTTTACTTTGAGCTCGTAAGCGATCGGAGAGTTGCGAAAGCCATAGACGTCTTCCACGTGGATTCGGTAAGATTGCGATTGAAAGAGCACGAAATTTGCCTGCAGCTTGCGCCCGTCAATTTTCAGCGGGATTTTTTTGCCGTCATCCATGACAATTTCCGCCTTGACCACGTCCTTGGTCGTCACCGCGTCGAGGCGCAACGTTGAACCTTTAAGTCCTTCGATGCTGCCTTCGGCAGTCGAGACCGAGGCCAAGCCCGTGTAAGCGGGGGGATACAGAATCAGCTGGACGTTGGCGATTTCCGGCGGATCGATGGCCTCGGCGGTATACACGGCGGAGGAAAATTGCCCGGTGGCGGCGCGGTAGCTGAGAGTTTTTTCCAGGCGGGCGATTTTGGCGCTAAACTTACCGCCGCCGAGCTTTTCCATGGAAATTTTTTCTTCTCCGCTCGGTTCGCCGCGGTCACTGGCGCCGGTCCAGGTGATGAATTTCAAAGATTCAGGAACCGCGCCGGACGTCTGCGCTTGGATCGTCACCGCAGAGCCGCGCACCACCCGCAAACCCTTTGGCTCAATTTCGATCGAGGTCTTAGTCGGCGGCAAGTGATCCAACGGACGGGTCAACATGCTGATCGTGCCGCCCACCCAAGATGGGTTGAAAAGCACCATGGCCGATACTGGGAGCAGGAGAAATCCCAGCAATCGCAAGCTCGTTTTCAACCGCTGGGTGTCGAGCAGATCATCGACTTGAAGCCCGGCGATCTGTTTTCGGGTGGCGCGCAACAGCGCGAGAACCATCGAGGCGGAAAACCCCGGCGCGGTTCTCGCTTCAGCAACCTGGGGATATAGCTGCAGCGAATTGATTAAATTGTTGCGCAGTTTGGGTTGTTTCTGCTCGATGTAAAGCGCGGCGCGTTCTTGCGACAGCCGGCGGAGAAAACGGCCAAGCGACCAGCCGATCGCTCCGAGCAACACCAACCCGGTGAGCAGGCTGTAGGCGAGCGGCGCGTAAGGCAAAAAATTCTTTAGCTGTTCGATGCCGGGTCCGAGCGCAAAGAGAAGCAGCGCGCAAATTGCCGTCAAGCAGAGTCCTTCGACTCCTTGAAGGAGCTTGAAGCGGCGGATGAAGCGCCTCAAAAACGAAGACAGCTCTTGGAATTCTTCCTGTCCCATTTTGACAAACCAGTGGCATCTTATCCCCGATAAAAGGGCTTGTCCATCCCGCGAGTTGAATTTTCGATGAGTGGCAACACAGGGCGCGTTGTGCTATGCAAATTTGAATCACACGAGCCCAACAGAAAGGAATCGTTAGCGAGAATGGATAACTTGGAAACCCAACGCCTGGATCTGCACGAAGGACATGAAGACGAGTTTGGTGATGAAACCGAAGAAATGCTCATGGACGAAGAGCATCCGATGTGGCGGTCGGAGCGAATTACGCTCAATTCCGTCGGCATCGACATCGGTTCATCGACTTCGCATCTGATATTTTCGCGACTGACCTTGCGCCGGCAGGGAGTAGCGCTGTCGAGCCGGTTTGTCGTCATCAATCGCGAGATCATCCACGAATCGCCGATTCTTTTGACCCCTTACGTCGATAAGACCACCATCGATACCAACAAGCTCGGCGATTTCATCCATGAGGCTTATCGCAACGCCAACCTGACGCCGGAGGATATCGACACCGGCGCGCTCATCGTCACCGGTGAGGCGACAAAGAAGAAAAATGCCGAAGCCATCTCTGCGCTGTTTTCGGCGGAGGCGGGAAAATTCGTCTGCGCCACCGCCGGGCATAATCTCGAAGCGATTCTGGCGGCCTATGGCTCCGGCGCGGTGCACATGACGTACCACGAGGGCGGCGATTTTACCGTGATGAACGTTGATGTCGGCGGCGGCACGAGCAAGATCGCCATTGTCCAAAGCGGCAAAGTCATCGATAGCTGTGCCGTTGAAGTCGGAGCGCGGCTGGTGGCGATGGACGAGAACGGCGTCATCAACCGTTTGGAGGACACGGCTCTTAAAATTGCCAAGATGGCGGGCGTCAGTCTGCGTCTCGGCGACGTCATGAGTGAGGACGACAAAGAAAAGTTTTCCAAAGTGCTGTGCGATTCGCTCTTCGCCGTGATGGAGCGCGGCCAGCTTTCGCCTCCGGTGAAGGATCTTTTGCTGACGCCTAATCTGGATTTCAAAGATCAGATCCATGCCGTCATGTTCTCCGGCGGGGTGTCCGAATTCATATACGGTTATGAAAAGCGTAACTTGGGAGATCTTGGGATTCAATTGGGACGACGCGTGCGGGCGCGCGCGAATCAACTTGGCGGTGGCAACGTTCCGCTGCGCCCTGCGGAGGTGCGTATTCGCGCCACAGTGATCGGCGCCTCCCAGTACACCGTGCAAGTGAGCGGCAATACCATTTATCTGTCTCATCCGGACTTGCTGCCGCTGCGCAATTTGCAGGTCGTGACGCCACAATTCGAGCAAACCGAAGCGATCCGCGCTACGGAGATCAAGCACTCGGTGGAAAGAGCATTGCAACGTTTCGACGCCACCAACACCGAGCGGACCGTGGCCTTAGCGCTTCATTGGGAGCTCGGGCCATCTTATCCGCTGATTCGCACCCTCGCCGAAGGTTTGGTCGGCGCGATGAAACCGCACATCGACCACGGCCAGCCGCTGGTTCTAGTCTTCGACGCCGACATTGCGAAACTCATGGGCAATATTATCGAACGGGAACTCGTTCCGGGCGCCGGGATTATCTCGATCGATGGGATCGACCTTAAAGACTTTGATTTCATCGACATCGGCCAGGAGTTGCCGGACGCCAAGGCTGTGCCGGTTGTGATCAAGTCGTTGATCTTTCGTCAAAGCGAGCATGGCCGCGGGCATCACCATCAATAATAGGAGTGCTGCGTCAATGTAGGGCAAACCCGTGTGCTCGCCCTGCTTCGGGCGACCACAGGGGGGCGCCCCTACAAGTTCCTTCCGAAACGGATCCCGTGGGGCGGTTGTTTGATTGACATTATTCAGGTATTTTTCTAGTTATTGGCTATAGGAATCTCGATTTTACGGGCGCTTAGGAGCTTATGGAAGAAGCAAGCGGACTGCATAACTTTCTCGAAATTGTCACCAAGCCCGACAATATTCCGATTGTCGCGATGCTGATTCTCGTCATCTTCTTCACTTGGCTGGGGCTGCGCGAAGCGTTCAAAAATGACAAGCTGATCGAAGAAGGCAGAGAAGACGAGATCCCCAATGAAATGTGGAAATAGATGCTGAGGGCGTGGCTGACTGCGTTGGCCGTCCTTGCGGGGATTGGTTTTTCTTCCGCTGCCGATTCAAAGTCTCCATTAGAACACGATAAGCGGTGGGTAGAGGCGCGGAACGATCTGCGCCAAGGCAAGACGGCCGAGGCCAAGACCGAATTCGAGGAGCTTCTCAAACAGTATCCCAATGAACCGGACTTGCACTTGTTCGTGGGAATGTCACTGTTGCGATTGCGCGATCCGCGGGCGGCGCTGTCGGCGATTAAAAAAGCCATCGATATTGACCCGAATCACATCGAGGCGAGAACTCTGCTTGGCTACGTCGAGTTAGAGGTTCGCGGTGATGCGGATGCGGCGATCAAGGAATACTCGAAAGTTATCGAGCTACGGCCCGATCTGCCCGAACCGTACAGCAACTTGGCTGTTGCGCAAAAGAAAAAGGGTGAGCTAAACGAAGCGATTGTCAGTTTAAACAAAGCGCTGGAGCGAAAGCCAGATTTCGCCTCTGCGATGACGACGCGCGGAGGGATTTTCGCGGAACAAAACAAATGGGACGACGCCCGCCGCGATTTTGCGGCAGCGCTGAAAATCGATCCTCAGGATCAAGGCGCGCTTCAGGGTCTGGCGCGGGTGCTGGAAAATGACCGCGACTATGCCGGCGCCCAAAGAGTCTTGGCGCAGCTCAATTCACGATCGCCCAATTTTGTTTATTGGCTTGACTGGGGGCGCCTTGGGCTGATTCGATTTTGGTGGATATTGTTATCGATCGCGATAGCTCTAGCCCTTGGGGGACGATTTAAGAAAGCGAGGACGGAAGCGAATGGCTGAAGCGAAGAAGCGCAAGGGGACGGCTCTTCTGGCGGTGATGGATGAAAACTGTTCGAGCTGCGCCGGCTCGCCGATATGCGAAGCCCACTGTCCGGTGGACGA
>DASPXM010000112.1:0-4258 GCA_035637295.1 Verrucomicrobiia bacterium
GCCGCGCCCTCGGCCAAGTCGCCGCCGGCGATTCCAGTATAAAATGCCAGGCTCGCAAGGACTTGCGTGGTGTCGTACGGCCCGCCGCGCGTAAGGTTATAAATGATCACCATATCGGTGAAAGTGAAAATCAATCCGAACAGCAGCGCGACCAAACTGATCGGCAGGATCAGCGGCAAGGTGATTTGAAAAAAGTGACGCCAAAAACCCGCCCCGTCGACTGCCGCCGCATCATGAATATCCTGCGGTATCGAGCTGTGGCCGGCGAGCAAAATGACCGTAGCGAGCGGCAGCTGACGCCAAACATGGACGGCGATGATCGATCCCATGGCTAGGTGCGGCAATCCCAACCACATGTACCCCTGTCCGTGGATCAGTCCCGCGAGCCGCAGCATCCAATTCAACACGCTGTAAGTCGAGTCGAAGATCCACAGCCAAGCAATAGTACCTATGGAGATCGGTGCTACCCACGGTAGAAGAATGAGGAAACGGATCAGCCGTTTGCCGGGAAATTTTGCTTGCAGCGCCAACGCCAGCGCATTGCTGAGAACCAAAATGAGGGTTTGGGAAATCAGGCCGAAGATGATTGTGTTCTTCAGTGCGGTCTGAAACTTAGGCGTGCCGACCACGGCAGTAAAATTGCGCAGCCCGACAAAACCCATGGTGCCGCCGCCGGTGGTCGTGTTGCTGACGCTGTAATAAAGCGCCATGAAAAACGGCACGCCCACGAGGAGAACGATATAGAGGACCGCAGGGCCGATGAGGAGCGGTCCGAGCCAACGCTCGCTGTCGAGAATCGCAAAGCCGCGTTTTTCGTCGCTCATCGAGCGTCGCGCCGCCGGCGCGATCGGAGCAGGGGATTTCATTGGCGCACTCAGACCGATCGCGGCGCGATGCGCAGCTCGGTCGCTGCGTCGAAGAACTTTAGCTCGCTTTCCGGCACGGTAAAATCATAGCTGGTTGCGGGCTCGATCTTAACCGTCACGGTCGCGGGCAAGCGACCAATGACCTTCTGGTCTGAAAAGTCACCGATTAAAGTTCCGTAAATTAGGCGATCGGCGCCGAGATACTCGACACGGGTCACGTTGAAATGAAACGTGACGACCTTCGTGTTGCTGTTCAAAAGTTTAGGATGAAAATTTTCCGGGCGAAAGCCGAGAATGTAGTCGCGATGACGCACCAGATTCATCGGCGGCGATCCAACGAAGCCGGCAACGAAAGTATCGGCCGGGTCGTCGTAGATTTCTTCCGGCGTGCCGATCTGGCGCACGGTGCCGGCTTTCATCACGACGATGCGATCGCCCAAGCCCATGGCTTCCACTTGATCATGAGTCACATAGATCGTCGTCGTGCCGATGCGGCGCTGAAACTGTTGTAACTCGTCTCTTGCGGAAGCGCGCAGTTGCGCGTCGAGATTGGAAAGCGGCTCGTCGAGTAGGAAAACCGCGGGCTCGCGCACCAGCGCGCGGGCGAGCGCGACGCGCTGGCGCTCGCCACCGGAAAGCTCGCGCGGCTTGCGCGCTAGCAAATGACCGATGCCAAAAAGCGTAGCGGCCCAGTCGACCTTTTGCGGAATGAGCGACCTGGCGACGCCTTGAGCTTTCAGCGGGAAAGCAATATTTTTAAACACGGTCATGTGCGGGTAAAGCGCGTAGCTCTGAAAAACCATGGCGATTTTACGCGCGCGTGGCGGCAAATCGTTCATAACTTTGCCACCGATGAGCAGCTCGCCTTCAGTGGGTATTTCGAAACCGGCGATCATGCGCAGCAGCGTGCTCTTGCCGCAGCCCGACGGACCCAGCAGCACGAGAAATTCTCCGTCCCTGGTAAGAAGGCTGACGCCGTTCACTGCGGCAACGTCGCCGAAAAGCTTTTTGATCCCGCGTGTCTCAACCGTGGCCATACGCTTGTGAGATACTCAAAGAAAAGGAGACGCCAAACTTCGGAGTCTCCTTTTCTGATTCGCGGCGCGCCGACCGGATGACGTGGTCGCGCCCGTTGGCGAACTTAAATCAGCTTGCGCTCGCGCCACTTATCCCAGATACGCTTGCATTCCGCTTCGGCTTCTTTGACCGAGTCCTCGGGGCTGAGGACGCCTTGCGCGGCTTTGGCGAACATAACGGGGATAATCCACTTCTGGTAAATCTCGTCGATGGCCGCGTTGGCGTAACCGGGGTAACCGATGTTAGTTGCCCAACTCAGCACGTCCTCCAAAACTTTGTATTTGTCGGGTGGCTGAGCCTTGTCATCCTTGCCCAGCAGTTGTTTCAAATCCGGCACGGTGCGTTGGAAGGTTGGAAAATCATAAAATTGGCTGTTGACAAATGCCTGATGGAAATTGCCGATGTAGTCAACCAGGAATTTCTTGGCGCCGGGGATGTTTTCAGCAAATTTCCAAATGACGTACACGCCCATCACATGTTCAACACCGATACGACGCACCGGTCCGGCTGCTGCTTTTGCCAGGTGAATTTTTTCTGTAAACGTCGGATTATCCTTTTCGCCGGTGCGCGTGATGGAAATGGCATTCAGCGCCAGTGAGATCGTTCCCGCGAGCATCGCTCGATTGTTGGAAGACGCGTCCCACGTGAAGACTTCCGGCGTCATCGTCTCCTGGAACAGAGCCTTCATATATTTGACGGCTTCAACAGTGTTTTTTGAGTTGATGGCCAGATTGCCGTTGGCGTCCTGCTCACTGGCGCCGTGGGAGTACATGATCGTGCGCAACGCCATCGACGTATCGAGCTCCTGAGCCAAACCGAGGCCCACAGGAATGTTATGTTTCTGTTTGATCTTGCGCCCGCCGTCGAGGATCTTCTCCCAGCTGTCGGGCACCACGCCGACATCGTCCCAAAGATCCTTGCGCCAGTTGATCGGATCGGGGGTGAACGACGGCGAAAAGCCGAAATATTTTTTGGTCTTCGGGTTGTAGGTGCTCTTGATGGCCAAGTCGATGGGTTTGCCGTACTTCTTTTCGCATTCGGCGTAGACATCCTTCATGTCCACCACCTGCTCTTCATAGAAAGGAGGTGGCCATTCGAAGAGGAAGAGATCGTGTCCCTTTTGGGCCGATACTTCCGCGGCTGCGCGCGCACTCAGCCCGGCAAGACCGATGTTGTCGACGGTCACTTCAGTGTTGTTTTTCTCGCCCCACTGTTTGATGTAAGTCTCGTTGAACCACTTGTCGAACGCAGGGACGAAGTGCACCCACTGAAGAATTTTCAAAGTCTTCTTGGCGCTGGCGCCGTGAGAACGCGTCGGCAAAATCAAAGGCGCGCCTAGTCCAGCAGTGAGCGCTCCAGCTGCAGCTGTCTTAATGAAATCGCGTCGGGTAAGTCGTTTTTTTGCCATTGCCATGCCTCCTTTTTGTCAGACTTTTCTCACTTGAGGACTAGCGCATCGCGAATCCTAGCTGACCGTCACTAGGCCGGTATCCGCCACCGGGAAACATAATGGACATGCTAATACAAAGTCAATTTCAAAAGTCGGCTCTGACAGCGCTCTTCATCCGTTCGGACGATTCTGAAAATTAGAACCGCGCTTGCTCGTTCAATCGACGTGACTCCAGGCGTGATAGGAACTGCGTACGAGCGGCCCTGACTCGACGTGGCGAAAGCCCAATTCGTCGCCTGCCGCCTTGAATTCCTGGAACTCTTCCGGGGTTACATAGCGTTCGACTTTGAGTTGGCGGTTGGATGGCTGCAAATACTGGCCGATGGTGACGATGTCGACGTCATTGTTCCGCAGATCTCTGAGTGTCGCCATGACTTCGTCTTCCGTTTCGCCGACGCCGAGCATAAAGCCAGATTTTGTCAGCATCTCGCCGCGGAATGTTTTTGCTTCTTTTAAGATATTCAGCGAGCACTCATAGCTGTGGCCAGGGCGGACTTTGCCGTAAAGACGCGGTACGGTTTCGATATTGTGATTGAGAATTTCGATGCCTGAATTGACCACCACTTCGAGGGCTTGCAAGTTGCCGTCGAAGTCGGGAATGAGCAGCTCCACGCGGATGCCGGGATTGAGTGACTTGATCCAAAAAACCGTCCGCGCAAAATGAGCCGCGCCACCGTCGGGGAGATCATCCCGATTCACCGAGGTCACGACGATGTGATCGAGGCCGAGATCTTTGACGACCAGCGCGACGTTGCGCGGCTCTTCGGGGTCGAGTGCCAGCGGTTTGCCCTTGTCGATCGCGCAAAATCGGCAGCCGCGCGTACAGGTGTCGCCGAGAATTAAGAACGTCGCGGTCTTGTTACCC
>DASPXM010000113.1:0-4700 GCA_035637295.1 Verrucomicrobiia bacterium
GCTCGCCGACATTGACTTCGACGTGAATGTCGCCCGGCCGGGCCAGATGAATGTCGCCGGGGGCAGCTAGATAGTCGGCGGTCTTCTTGACTTCGGCATAATCCGGCTTGGAGCCATCGTCGATTCGCTCGTACAAGACAATTCGTTCATGCCCATCCAACAAGCCATAGGCCGTATAGATGCGTCCGTGATCATGGGCATGTCGAGGCTCGACCTGCCGCCGTCCTTCTTCATGAATCTGTCCGTTGACGACAAAACCGTAGTCCGGATCCTCGTAAAACAGCAAATTGCCACCGCGCCGCTCCCCCGGACTGGGAATGCCACTCGGCACCGGCCAGCTCTTTGACGCCTCGCGGACTTCGGGGTCTGTCAGCAACTCCGCCAAAATCGGTCGAAGTGCCAACCAGCGTTTATCGAGGTCCGGCTCTTGAGCGAACAAAGCCCGAGTCTTACCGATAAACCGTTCAAGTGGATTTTCGCGTTTCGGTTCCATGATTGTAATCCTCATGGCATGAAATCTGGACGCACGTTCGCCGCCTGGAGTCCCGCGACGCGATTTTCGGATAAATCGGAAACCGCATAAAAGCGCGCGCAATTGTCCCAGAGGATCTTGCGTTTATCCTCTTCGGTAAGCGGCAGTTTGAGGAAGGTTTCCGTGGCATGAGGATAACGAGAATCGCCATGGGGATAATCGGTCGAGTACACGATGTTATCGTTACCCAGGCAATCGACCGTGTAGCGCGCTGGAGTCTCATCTGGCTCGACAGAAGCGACGCACTGACGTTTGAAGTAGGCGCTGGGGGGCATCGTCAGATCACGCATGTCGAGGTCGCGCTCGAGCTCGTACGCTTCATCGAGTCGCCAGAGCAACCATGGGAGCCAAGAACAATTGGCCTCAAGAAACGCGACTTTGAGTTTGGCGTGCCGTTCGAGAATACCCCCGCCCAGAAAGCTTCCTACTGCAAACATCTGTCCAATGGGCTGGCCGTACGCCCACTGTAGCCCGGAGGGCGAGCCAAACCAGGGTCGGCATAGTTGCGGCACACTCGAAGCCGTAGCCTGATGGAGGCCGAGGGGAGCTTCAGCCGTTCGAGCGTAGCCCAAAGCGGCTCGTAGTAAGGATCATGCCAGAGCTTGCCGTTGATGATATTGGAGCGCAGGAAAACCGCCTTGAAGCCCAAAGTTTCCACTACGCGGTGGGTTTCTTCGACGGCATCGTTGATGTCGTACACGGAAATCATCCAGCGCCCAACATGCGTCCGGGATCGACCTGGCAGAGTTCGTACAACCAGTCGTTGTAGGCGCGCGCAAGGGCGGCGGCAAAACGGGTATCCGGCGTGCGCGCCCCGCCGTCCGAGCCCACCAGCACGTTCAACCCTCGGCTCGGAAACATGACCGCGACATCAAGGCCCTCCGCGTTCATCGCCTCGATCTGCACCTCGCGCCGGTCCAGCCGCGCGCGGAGTCGCTCCGGTAGAGCGCTTGATTGCGCGCAAAGTTGCGGCCTCGCCGCGCCGGTCTGCTGAATCTCGCTCGGTCAACGGGTTCCTCTGGAAAGGTAATGCGCAGATCGCGTACGTTTTCGGAGGTCATCGCGCGCGGCGCGCGCGAGCGGAACTCCGCGGCAATGAAGCGCTCCCACAGATCGGGCGGCTCCATCACATGCATGTCACTGTCGAATACCTTGAATCCATTCTTAGCCACTGAGCCTCACCATCCTTTCTCGACGACAGAATCCGGCAACGATTATCTCTGATTCAATCCGCCGTTTCGACGTCACATCAAGAAAGCATTTTGACAAGGAAGATACGCGCACGGGGCAGCTCAACCGTATCCATATCACGGGCTTGGCTCGAGTCAAACTTTGACTTTTCAACGACCAACAATTTTTCCCATGGAGGACCCATGCGTTCTTTAATCATTCTCCTCTTTCTCTCCGTTGGCGTCACCCGCGAGTTCCCCTCGGTTTTCACCCTTAATAGCCGACATTCGTACATCCGGCTAGAGTGCACAGATTTGGGGGTCAAGCCGTGAATCTTGACGGTTCTATCTTCGGTTTTGCGGAATTTCGCCGGGAACGCTGGCGCGCTCGATGGTGTCGACCGTCCGGATCCAGAAGAGAATACCCTTGAGGTCTTTCCTAAATGTCGCTATCAAAGCGCCTACCGAGGTATCATCAGCCAAGGTCAGCCAGTTGGTTGACTCTTCAGATGATTCAATTGCGTGGAATTGAGGGTCCGCTAAAAATCAGGAGACGCGAGCGATGAATATCAGGAAGCAACTTTACGTATTTCTTTTGTGTCTGCTTACTTATGCAATGAATATGGCCGAAGGGGCAGAGGAGGGTCAGGTTCACTTCCGGCTTACGGTATTGCACAACGACGATGCGGAATCGCAGCTGATTGATGCGGGGCCTGGTCTGGAGGACTTTGGGGGCGTCGCGCGTTTCGCTACGTTGGCAGGAAAACTGAAAACCGATGCTCTTCGCGGTCCTGGTATACGGACGAAGCGAGGAGTCATTCTTTTAAGCGCTGGAGACAATATCTTTGCCGGGGCGCAATTCAATGCAAGTCTGGAAAAGGGAATTCCCTTTTATGAAGCAATCGCTATGGAAGACATCGGTTACAGCGTCTCGGGTCTCGGAAATCACGACTTCGATTTCGGTCCGGATGTTCTCGCAGATTTTATTGAGGGATTCCATTCCCTTCCGTTCGTTTCCGCCAATCTTGATTTCCAAAACGAGCCGAGGTTGCAGGCGCTGGCATCCGCAGGACGCCTTGCACGCAGCGTCGTCGTAAAAATCGGGGGAGAACAAATCGGGATTATCGGCGCAATCACTCCAAGACTTCCCATCGTTGCGACTCCCAGAAATGTAATCGTTAACTCTAATCTTGTGGAAGTAGTGGAGTCGGAGATTGAACGACTGCAAGGAGAAGGAGTTAAAATCATCATCCTTATGACTCATCTTCAAAGCCTCGATGAGGCAAAAGATTTGATAGGACAGTTGCGAGGCATTGATATTGTCGTCGCTGCCGGTAGTGAAAGATCCAATGAGTTGCAAGCGAATCCGGGAGATTTGCTGATTCCGGGCGACGTTGCTTTTGCTCCTTACCCATTACTGGTTGATGATGCCGATGGTCAAAAAGTGCCGCTGGTAAGCACAACCGGAAACTATCGATACATCGGACAGCTGACGGTGAGTTTTGACATACAGGGCAACCTGATCGCGGTCGATAAAATACGATCGCGTGTGTTTCGTGTGGCGGGAGGGAATCATCCGGACGCAGTGAAGCCCGATAACAAACTGCAAAAGAAAGTTGTAGAACCGGTTCGGGCTGCCGTTGACGCGTTAGCATCCAACGTGATTGCCACGAGCGAAGTAGATCTGGATGGTCTGGAGACACATGTTCGCACAGTCGAAACCAATGAAGGTAATCTTGTTGCCGATGCGCTCCTTGTCGAAGCACGCAGACTGGCTCCTGAATTCGGCGCCCTGGCACCGGATGTCGCAATTGCCAACGGAGGCGCAATCCGCAACGACAGCATTATTCCTGCAGGCACCATCTCGGAGCTCGATACGTTCGATATCGCACCGTTTCCGAATTTGTTAGCCATCGTGCCGAACATCCCACCGGGACAATTCAAAGAAATCGTTGAGAATGCCGTCTCTCAGGTGGAACTCTTGGATGGCCGATTTGCACAGGTCTCCGGTTTCCGCCTCAGTTGGGACCCGGCCGGCATACCTCAAAGACTTGATGAAAATGGAAATGTGGTGACGCCAGGAACAAGAATCCGTGAAATAAGCCTCAATGACGGCAGAGTGATCGTAGCGGGTGGCGCAGTCGTGATGGGAGCACCTTCTGTGACGATCGCGGTTACCAATTTTCTGGCCACAGGAGGCGATCAATATCCTTTTCGCGGGACGCCATTCGCGAACCTTGGCATCAGTTATCAGCAAGCTCTTTTCAACTACATTGTAAATTCGCTGGGCGGCTTCATCTCCGCGGCCGATTATCCGGAATCGGGAAAAGGCCGAATTCTGAAACAGTAACTTTAGGATTAATCAAAGAATCGAGGAGGAAAACAAATCGAGGCGCGAAGTTTCTGGTCTCTAGTTTCTGGTTTCTAGTTTGCAGGTCAGGCGGGATGGTAGACCCTTTCGGTGTGCTTTCGGTGTGACCCCAGCATGACCCTTTCGGTGTGACCCCAGGCTCCGCAATGTTTTCTGCCGCGCCGCCACGAAGCGCTGCGATCGCCGTCAGCATGATCTTGCGATGGCCGAGGAGGACGCCGAGCTTTTCGAGATCGGACTCGCTCAGCTCGGGCAATACCGCGACGTCGATGGCATTGTCGCGGAACGTCTCGGCGTACCGGTCCAGCGAGAGCCCGCGCAGCCAGTCGGCGATCTCCAAGGACCCTCAGATCTTGCGTTGCCCGCTCGCCTAGCTTAAGAGGAGGGTCACCTTGCCGTTCTTGCCTGTGAGCGGCGGAGCCATTCGTCGAGACCGATGCGGCCGAGGCGCGCTTCGCCCAACGGCACGAGCGAGCGCTCCTCGACGCGGCCGCCGAAGTATCGGGCCTCGGGGTCACTCACGACCTCACGCGGATCGCCGACCGCCTTCAAATAGCGGGCGACGATTTCGTTGAACGGTGCTCGTTCCGGGCCGGCGATCTCGACGATGCCGCTTCGCGGCGCCGCG
>DASPXM010000114.1:0-6929 GCA_035637295.1 Verrucomicrobiia bacterium
ACGGGCTTCGTTCCAATCCAGCGAAGCTCCTATTGGATCCCTACTCCAAAGCCATTGCAGGCAGCATTCAGTGGAGCAATGCTCTGTTCGGTTATACGGTCGGAAATGCCAAAGCCGATCTTTCCATCAATGATCAGGATAGCGCAGGCGGGATGCCCAAGTGCGTCGTCATAGATCCGGCGTTCAGTTGGGGCAACGACACGCTGCCGAATACACCATGGCACAAGACGATCATCTATGAGTTGCATGTGAAAGGGTATACGAAGCTTCACCCAGAGGTGCCGCCCGAACTGCGCGGCACCTACGCCGGTCTCAGCTGTCCGCCGGTCATCGATTACCTCAAGAACCTGGGCATTACCGCGGTCGAATTGATGCCGGTGCATCAATTCGTCGCCGACCGGCATTTGAAAGACCACGGGCTCACTAACTATTGGGGATATAACACCA
Organism: Verrucomicrobiia bacterium; assembly: GCA_035637295.1. GTDB lineage: Bacteria > Desulfobacterota > Binatia > UBA9968 > UBA9968 > DP-20. The sequence goes on from DASPXM010000114.1 coordinate 448, forward strand.
TTGGCTTTTTTGCTCCGGAAGTCTCCTACGCGAGCAGCGGCATGTTAGGGCAGCAGGTGGTCGAGTTCAAAACCATGGTTAGGGCCCTGCACCGCGAAGGCATCGAAGTCATCCTGGACGTGGTTTACAACCACACCGGCGAAGGCAATCATCTCGGCCCGACACTCTGTTTCCGCGGCATCGATAACGCCTCGTACTATCGTCTCGTCAACGACGACCGGCGTTACTATATGGATTACACCGGTTGCGGCAACACGCTGGACATGACCCATCCACGGGTGCTGCAGCTGATCATGGACAGCCTGCGCTATTGGGTGTTGGAGATGCACGTGGATGGATTTCGCTTTGATTTGGCGTCGACCCTCGCGCGCGAGCTCCACGATGTCGACCGGCTTGGCGCGTTCTTCGATATCATTCAGCAGGACCCGGTGATTTCCCAGGTGAAGCTCATCGCCGAGCCGTGGGACCTTGGGCCCGGAGGATATCAGGTCGGCAATTTTCCGGTTCTTTGGGCCGAGTGGAACGCCGCCTATCGGGACACGGTGCGTCGCTTCTGGAAAGGCGACGCAGGACAGGTGGGGGCTCTGGCTTTCCGCCTCACCGGGTCCAGCGATCTCTACGCGCGTAACGGCCGCCTGCCCTACGCGAGCATCAACTTCATAACCGCCCATGACGGATTTACGCTGCACGATCTGGTGAGCTACAACGATAAACATAATAACGCCAACGGAGAAGAAAGCCGCGACGGCCATAATGAAAATCTCAGTTGGAATTGTGGCGCCGAAGGGGAAACCGACGACGCAACAATCTTCGCTCTGCGCGAGCGCCAGAAGAGAAATTTCTTGGCGACTCTCTTATTATCGCAGGGTGTGCCTATGCTGCTTGCCGGCGATGAATTCGGCCGCACCCAGCGCGGTAACAACAATGCCTATTGCCAGGACAACGAAATTTCGTGGGTCGATTGGAATTGGGACAGATCGCGCCGAGAGCTGTTGGAATTTACCAGGCTACTCATCCAGCTTTTTCATCAACACCCTGTGCTGCGCCGCGGCCACTTTTTTCAAGGCCGCAAGATCCGCGGCTCGGAAGTCAAAGACCTCGCTTGGTTTCGTCCGGATGGCAAGGAGATGACCGATGAGGATTGGGCTAATCCTGAGATGAGGAGTTTTGGTTTGCGACTCGCCGGTGACGCCATCGAGGAGGTCGATGGCCGGGGCAACCGCGTGGCGGATGATACCTTACTGATTCTTTTGAATGCCCATCATGAGACGGTATCGTTCGTGCTCCCGGCGCACCGCCGTAAGCTGCATTGGTGGGTGATTCTCGACACCAGTGAACCGATAACCCGGCGCGAGCAACGTCAATTGCGCGGCGCCCGGCCGTATCTGCTGCACGGTCGCTCGCTCGCACTTCTGCGGCTGCCTCGTAACCACGAATCTGAGGAGGAAAATGGCGTGATCAATTCACCGTCACGCCGCCAGCGACAAAACGCAGAATTCCGTCAGTGAGTATGCCGTCACGTTATGAGAATTCCACTCGCGACTTATCGAATACAGTTTACCCCGGCGTTTGGCTTCTCAGCGGCCAAAGACATCGTGCCCTACCTTCACGGGCTCGGCGTTTCCGACATTTACGCGTCGCCCATTTTTCTAGCGAGAAAAGGTAGCACGCACGGTTACGACGTCGTCGATCCGAATCAGTTAAATCCGGAGTTGGGCACGGTCGAAGAATTCGAAGCGTTGATCGAGGAAGTTCGACGCCGCGACATGGGATGGATTCAGGACATCGTGCCCAACCACATGGCCTACGATGGTCAAAATCGGATGCTCATGGACGTGCTGGAAAACGGGCCGGCCTCGGCCTACTTCCACTATTTCGACATCGACTGGAATCATCCGTACGAAGGCATCAGGGGGAAAATCCTTGCGCCGTTTCTCGGCGGATTTTATGGCGAGTGTCTCGAAAACGCGGAGATAAAACTTCACTACGATTCGAACGGACTGAGCATCAGCTACTTCGACTTGAAGCTTCCGGTGATTATCGAGTCCTACAGTAACGTTTTTACGCACGGGTTGGCCGCGCTGCGTAGAAAGCTCGGCGGCAAGCATCCCGACTTTGTCAAGTTGCTCGGGGTTTTGTTCGTGCTCAAGAACCTACCGCCCAAAGAAGAAACTCGGGAGCGCGCCGACCAGGTGATTTTTACCAAAAGCATGCTGTGGGAACTCTACACGGGAAGTCCGGAGATCAAGGAGTTTATCGACGCCAACGTGGCCAGGTACAACGGCACGAAAGGCGACCCCGGAAGTTTCGATCTCTTGGATCAGCTTCTGTCAGAACAACTTTATCGCTTGTCTTTTTGGAAAGTCGCGGCGGAAGAGCTCAATTACCGGAGATTCTTTAACATCAATGAGCTAATCTCGTTAAAGATGGAAGACGAGAAAGTCTTTCGCCATACCCACGAGCTCATTTTCAAACTTGTCCGCGAAAAAAAATTCACCGGTCTTAGAATCGACCACATCGATGGGCTTTACGATCCGTTCAAATACGTGCAGCGACTACGCCAAGAGCTGGGCGATATTTACCTGGTGGTCGAAAAGATTCTCGACCTGGAGGAACACTTGCCGCCGGCGTGGCCGGTGCAAGGCACTACTGGCTACGATTTCTTGAATTACGTCAACGGCATTTTCTGCGATCGCCGGCACGAGAAAAAATTTACTCAGACCTACGCACGATTCAGTGACATGGATACTCCTTGTCCGCAGATCGCGATTGAAAAAAAACGACTCATCATCGGCAAGTACATGGCCGGAGATATCGAAAGCCTGGCCCATCTGCTCAAGAGCATATCGAGTCGAGACCGCCATGGCGCGGACGTCACGCTTTACGGCTCGAAAAGAGCGCTCGTGGAGCTGCTGACATTTTTCCCCGTCTACCGGAGCTATGTCAGCGAGCAAAACTTCGCGACACAAGACCGTTTGCTGTTACAAGAAGCTATCGACAAGGCCAGGCTGGCCAATCCCGGACTTCTTCTCGAAATTAACTTCATCGCCCGATTTCTGCTGCTCGAATTCGACAATCATACCCCCGACGAGGAGCAAAAGCGCTGGCTGCACTTCGTCATGCGCTTTCAGCAGCTGACTGCTCCGCTGATGGCCAAAGGCTTCGAGGATACCACTTTTTATGTCTACAACCGGCTCTTGTCGCTCAACAATGTCGGCGGCAATCCGGCCCGGTTCGGCATGTCACCGGACGAGCTTCATCAATTCAATCGACAACGCCGCGACCGCTGGCCCCACGCGATGAACACCACAACGACCCACGACACCAAGCGTGGCGAAGATGCCTCGGCCAGGATCAACGTATTGTCGGAAGTGCCGGACGAATGGAAAAGATGCATCGAGCTGTGGAGCAAGCTCAACCGATCGAAAAAAACCAAACTCAAGGGAATGGAAGCACCTGATCGAAACGATGAATATTTCCTCTATCAAACGCTGATCGGCGCCTTTCCTCTCGTACCGGAAGCGGAATTTCTCGATCGACTTAAAGCCTACATCGTCAAGGCCGTTCGGGAGGCCAAGGTTTACACCGAATGGTTGAAGCCCGATTTAGCGTACGAAGACGCCTTCACGAGCTTCATCGAGAAAATTTTAGACCGATCGGAAACAAACCGCTTCTTGGAGAACCTTTCCAGCTTCGCTGCCAGAGTTGCGCACTACGGCATCCTCAATTCGCTATCGCAAACGCTAATCAAAATCGCCTCTCCCGGCGTGCCGGATTTCTACCGCGGAACCGAGCTATGGGATTTGAGTTTTGTCGACCCTGACAATCGCCGTCCCGTGGACTTTGAAACCCGAAAGAAACTATCTCGCGCGATCGCGAAGCACGCCGCGTGTGACCCGGACGCCGTCCTGACCGAACTGTTCACAAGAAAACACGACGGATATGTGAAGTTGTTATTGGTTCAACGGGCGCTCGACGCGAGAAAGCGGAGCCCGGCGCTTTTTCAATCCGGCGAGTATATCCCTCTGGCGATTCGCGGCCATTGGAAAGATCACGTCATTGCGTTCGCGCGCCGCGAGCATAACAGCTGGGCCCTCGCAGTTGCGCCGCGCATGCTGACGCGCCTCGTCAATGACAAGCAATTTCCCCTCGGCGCGGAAGTCTGGAAAGATACGGAGATCTTGCTTCCAGAAGAAGCGCACTTTTCCTGGCGCGACACCATCAGCGGTCATCTCCTTCGCAATGGCCACGCAATATCTCTCGCCAGCGCGCTTAAACATTTTCCGGTAGCGCTGCTTGTGTCAGAGGGCGTTCCGACAAATTAGTAAATCTGGATTCGCGCCTTGACACGATCGCAACGTCCAAGTAAGAATCGCCATCGAAACAAGTTTGCCTCCTGTTCTGAGGAATTTCATGGACAAAGTTACCAGAATCGGCCCGTTGTCCGATTATCGCGTGCTCGATCTCGCTGGACCGCTCGGTCTCCACTGTACGAAACTTTTGGCCGACATGGGTGCCGACGTGATCAAGATCGAACCGCCATCGGGTGATGAATCGCGGCGCATACCGCCTTTTAAAGACGACACGCCACATCCGGAAAAGAGCCTTTACTGTCTCCATTTCAATACCAACAAACGCAGCGTCACTCTCGACGTCGAAAAGCCCGACGGCCGCGCCATCTTTATCGAACTGGCCCGCAAAGCCGACGTGGTGATCGAAACCGCTCGGCCGGGGCGAATGGATGAGTTGGGGATCGGCTACGAAACCTTGCACGCGCAACATCGCGGGCTCGTCTACGCGTCGATCACTCCCTTCGGCCAAACGGGCCCGTGGCGCGATTACAAAGCGAACGACATGGCGGGCATCGCGCTCGGCAATTTGCTGTATTTAGCCGGCGAACCCGGCGAGCCGCCACTGCAACCGCCCGGCGAAATCGCCTATGGTATGGCATCGACCTACGGCGCGTTTGGCATCGCGGTCGCGCTTTACCATCGATTAGAGAGCGGCAACGGCCAATACATCGACGTGTCGATGCACGAGTGCGCCGGCCATATCGCCGGCTATTTTATTCCCACTTACGGTTATACCGGCGCTAAGCCCGCGCGCGCCTCCCGCAAAGGCGAAGAGACCGATCTGTACGATCCTTATGCGACCAAGAATGGTTATGCGCGCATCTTCATCATCCCGGTCGAGCAGTGGCGCCGGCTGGTCGATTGGATGGGGCGTCCAGTGTCTATCGCCGGGCCGGAGTTCGAAAAGATGTCCTATCGGCGGCAGCATCCGGACATCGTGGTGGGAGCGATCGCGGAATTCTGCGCGAAGTATACGAAAGAAGAGCTTTACGAAGAAGGACAGAAGCGTCGCATTGCCGTCACGCCGATCAATACCGCCGGCGAATTCATCGAGATGGAACAAACCAAGGCGCGGGAACTCTTCGTCGATATGGAACATCCGGTGATCGGCAAGTACAAGCAGTTCAGCGTTGTACCGCGCTTGATGGAAACCCCGGGAGGAATCTACCGGCCGGCCCCGCTGCTCGGCGAACATAACAAGGAAATCTACGTCGAAGAGCTCGGCATGAACAACGACGATCTCGTCGCGCTTCGAGCCGAAGGGGTGATCTGAAGACAAAATGGAGTGATGGAATACTGGAATATTGGAGTGCTGGAATTCTCGGGCGTCCCAACACTCCATCACTCCAATACTCCATCGCTCCAAGTCAATGTAAAGGGTAGGCAAACATCTATGAGCCAATTTCCTCTAGAAGGCATTCGGGTTGTCGAGTTGACCACCGGCGCCGCTGGTCCCACCGTGGCGCGCGTGCTCTGTGAGTTCGGCGCGGAAGTCATCCGCTGCGAGACTCGTCTGCGCGGCGACGGCCACCGCGGTGAAGATCCCAAGCTGTGGAACAAGAAACCCGACTTCATGAAACTCCAGCGCGGCAAGAAATCGTTCACGGTGAACATGCAAACGCCCAGAGGGCGCGAACTGGTTAAAGAGCTGTTGAAGAAATCCGACGTGCTCGTGGAGAATTTCGGCTTGGGCATTTTGGAAAAATGGGGACTCGATTGGCCGCAGCTCAGAGAGATTAACCCTCGGATTATTTTGATTCGCGTCAAAGGCATGGGCTGCACCGGCCCGCACGCAGCAGATCTGACCTATGGTCCCAACGTCGGCAATACCATGGGCACGACGTACCTCTGGAATTATCCAGATGCCACAACCGCGACGGCTGAGCCGCGCACCCAGCATCCGGACTTCATGGGCGGCGTCACCGGAGCGTTCTCCGTTGTTTTGGCCTTGATCCAAAGAAAAAAATCCGGCTTTGGCCAATGGATCGATAGCGCGCAGCAGGAGATTGGCGCGTCGCTGCTCGGGCCGAAATATTTGGAATACACCGTCAACCAACGGGAGCCAAAACCAGAGGGCAACCGCAGTCTGATCGCCGCGCCGTACGGCCCCTACCAGTGCAAAGGCGACGA
>DASPXM010000115.1:0-16239 GCA_035637295.1 Verrucomicrobiia bacterium
CCCTGCCGCTGCAACTCCCACTGGACTCCGGCGCCTTGCGATTGCTTCAACGCATTCGCGACGAGGCTCATCGTTTCGCCAACGCATATCATCAACTGCTCATGAAGAAACGTGTTGGTGAAAGCATTCTTGACGATTGCCCCGGTGTGAGTCAGAACCGGAAGAATTTACTACTGCGAAGGTTCGGTTCGGTGAATCGCCTGCGTAGAGCGTCGGTGGATGAGATCGCTTCCACGGACGGGATAGGCCGAAAGTTGGCCGAAGAAGTGCATCAATTCCTGCAAAAGCATTGATTAATTCACAGATTTGAAACTCACTCGCTTCCCAGCTCGCTCGCCGCTACCCATCGCGGCTTTGCCTTCTATGTCGCCGATCCCACTGGCTCCATTGAAACTCGCTCGCTTCCCAGCTCGCTCGCCGCTACCCATCGCGGCTTTACCTTCTACGTCGCCGATCCCACTGGCTCCATTCACAGATTTACACAGATTCTTGTTCGAATGAAATCACTCTGGGGAACTTTTGGCGGTTTATGGATCGCATTCTCGATCCTGGCAACGCCGACTTCATTGTCTGCCCAGGCGCTCGCGCCATCGGCTGTGCCTGGCCTCAGCGCGACTCCGCAAGCTGAAGAGGAAACAATCCAGCCCACCTTTGAGACGCAAAAACTCGCGCGCACTTACATCCTCGACGTTCCGGCACCGCGCGGCCAGATCACAGACCGCAATGGCGAGCCGCTCGCGCAAAATCGGCTCAGCTACAATCTCGCCATCAATTTCCCTACGCCGCTTGATTTTTCCGACGCGCAGGTGCTCAGCTTCGCCAGGGAAAAGATCGACAGGACCGCCAGGTTGATTGGTCGCAAACTTAAGATTTCCGATGAAGCGATCCTTCGTCATTACCATAACAGGGGAATCATGCCGATGGAGATCGCGCAGAATCTTAGCCAGTTGGAGTACGAACAGATCAAAAATGATCCGCCGCCCGGGGTTATTGTGCGCCCGATCTATGTGCGTGTTTATCCGAACGGAAAAGTGGCCGGCCAAATTATCGGTTACACCGGCAAGACCGGGCGAAATCCTGACGGCATCGTTGATAATCACGAGACTCTCTGGCCTGAAACCGAGGGACGCGAAGGACTCGAGCAAACGTTCAACGAAATGCTCACAGGCAAGCATGGCGAATACAAACTCACCTTTGATAAAGATGGTCGAAAGACCTCCGATAAACTAATTTCTCCGCCTGAGCCCGGGTACAACGTGGTCACTACGCTTGACCTGCGTCTTCAGCAACTCGCCGAAAAGGCGCTGGAATCAAAAGCAAAGCGCGGTGCCATTGTGATTATCGATCCGAACAATGGTGACATTCTGGCGTTGGCCTCCTGGCCTACCTTCGATCCAAATCTATTTGTCCCGTCGATCTCGGCTGAGCAACTCAAAATCTTGCAGAACGATCCAGACATTCCGCTTTTGCCGCGAGCGTATCGTTCTTCCTATCCACCGGGCTCGACATTCAAGGTTGCGGTTGGAATTGCCGCGCTCGAAAGCCGTGCCGTCCAGCCGGACGACCGATATGAATGCGTGCCGTCAATTCAGATTGGCAACGTCACTTTCCATAATTGGAAAAAGGGCAATCGCGGCGCGTTGAATTTCGTGCAAGCGCTCACCGAATCGTGCGACACATGGTTTTATCAGGTTGGGATCAGAACCGGCGCGCAACCCATCATCGATTGGGCGTTGCAATTGGGCTTTGGCGCGAAATGCGGCATCCCTTTACGCGGCGAAGCGGAAGGCCGCATTCCAAACGATGAATACATGAAGGCGACGCATGGTCGCAGGCTGCTCAACGGCGATATCGCAAACATGTCGATTGGCCAGGGAGACACGCAGGCCACTCCGTTGCAAATGGCCCAGGCGATGGGCGTCGTAGCAAATGGCGGGACATTGTACCAAACACGGCTGGTCCAACAGGTGCAGACATTCGATAACCAAATTGTTACTGCCTATCAGGTGCGCGCGAAGAGAACGCTAAACCTGTCATCCGAGACGCTGGACGAATTGCACACAGGAATGATCGACGTCGTGAATGGAGGGGGCGGTACCGCGCACCAAGCCAGCCTCGATAATACTGAGGTCGCCGGTAAAACTGGCACGGCGCAATGGGGACCCAAAAATAAAGAGCGCACGGCGGCATGGTTTGCCGGATTTTTGCCAGCCGACCAACCGCGATATGCGTTCGCGGCTCTTTACGAGGGCGACGTCGGCAGCAAAGTCCATGGCGGCTCTGCGGCTGCCCCAATGATCGCCGATATCTTCAAAGAAATTTACAAAGGTGAAAAGGTAGTCGGCCAGCGACAGCGTCGCGGGCGCGAACAACCAGAAATTCGCCGTGCTGAACCGGCAGAGGAAGAAGACGAGTCAGATTAATCGTCTTACAAAACGCGTGTCATCCCGAACAAAGTGAGGGACCTCACAATCACAGTGCACGGTTTCTCAGACCTTGGGTGATTAAGATATTTGTGCGAGATCCTTCGCTTGCGCTCAGGATGACGTGCTACGCGGCCGCAGTTTCCTTCGGCAGCTCCATCGTGCCTTTGAACTTCGGCGGCGCTTCTTCAACTCCGAAATTTTCGGCATAGAGGGCTTTGATTTTCGCCATGTTATCGGCAGTCAAGGTTGGACATTCTGGAGCTTTCGCAAATTCAACGAGCTGTTCTTCGTTGTAAATGTTCGGCAACGTCGACGCCACGCGATCGTCAGCAAGTAACCATTGCAACGCCGCTTGCCCAAGCGTGCGCTCGGAATTTTCGAGGAAACGCAGTTGATCAATCTTTTTAATTCCATTCAGCAGCCAACTGCGCGGCCGATGGCTGCGATGGTCGGTAGGCGGAAACGTCGTCTCCGCAGTGTATTTTCCTTCGAGCATCCCAGAAGAATGCGTCACCCGAATTAGGAACATTGTGTCCTTGCCGGCGTTGGTAGCCGCATCGTGAATAGCGCGTCCGGGATGCTGCTCAAGCATGTTGTAGATGTGTTGCACACTTGTGACGTCTCGTTCGCGAATAGAATTTGTTCCCTCATAAAGCCAGCCAATGGCGGGTCCAAGTGCGATGCCGTAATAACGAATCTTCCCGGTGGATTTTAATTTCTCAAGAGTCGTCCAAAGCGCGTCCTCATAGACCTGCTCCATCCGGATGTTGTGCAGTTGCAGAAGATCGATCCGATCCGTCTTCAAACGCTTCAGGGCGGCGTCCGTCGCGCGGATCATGGCCTCCGGCGAAAAATCCTGCGGAATTTCCCGCTGCCCTCGCCCGCGTGCTTCGCCGTAATGAACAAAATCGTAACCGACCTTGGTCGCGATTACGATTTCGTCCCGCTGGTTCGGGAACGCCTTTGCGATCAACTCTTCGCTTAATCCGTTTCCGTACGTGTCAGCCGCGTCGAACAAAGTGACACCGCGATCGAATGCCTTGTGCATGAGCGCAATCGCTTCGCCCTCGGTAAATTTTCCCCACCAGCCGGTGGAAATGGTCCACAAACCGAAGCCGACTTCGCTAACCGTCAGATCGGTGTTCTTGTAGGTCCGAAAACGCATCCGAAAACAATATCAAGCTCCGTCACAAGCATGCAAGCAACCGCGAACCTTACTCCGCTTTTGTCATTCCGAGTGAAGTCGAGGAATCTCTTCCTGATCACGCCATCGGATGAAATAATGAGAGCGAGGTAGGGGCAATTGACTCAATCGCCCTAGAGCTAGCGCGCACATTCGCACCTACCTTTCGTCCCAGCGGTTTTTCCGAAGAAGGGCCCGCTGGGACGATTTACAACTGTGATCAGACCGGAGTCGTTCTCAGTTAATATCTGGGACAATTACCTGGGTCTGCCTCTGTCTGAATCAAGCGGCTGGAAGTAGTGCCTTGCCATGTAGTCGGCGACCTTCCTGCCGAGCACCGCTCCCTGTACGTCCGCGGTGCGGAAGTGCAGTCCCGCCAAGATGCGGGCGTCGATGATCTCTCTAAGCGCCAAGGAGAAGCGGTCGAAGTGGAGGACTTCGCCGGGGAAGCGGGTGCTTGTCACGTCGAACGCCGTCCTGTCGCCGAAGAACATCTGCAGCACTTCCACAACCGCGCCGTCAAGAGATAGGTGCCCCGAGGGATGCTCGGGATACGGCGCCGTCAGGAGCGCGGTCCACGTAGGGTCGGCCTCGGTGTCCGGGTTGCCGTCCTCGTCAGCCCGTTGAATCGCAGCCCACGGCCGCCAGAAGTCCCAGTAGTATTTGTCGTTCCAGCAGTTGATCACCGCATCGGCGGCACTAAGATTCATCGTCGCGAACAGGAACGCGCTGTCGCCGAGATCAATTGCGTATTGACCAACTAAGCTCCGTGCGAGTCGGTTCCAGATCAACGCAGGGCCCCCGGCGTTTTGCCCCCAGAAGAGCGCGATGTGCGTCTGCTCGGGTGTGCGGGTCTGGCTGTTTACCGAGCCGAGCACCTTGACCTCGTTAAAGTCCTCCGCGTACGCGGTGCTCGTGAGCGCGTTCGGCCCGTCGGTACGGAACTGCGAGGAGCTCTGTATCAGGAACGGGCGCACGTTCGCTACCCATGCCGTCGGATCGAGAATTGGCCTACCGTTGGCATCCAGCAGCGGTTGCCAATGCCCGGGTTCGTAATTCGGCACCCACGGCGACGGCGTGAAGCGTCCGTCGTCTTGCCGTGCGGCGATCATCGCGGCGGCTGCGGCGTTCCCCGCGTCGATCCCGTGGTCTTTGGGCGGGCCATCCGGTATGCCATCGAGCGAGTTGGTGTATTCAGTGGCCAGTGTATCCAATAACTGCTGCTTGTTAGGAAATGGGATACTGTCAGGCACCGTCGAGACAATGTTGGAGAGCACCCTGTAAGCGGCGGTGGCGGTAGCGGCTTCCTTCGAGGCGCCTGGATCGAAGCGCTCCTCGAGCAGGTAGGGTTGATACCTCGGCTCAATCGCATTGAGCGCGTCGTAAACCGCGCCCTGCGTCATCCCCATGTTTAACTGAAGCGCGGACGGTGCTCCACCCGCCGGGCCAGGGAAAGCGACGAGCGTGTCCGACGCAATCTGGTTCCAGTCGGTGACGGCGTTCGCGCGGGCGACGGTGGGAGACGCGAGCGCGAGGAGCGCCAGTGCGATCAGAACTGGTAGAATTTGTATTTTTTTGAACTGAGTCAGTGGATTCATGATTCTTCCTTTCTTTGGTGGTTGCTTTCGCTTTATGGGCAAGTAAGTGGTGGGCAATTGCCGGGATCCGGTTTGCCGATGGCTCTCGGCGCGCCGGGTGGAGTGAGCTGGATCACGAGATTCACCAGCGGGACGGCCTCTTCGTTTCGGACCATGTGCACGTCGCCGGCTGGCTCGAAGAACGTCCCAAGAGTTCCAATTCTCACCGGCGTGCAGGTGGGGTCGTCAGCCTCGTAGAAGCTCGCGGTGCCGGATTTGACAACCACAAAGCTCAGGCCCTGGATGACTGTGCCAGCCGAGCCAGCCGCCCGGCTGAATCGTGACCTCCACGACGTAGAGCTGGAATTGGTCGATAGAGAGTTTGGCTTTCCAGTCACCAATCTTGGCGTACGACATGATCTCAGCGAATTGCGCCGCCTGGTTCGGGTTGTTGGGGTCAATCAGCCCCGTGACGGTCAGGCCGCACGTTTGGGGGGCGCTGCGCGGGCCGGTAGCGCGGTTAGCGCGGCGACAACGACGAGCGCCGGTGCGATGAGAAGTGATAGAATTTTTTTGCAGTGAGTCAGTGGATTCATTGTTCTTGCTTTCTTTATTGAGGCTGGATTGTTGTTGGCACGTTTGTATTTCCGTGTTGGTTTTGAAATGATGTCCGTCGTCGGCGTCATTGGACTGGCTGGAAGTAGTGCCTCGCCATGTAGTGGACCACCTTCCTGCCGAGAATCTTCCCTTGTATGTCAGCAGCGCGGAAGTGCAGGCCCGCCCAGATGCGGGCCTCGATGATCTCTTTGAGAGCGTCCGAGAACCGGTCGAAGTAGCGCGTTTCGCCTGGGAAGCGGCTGCTCGTCACACCGAACCGGATCCTGTCCGTGCCGAAGAACATCTGCAGCACCTCGAGGTGCGCGCCGGAGAGAGAGCAGGCTCCCGACGGGTTCTCGGGGTACGGCGCCGTGATGAGCGCCGTCCACGCCGGGTCGGGCTCGGTGTCCGGGTTGCCGTCCTCGTCCGCCCGTTGGATCGCCGCCCACGGTCGCCAGAAATCCCAGTAGTACTTGTCGTTCCAAGCGTTGATCGCCGCGTCCGCGGTGCTCAGGTTCATCATCGCGAACAAGAGAGCGCTGTCGACGATGTCCACGGCGTATTGCGGGTCGGCGATTAGATTCCGGCCGACGGCGTTCCACGGCTGGGGGCTCTGCCAGAAGATCGCGATGTGCGTCTGCTCATCGGTCCTGATCGCGCTATCGATTCGGCCGAGCGCCTTGACCTCGTTAAAGTCCTCCGCGTACGCGGTGCTAGTGAGCGCGTTCGGGCCGTCGGTACGGAACTGCGAGGGGCTCTGGATCAGGAACGGGCGCACGTTCGCGACCCACGCCGTGGGATCAAGCTGCGGCTGGTGGGTGATCGGATCCAGCAGCGGCTGCCAATGCCCGGGTTCGTCGTTCGGCACCCACGGTGACGGCCCGAAGCGCCCGTCGGCGCACGGGCAGAAATCTTCCCCGTGCCGTGCCGCAATCATCGCGTCGGCCGCGGCGTTGCCTGCCGCGATGCCGGCATCCCGCGGACCTGGTGGTATCCCATTGAGCGAATTGTTGTATTCTGTCGTCAGCCTTTCCAGTAAGGTTGCCCTGTCGAACACGATGTTCTCGGGCACGGTCGAGACAATGTTGGAAAGAACGCGATACGCCGCTGTCGCGGTAGCGGCTTCCTTCGAGGCGCTCGAGTCAAAGCGCGTCTGGAGAAGATAGGGCTGATACCTCGGCTCAATCGCATTGAGCGCGTCGTAAACCGCACCCTGCGTCATCGCCATGTTGATCTGGAATGCGGGCGCTGCGCCGCCTGCTGCCAGCGGGAACGCGACCAACGTCGACGTCGCAATCTGGTTCCAGTGCGTGACCTCGTTGGCCTGCGCTGCTGCGGGTGTGGCGCGCACGAGGAGCGCCAGTGCGATGAGAAGTGGCAGGATTGATATTTTTTTGAACTGAGTCAGCGGATTCATTGTTTTTCCTTGCTTTTGCTTGGGGCTCGATTGTTGCTGTGATCTTTTTTTGGTTTCGTCGTTTTCCTTTCATCGCCATAAACGAAAACGGGCGACCAAAGTGATCATCTGAATTAGGGTTTTTTTAGAAAAGCTTCCGCGTGCAGAAAGTTTCTGTGGGTGATAGCCTAACAAGAGCACCTTATGGAAGAGCCTTCGGTGTCTCCGCACAGAGTGACGCAGCTCCTGCAGCAATGGAGTCACGGAGATGATGCTGCCCTCGCAGACTTAACCCCGTTGGTCTACGAAGAACTTCGACGCCTCGCTCATCATCATATGGGCGGACAACGCACGGACCACACACTGCAAACGACCGCGCTGGTTAACGAGGCGTATCTGCGTCTGGCCGACCAAACCAATCCAAACTGGCAGAGCCGGGCGCACTTCTTGGCCGTCGCCGCTCGTGCAATGCGTCAAATTCTGGTCAGTTACGCCAGAAGCAACCGCGCGCAAAAACGCGGTGGCGGCGGGGCCAGGATAGAGTTGGATGAATCAGCAATCCTCTCACCGCAACAATCTAAGGAAATTGTTGATCTGCACGAGGCACTGGAAAGACTGGCCGCACTCGACTCAAGAAAAGCTCAAGTGGTCGAGCTGAAATTTTTTGGCGGACTGAACTACGACGAGATAGCAGAAGTGCTCAAGATCGCCCGTATGACGGTGAGGCGTGATTGGGAATTTGCCAAGCTATGGTTGTATACGGAATTGCACAGCGTGGATTAAATACATTAGAGTGGTGATTACCCTCGGATAGCGGGTCGAATATGACGCCGGCGCAGCTAGAAAGGATTGAGGAAATCTTTTACGCAGCGCTGGATCAAGACTCGGGCGACGTTGCTCAATTTCTGGAAACGGCCTGCAAAGGCGATGAGCTTTTGCGCCGCAAAGTTGAAGCGCTCCTCGCTTCGCGTCAACGAGCAGGCAGCTTCATCGAAACCTCAGCTGCCGGCATTGCGACGAGAATTATTGGAAATGGGCAAACTGACTTGCTCGTCGGTCAGACCTTCGGTCACTACAAAATTTCAAAACGAATCGGCAGTGGCGGGATGGGAGAGGTTTATCTGGCCGCCGACATGACAGCGGGTCGGAAGGCCGCGCTCAAACTTCTGCCGGCGCGCTTTACCGGAGATGCAGAGCGCCTGAAGCGGTTTCAACAGGAAGCGCACGCGGTAGTCGCGCTGAATCATCCAAACATCCTGACGGTTTACGAGATCGGCGAGGATCACTCGACCCACTATATCGCCAGTGAACTGATCGAGGGCGAGACACTGCGTCAACGTCTGATGCGCGGGCAAATGGAGCTCGGCGAAGCTGTCGATGTTGCCATCCAGGTGGCAAGCGCGCTCGCCGCTGCCCATGAAGCCGGGATTGTCCATCGTGACATCAATCCGGCGAACATCATGCTTCGGTCGGACGGATATGTGAAAGTGCTCGACTTCGGGATCGCAAAGCTTGCCGAACAGGAAGCAGCGGCAACGATGCCAAAAGACGAAGCGCTCTTGCTGGTTGAGACCAACCTGGGCTTGATACTGGGGACCGTTCATTACATGTCGCCGGAACAGGCGTCCGGCGCGCCGGTCGATAAACGGACCGATATCTGGAGTCTAGGCGCAGTCCTTTACGAAATGGTAACGAGGCACGCGCCATTCATCGGCGACACACCAAGAGAAGTCATGACTTCGATTCTGGAGAAGGAGCCATCGCCGCTCGCGAGTTATGTCAGGCACTCTCCGGCTGAGCTTCAGCAGATTATCAGCAGAACGCTGCGCAAAGATCGCAAGGAGCGGTACCAGAGTGCCGGCGAAATGCTTCAAGCGCTCAAGAATCTACGCCACAAACTGGAATTGAAAGCTGAGTTGGAGCGCTCGAGGACGCCTTCATGGCTACGCTGGGCACGATCGCCGATTGCTTTGGTGCTCGCATTCCTAGTGTTTGCCGTTGCGCTGGCGCTTCCATTCTACCGGCATCGGAACTTGGCGACGACCTTACCGCCGGAAAAAAGCATCGCTGTGCTTCCGTTCAGCAACCTGAGCAAAGAAGAAGAGAATGCGTTCTTCGCCGATGGCGTGCAGAACGAGATTCTAACCGATCTGGCCAGGATCGCCGATCTAAAAGTGATCAGCCGCGCCTCGACGATGCAATACAAGAGCGGAGTGGCGCGGAATTTGCACAAGATCGGCCAGCAACTCGGCGTGGCACATGTGGTGGAAGGAAGCGTACAGCGCGTTGGCAATCGCGTGCGCGTCAACGCGCAGTTGATTGATGCGCGCACTGACCGGCATCTCTGGGGAGAAACTTACGATCGCAATCTCTCTGATGTATTCGCGATTCAGAGTGAGATCGCAAAGGCGATTGCCGATCAGTTACAGGCGAAGCTTTCGCAAAGCGAAAAAAGCGAAATCGAGCGTCCGCCGACGGTCGATCTCACCGCTTTCGATCTTTACGCCCGCGCCCAAAATCTTCTTCTGACAAATCTTAGCAGCATCACGAGAACCAAATTGCTTCAGGCGGCCGATCTGCTGAATCAGGCTGTCACCCGGGACCCGTCGTTTTTCCAAGCGTACTGCCAGCTCGCCCACACTCACGGTCTCCTTTACTCCCTTGGCTTCGACCATACTCCTGGACGGCTGGCGTTAGCGGAAACGGCAGTACAGGCAGCATTCCGCCTCCGGCCGGATGCAGGTGAAGCGCACCTGGCGCGTGCTGAGACTCTTTACCGCGGGTACCTGGACTACGACGGCGCTTTGGGCGAATTAGAAATTGCTGGTCAAACCGTACCAAATAATCCCCAGCTATTCACCCTGAAAGGCTACATCCAGAGGCGTCAGGGGCGCTGGGAAGAATCCACGCGCAACCTGGAGCGTGCGATTGATCTCGACCCGCGCTATACCGATATGCTCCTTCAGATTGCGCTCAGTTACGGAGTTCTGCGGCGTTACGCTGAAGATATATCGGTATTGGAGCGCGCGTTGGCCATCGAGCCAAACGACATCAATACGAAAGTGGCGATTGCGGCCGTCCAATTTCATTGGAAAGGCGATACCAGGCCATTACATCAAACGATCGATTCCATTCGAGCCGCCAATCCCGGCGCGCTGCCGAATGTGGCCAATGATTGGCTGAGCTGCGCGCTCGCTGAGCGCGATCTGGCTGCGGCAACAAGTGCGTTGAACGCGTTGGGCGAAATACCCCTGACCGATTATGTTGTTCACATCAATCGGCCGCTAATAGAAGGCGTTCTTGCTCGGATGACGAAAGACGAAGGCAAAGCCCGCGCCGCATTTACCTCGGCACGCGCGCTCCAGGAAAAAGCGATTCAAGCCCAACCCAATTACGGCCCGGCATTGTGCGTGCTGGGTTTGATCGACGCCGCTCTCGGCCGAAAAGAGGAAGCTCTACGCGAAGGCCGCCGCGCGGTTGAACTTCTTTCCGCGAAAAAAGATGCACTCACTGGTCCGCTCATGATTGAGTATCTGGCGATGATTGCTGCGTGGGCTGGTGACAAGGATCTCGCGTGCGAACAACTGGCCATTGCTGTCCGACCCCCGAGCACCGTCAGTTATGGCCAATTGAAACTGCTGCCGTTTTGGGACCCGTTGCGCGGCGACCCGCGCTTCGAGCAAATCGTCGCGTCGCTCGCGCCGAAATCATTAGCGGCACCGACGAGCTTACGACCGGAGAAGAGCATCGCCGTCCTGCCGCTTGAAAACCTCAGCGACGAAAAGGAGAACGCGTTTTTGGCCGACGGCATTCAGGACGAACTGCTCTCGAACCTCTCCAAGATTGCCGACTTGAAAGTGATCAGTCGCACTTCGGTCATGCAGTATAAGAGCGGCATCAAACGCAATCTCAAAGAGATCGCGCAGCAACTGGGGGTGGGCCATTTAGTGGAGGGCAATGTCCGCCGAGCCGGTAACCGGGTACGGGTATCGGTGCAACTAATCGATGCGCGCACTGACACACACGTTTGGGCTGAGCATTATGATCGCGACGTCGCAGACGTATTTGCGATTGAGAGCGAAATCGCTGCCAGTATTGCAGAGCAGCTCGGAGCGCATCTCTCGGTGCGCGAGAAAGCGGCGATCGCCAAAGCGCCTACACGGGATGTTGTGGCCAATGATCTGTACGTCCGCGCCAAGGAGTTGGAGGCAGCAGCAGAGGCCGATCCTGGTGGGAAGGAAAGTTTGCTAAAGGCAGTGCATCTGCTGGAGGAAGCCGTCGCGCGTGATCCGGGCTTCGTCCTCGCTTACTGTCTAATATGCAGGGTTCACCTCGACATCTACTGGATAGGATTCGATCACACCCCTGGCCGCCGTGAGTTGGCTAACGTGGCACTCCAGAACGCGACCCGGCTTCAGCCCGATGCCGACGAGGTTCACGTTGCCCGCGCAATTTATGCTTACCACGGCTTTCGAGATTACGACCGCGCACGTGCGGAGCTGGATCTCGCGCGCAGCACACTGCCGAACAACGCAGAAATTTACTGGTACACCGCCTCGATTGATCGTCGTCAGGGCCAATGGAATGAGGCAATACGAATTTTTGAGCGCGCGATCGAGCTCGACCCGCGTAACTACAGTATTATAGTGGAGGCGGCGTTTACCCATTCCACGCTGCGTCGCTTTGCCCGGTCGAGACAACTGCTCGAACGAGCGCTTTGGGTATCGCCAGGGGACCACTTTGTGCGGGCGGAGTTAGCTCGGTTAGATTTCTTAGAGCGCGGCGAGCTAGATTCCTGGCATAACCAGCTGTCAGCCATCGTAGCCGAGGGACCGGCAGAAGCCTCTCACGTCGCGCTTCAGCTGGTATTGTGCGCACTGGCCGCGCACGATCGTGAGGCAGCAGCACATGCGCTGACTTTTATCCCGCCGGAAGGGCTAATCGAGCCGCGCGGCAACGTTCTTTTTCCACGGGAGTGGCTCGTTGGTTTGGTAGCTTGGAGTTTTGGCGACAAAGCCGCTGCACAAACCGCCTTCAGCGCGGCGCGGCCAATTTTGGAGCGCGTTACTGTTGATCAACCAGAGTATGCGCCAGCATGGAGCCTGCTGGGGATCATCGACGCCGCGCTTGGCCGTAAAGAAAACGCAATTCGGGAAGGTCGACACGCGTGCGACCTAATTCCGATCTCAAAAGATTCGTCGGAGGGCCCTTGCTGGGTAACAAATCTGGCGACGATCTACGCGTGGACTGGTGACAACGATGCAGCGCTCCAGCAACTAGGAAATTCGGCGAGAAATTTTGGCGTCACCTACGGCGAACTGAAACTGTTTCCCATATGGAATTCCTTGCGCAGCGACCCACGGTTTGATCAAATTCTCGCCTCGCTCGCACCGAAGTGATCTCTGTGAAGAAGGCGCTCGAGCGTTCGTCTCACCTGCATGGAGACGGGTGCGCTCACTCAGGGTGAATCTCCTCGACTGCGAGGAGCCGCTACCAGCTGTCTTTGATTCGATGTTGGACGTCCGATGTCCGATGTTCGATGTTTCGTAGTGCAATCAAACGCTGCACTTCTTATTGTCGCGCATGGCTCGACGGTGAACCCGGATTCCAGCGCGCCGACGCTGGCGCACGCTGCAGAAATCCGGCGACGTAAAATTTTTGCAGAGGTGGAATGTGGCTTCTGGAAAGAGGAACCGAGTTTGCGCGACGCGCTTTTCTTGTTTGATCCAGAATCGATCCGCGAAGTCTGCGTGGTGCCAAATTTCATCAGCGAAGGCTACTTCACTCAGACTGTGATTCCCCGAGAGCTGGAGCTGAATGGCGCCACAACAAAACGACCGAGCGGACAAACATGGAAATACTGTCAGCCAGTCGGGAATCATCCAGCAATGACCGAATTGCTGCTCAAGCGCGCATGCGAGGTCGCACCCGGTGTCGATCTTGCCGAGACCAGCCTGCTAATCGTCGCGCACGGCACCGACTTGAACGAAAACAGCGCCGTAGCGGCAAAACGCGAAGCAGAAAAGATCCATGGACTCGGAAAATTCGCGGAAGTGCTGAACGTTTACATGGAAGAACAGCCGCTGGTTTCCGATTGGCTGAAACTAACGAAGACGCCAAACGTGGTCGTGGTCCCGTTTTTCATTTCTGATGGACTTCACAGTTACGAAGACATACCGCGATTGATCGGTATCGTTGTAGCCGCGGGCGTTGACCGCGGCCGGCCGGGGTCAGCGCCCCCGGCTACAGCGCCTGGCCAAATCTTCCGGCACAATCCGTACAAGATCAACGGCCGCTCGCTGTTTTATGCGCCATCGATCGGCACGGATCCCGGTTTTGCAGATATCATCATCCAGCAGGCAGGCATTACAAAAAGTTGAAATCGCGCTCGCGCTTGGTTTGTTTTTGCGCAAGATTGCTTCCCCGCGAATGAAGGAAACCACTTGCAAGAAGCTGCAGGAGATCGGGGCATTTGCGCTGGCTGGCGGCTGCACCCGAAAACGAATGAAACAACTGGTGGAGATGATTCGTGCGGCGCGTGACTATCGATGGCTAGCGGTTTACAAAATCGTCAAAGATGAATTCGTGATTCTCGCGGGCACAGGCGATGAGCCGCCGACTTACCCGCGTTTTCCCATTACGCAGGGACTTTGCGGCGCCGCGTTGGACTCGGGCAAACCGATTATTGTCGGCGACGTGGACAAAGATCCGCGGCATCTGCCCGCGTTTCATACGACGCGTTCGGAGATCGTTGTCCCGATGAGAAACAACGATCACCGTAGCATTCTTGGCATGATGGATGTGGAGAGCGACCAATTGAACGCCTTCGGCAATGAAGATCGCGAATTTCTGGAGCGTGCCGGCGGTCTGATCGCGCACTGTTTGCACTAGCACGGCGCGCCCGGCGGTCGCGCCCTACCGATGGAAGATTCCGTCGAGCAGGCCCTCGAAGCTGTTCCTTTTTGTTTCGGCCAAATCTCGGTTCGACAGAGTGGCAACCGTCTCGTTCTATGCCATCGCGACGACGGCGCCTGTAATGAGTTGGAAGTATTTCGAAATGCAAAAGACGCGATCAACCTCGCGAAGTACGACGACGCTGGGAATTACCGCCCCCTAAAAACGGCGCCGAATTTGCGCCACGGGTGGCGCATGGAGCTTGGGACACGAGAGGAATTGAAACGCGCGCTCGATCACTTTTATCCGGGCAGGCTGGCCGTCTTCGTTGGTTGGAAGACTGGCGAGCTGCGCACTACACCGCTACGCGAAACATTAGAACGGCAATCGGGGATGTATCGTATCGCTGCCAAAATTTCGGATGCGCAGATTGACGATCTGGTCGCAGATTTTTGCCGGTCAAATGGCGGTTGTTTACGCACGATCTTGTGGAAGCGCGATCAGCGCGGCGCAATTGCGTCAATAAAGTTGCCAAAACAAAAGTTCGATCCGACCTGGGATCAGACCCAAGCATTGGGTGGGTCGGGCGCCTCCTCCTTCGCTAAAGCTCCCGCCTTTGCCGAGGCTCCTGCGGGCAGGCCGGCGGACAAGGCAGCGCTGGCTACAATTCCGCTGCTTTGCCAGGAGCCGTGCAATCTTTTGGTGGCCGCATGCCGGAAAGTTGTAAAAGGAGAATGATCGTTCGCGCTCGCGCTGTCGTGACGATGGATGGAGCGCCAATTGAGAATGGCGCGGTCGCAGTTTCCGGGGATCGAATTGATGACTCGCCTCCCGGCTCGTCACCCTCTCGGGCTGCCCGTCTATGTCCCTCGGCTCCCGCCGGCTCCATTGTCGATGTTGGAACATTTTCCGAAATCTCCGCGCGATATTGCGGCCAGGAGATTGTCGATCTTGGCGAGCAGGTCCTCTTGCCAGGGCTGATTAACGCGCATTGCCATCTCGATTACACATGTTTGCGCGGGAAAATTCCCCGTCAAAAATCGTTCACCGATTGGATCCGGGCCATCAACGCGGAGAAATTAAAACTCTCACCAAAGGATTATGTCATTTCGATCAACGAAGGGTTCGAAGAGGCAAAGAGATTCGGCACGACAACCATCGCAAACCTGACCGCGTTTCCAGAATTGATCCGGCAGCTTCCGGATCCGCCAATTCGGACGTGGTGGTTTGCGGAATTAATTGATGCGCGTTCACCCGACCGAGCAAATGAACTTGTCGATTCTGTAATCGAATCACTCAAGTCTTCGCAAAACTACGGATTGGCGCCGCATGCACTGTTTACGGCATCCAAAAATTTGTATCAACGCTGTGAGGAAGCCGGTCCGAATATTTTGCTCACAACGCATCTGGCGGAATCGCGAGAGGAAATGGAGATGTTTCGCGATGCGTCAGGTCCGCTTTACGAATTTATGAAGAGCATCGGACGGCCGATGGAGGATTGTGGGAAAGAGACTCCCCTTGAGCAATTTGTCGGCGCGCCCTACGCCAGTCCGGCTCGGACCGGTCGCGCCCTAGCGCGATGGCTCGTGGCACACCTAAACGAATTGACCGAAAGCGACTTCGAGTTGCTGGAAAAAATGAAGACAAAATTTCATGTCGTGCACTCGCCGCGCAGCCACGAGTATTTTGGTCACAGCCGGTTCCCATTTAAACGGCTGCATGCGCTCGGATTTAGTGTGTGCTTAGGCACCGACAGCCTCGCCAGCAATGAGAGTTTGAGCTTGTTTGCAGAGATGCGCGCGTTTCAGCGCAATGAGCCGGCGGTCTCACCGGACAAGATTTTCGAGATGGTAACTGTGAATGCAGCGTCAGCGCTACGTCAGCAGAACACTCTTGGCCGGATTCGGCCCGGATTTCGAGCCGATCTTATAGCCATTCCATGCACTGAAGACGGTGACCTATTCGCAGAAATCGTGGAGTTCGATGGTGAGATTAATTGGATGATGGTTAATGGAAAGCCGTAGGACCTGCGTCCGTTTGCAAGTGATCCTGTAGCGCGCTGCTTGCTCGCCGTCTGCTACGCCGGTAAACTCGACGCATGGCCGGAGAAGGAATGCAGACTCGATTGCTTCCGGGACAGAACCTTGCTTTACAGCAGGTTCTCTC